>JAIVJC010000006.1 GCA_020200235.1 Acidobacteriota bacterium | reverse complement strand
CCCCCACCCCCGCCGCCGCTATTCGTCTGGAGACACCTGCAACTGCTGACGTACAAGGTAGTGCCAGGCGGGCAAGTTTGTATCGCACACTGGCAGCAAAAAGTGTCTGCGGAGTCGAGGTAAGCGGTGTCGGGGCAGCCGTTTTGGTAACGGGTGAAGTTTGCCTCCGGGCCATTAAAACAGTCATGACAATCCCAAAACGAGATAGGATCGGGACCAAATGTATATGAACAAGTGCAAGAATCATTGGGGCGCGTGTTCGGGTCGCACACCGGCTCCGGGGTGGGCGGCGGTGTCGGCGTGGCAGTCGGCGTTGGCGTGGGGGTAGGCGTCGGCGTGGGGTCAGAAGTCGGGCAGGAGATCAGAGCGCCTCCGATACACGGACCATCTCCCGGGCAAGGAAACTCTTCATCCTCAACTGCGTGACATGCGCCTACGTGATTCGCTAGATCGGTACAACTCGCTTGGACGGCAATGAGGACGCTGTAACCGCAGCAGGCTCCTCTACTGTATTTCAAAGGATAACAAGTGCCTCCTTGACACCCGCAGGTGTCCACCGCGGTCGGAGCCATAACGGGAGAAAAAATCGCTGGCTCCGCCATAAACATTTTTACCGGCAGAAAGGTCGCCGGTAAAAAGAAAGGTGATGCTTCTCGTGACAAATTGGGAGGGCGGCTAAGGTATGGTTTAGCAGCCATCAAAGTCTGTTTCTCCGCTTTGGCGTTAGAGTGTTTTGATGACCACTGTCGACTAATACCCATCCGCGTACCGTCAGTCCCCATGAAGCCCGTGCCATCCCCGAAGTTAAGTTCTCCGAGTCTGATTTGAATTTTTCGCGGCTCAGTCTTTGGTAGATTCCTCCTCGCGGCGAAGCGTTCCCATCCCTGGGAGAACTGCTCAGGAATTTTGAGCACCTGGGTCTCGCCCGGCCTGATCGGTATATCGTCCGGTCGAATAGGCGCGGTAAAATCGACCAACTCCTCTCGGCCATAAAGTAGCTGGAAGCTCATCACCCGATTACCGTCTGATCTCACGTCCGGTAAAGTTATTATCAAAAAGAGGAAATAAATCGGCTTTTCTCCCGTATTTTTGACCTCCACCTCAAGATTATCTGCCCACTTCTCATGGTTTAGGTTCCTGACCTTAACTTTAATCGGCACGTGCTCCGGCAATCCATCTTTAAATTCTCTCTCATGCGGTTTTATTTGCGCCGCGCTGTCCTGCGGTAGCGATTGCGCCGTGCTCGACACGATGCCGACCGCGCATAACAAGAGAAGCAGGGCTAATAGCGCGAGCTGGAAGACGGGTAGGTTTCGAGTCCGGGTTGGGATGGAAGTTTGATGAGGACTCACGGCATTATTCCTTCGCGGATGATTGAGGTTCACGCCCGGTTGGTGAGACGAGCGCAGCATAGTCCTGTCCATACCGCGCGTCAAGAAGTTTCCGGCGGTCAGTAGCGCACCTCTTGCAACTTTCTTCGCGCGGCGGCGTGTAGGGAGGTGCGTCGGCGCGGAGGGAGCGCGCCGCGCATCCGGCGCGTGTTATACTCGCGGCTCTCGCGCCTGAAACCCCTGTCCGAAGCGCGATTGACGCCTTCGAAGGCGTCGCCCAATAAATAAGAAGCATGGCTGAGTTCATCTGTCGTCTGGGGACGCCCGCGGGCGAAGTCGTGACGCGCACCATCGAAGCCGTGGGCGCGGCCGAGGCGCGCGTCCGGCTCGAAGCCGAGGGCTTCCGCGTCTTCTCCGTCAGCGTGCCTAAGAGGGGCGGCGCGGCGTCGTTCACGCGCGGCGGGCGCGCGGGCCTGGGCTCGCGCGTCAAGCCGGGCGACTTCCTGCTCTTCAACCAGCAGATGGCGGCGCTCATTCGCGCCGGCATCCCGATCCTCCAAGCCGTCACGATGCTCAGCCGCCGCGCGGCGAGCCCCCGCCTGCGCTCCGTGCTCTCGAACGTGGAGGAGAAGATTCGCGGCGGCATGGCGCTCTCGGAAGCCTTCGCGCAGCAGGGCCCCATCTTCCCGCGCATCTACACCGCCTCGATCCTCGCGGGCGAGCGCTCGGGCGCGCTCGACGACGTGCTGGTGCGCTACAACAAGTACATGCGGCGCGGCGTCGAGGTGCGGCGCAAGATTCGCGGCGCGCTCGCCTACCCGCTCTTCCTGCTCCTCGCCTCCACGGGCATGGTCGTCTTCCTGACGACCTACGTCGTGCCGCGCATGGCGCGACTCTTCGAGGGCTTCGGCGGGAATCTGCCGACCATCACGGCGATCGTCGTCGGCATCTCGGGCTGGATGTCGGAGAACATCTACTGGTTCGGTCCCGCCGTCATCATCGGCGCGGTCGCGCTCTACGTCTGGTCGCGCACGCCGCAGGGCCGCCTCGCGGTCGACCGCCTGCTGGTCAAATTACCCATCGTCGGCAACCTGATGACGCAGCTCGCCGTCGGGCAGGTGACGCGCTCGCTCTCGACGCTGCTCGCCGGCGGCATCACGCTCGTCGAGTCGTGGGAGATCGCTTCGGAAGCGATCACGAACCGGGAGCTGAGGGCGCGCTCCTCCTCGATCCTGCCGATGATCCGCGAGGGCAGATCGTTCACGGAGAGTCTGGAGAAGGCGCACTGGATGCCCGAACTCGCGCTCGACATGATCGGCGTGGGCGAGCGCTCGGGCAGTTTAAGAGAGATGCTCGAAGAGGTGGCGACCTTCTACGACGCCGAGTCCGAGGTGCGTTTGGAGCAGTTGACGACCATTCTTGAACCTGCGATTCTCCTCGTGATGGGCGGCGTGGTGGTGACGATCCTCCTGGCGATCTACCTGCCCATCATCCAGTCGATCTCGAACGTGTCGGGCATGGGCGCCCCGCACTGATTTACCCGCGCCGGCGACCATCTCGCGGCGCGTCTCGCGCATCTGACCGAGTTCCGGCAATTCCGCCCCCGGCGCGCCGAGCAGCAGCCGCGCGAAGCAGTTTTGAGTTTATGACCGCCTCCCTCGAAGACACACTCGCGCCCGCGGCGACCGGCCAGCCGCCGCCGCAGCAGCAGCAGCGCGCCAACGCCGCCGCCGCGCCCGATCACGGCCTCCCGCCCGAGGTGCGCTCCGCGATGGAGCTCGCCGCGCGCTACCGCCTGCCCTACGTCGATCTGCTCCCGCCCGAGGGCGAGTCGCCCATCGACTACTCGATCCTCAGTGAAATCCCCGTCGATCTGATGCTGCGCAACCAGTTCGTGCCCCTGCGGCGCGAGGGCAAGCGCCTGCACGTGGCGATGGCTGATCCGTCAGACCTCGAGAAGATCGACGAGCTGGCGAGCGCGCTCCGCTCGCGCATCGTCCCGCACGTCGCGACCGCCGGGGCGATCGACGTGGTCTTGAGGAAGGGCGACGCCACGCAGCGCGTGCTGCAGGAGGCGACCTCGGGCTTCCGCATCTCGCTCGTCAAGGAGACGGAGCACGGCGAGGAGGTGCTCGATCTCGATCGTCTGGCGACCGACAGCGAGATGTCGCCGATCATCAAGCTGGTCGACACGGTCATCTTCACGGCGATGGAGTCGCGCGCCTCCGACATCCACATCGAGACCAGGGACACGGCGGTGCACGTCAAGTACCGCATCGACGGCGCGCTCTACGAGAAGGTCGAGCCCATCTCGCTCGAATACCACCAGACCCTGATCTCGCGCATCAAGGTCATGTCGGAGCTCGACATCGCCGAGCGGCGCGTGCCGCAGGACGGCCGCTTCCGCGTGCGCTACAAAGGCAGGAACGTCGACTTCCGCGTCTCGATCATGCCGACCGTGCACGGCGAGGACGCGGTGATTCGTATCCTCGACAAGGAGCAGATCAACGAGAAGTTCCGCAACCTGAACCTCGACGTGGTCGGCTTCGACGAGGACGACCTGCGGGGTTTTCGCCGCTACATCGCCGAGCCCTACGGGATGGTGCTCGTCACGGGTCCCACGGGCTCGGGCAAGACGACGACTCTCTACGCCGCCTTGAACGAGATCAGGAACGAGGAAGACAAGATCATCACCATCGAAGACCCGGTGGAGTATCAGCTGCACGGCGTCACGCAGATCCCGGTCAACGAGAAGAAGGGTCTCACCTTCGCGCGCGGGCTTCGCTCGATCCTGCGCCACGACCCGGACAAGATCATGGTCGGCGAGATCCGCGACACCGAGACGGCGCAGATCGCCATCCAGTCGGCCTTGACGGGGCACCTGGTTTTCACGACCGTCCACGCCAACAACGTCATCGACGTGATCGGTCGCTTCCTCAACATGGGGGTCGAGCCCTACAACTTCGTCTCCAGCCTGAACTGCGTGCTCGCGCAGCGGCTCGTGCGCCTGCTGTGCGAGGTCTGCAAGCGCGCCTACCGCCCCTCGGACGAGGAGCTGCTGGAGTCGGGGCTGAAGGAGGAGGAGCACCGCGAGGGCGTCTTCTACATGAGCGTCGGCTGCGACGCCTGCAACCACACCGGCTACCGCGGGCGCACCGCCATCCACGAGCTGCTCGATCTCTCCGACAACATCCGCGAGCTGATCATCGAGCGGCGGCCCGGCTCGGAAGTCCGCCGCGCGGCGGAGAAGGAGGGCTTGCGTAGCTTGCGCGAGTCGGCGCTGCGCAAAGTTTTCGGCGGCGTCTCGACGCTGCACGAGATCAACCGCGTCACCTTCGTCGAAGAGATCAAGCTCGACGGGAACGGACAGCCGTCAGTAGTCAGTAGTCAGTAGTCCGTAGTCCGTAGTCAGTAGTCCGTTGTTGCCGGCTCTTGCTCTTGCGCCGCCAGCTTCGGCTCTCAGGTTTAAGGAACGGTTTACTCTCTCCCGCGTGTAACTGGATCGGTTGGCAGCCCGCCTCAGCGTCCGCTGTGAACAACGGACAACGGACGACTGACCACTGACAGTTTTTTATGAGGTCTGAAATGAAGCAAACGACTACGCCGCGCCGCCTGGCGTCCCTGCTCGTGGCGCTCTGCCTGCTCGCCGCGCCCCTCGCCGTCTCGGCGAAGAAGGGCGAGAAGAACTACAAGGCCGGTCTCAACCACGAGAAGATGGAGCAGTGGGAGCAGGCGGCGCAGGAGTTCGCGCTCGCCGTCGCCACCAACCCCGCCGACATGGAGTACCAGCTCCACTACCGGCGCGCGCTCTTCAACGCCTCGCAGAAGTTCATGGATCAGGGCCGGGCGCTCGCGGAGCAGGGCGACTACACGGGCGCCTACAACGCCTTCCGCCAGGCTTACGGCTACGACCCGGTCAACGAGCTGGCGGTCGCCGAGATGAACCGGATGCTGCGGCTGCAACGCGAGAAGGAGGGCTTGAACGGGACGACCACGCGCCCCTCGATCTCGTCCGCGGCGGGCGGCACGGCGACCGAGCCCGCCTCTTACGACTCGACGCAGGCGGCGCAGGGCGGCCGCGTCGCCCAGCAGGCGGCGCAGGCTCTGCCGCCGACGCGCTCCGAGCAGCTGCGCGTCATCAACTACAACGGCGACCTCGAAGACTTCGTCCGCAAGATGGCGGAGGAGCTGGGCTTGAACGTCATCTTCGACCGCGACTTCCCCAAGCGCCAGGTCAAGGTGAACCTGCGGGACGTGACCGCCGCGCGCGCCCTCGATCACATCTTCATCGCGCAGAACCTCTTCTTCCAGAAGCTCGACCGCCGCACCGTCCTCGTCGCCGATCAGGGCAAGCGCGGTCAGTACCAGCAGCTGGTCCTGCGCACCTTCTACCTGACGAACATCGACCCGCAGAACGCGCGCAACCTGATCCAGTCGGCGCTGCCGCCCAACGCCGGCCGCCAGCCGCTCGTGACCCCCAACAAGGAGACGAACAGCATCACCGTGCGCGACACGCCGGAGAACATCCGCCTCATCGAAGAGCTGCTGCGCGCCATCGACAAGGATCGCGCCGAGGTCGTGATGGACGTGAACATCTACGAAGTCTCGCGCACGAACCTGCTGCAACTCGGCAACCAGGTCGGCACCGCCGGCACGCTCGGCAGCCTCGGCGGCTTCAACCCGCTCTCGATCCTCGTCGGCGGTCCCAACGGCCGGGGCCAGATCGTCAACAGCGGCGACGGCAAGGGCGGCGGCGTCGGCACGAAGGCGGACGCGGTGGCGGCCACCGTCATCACGGCGCTCGGCGGCTCGTTCATCCTGCCGGCGACGCAGCTCAGCCTCTTCCAGTCGAAGGACAACACGCGGCTTTTGGCGCACACGCAGGTGCACGCCTTCGACGGCGAGCAGAGCGTCACGCGCATCGGTCAGAAAGTCCCGATCCAGACGGCGCAGGTCACGCCCTTCGGGGGCCTCGGCGCGGGCACGGCGACGCCGCAGCAGGGCGGCGCGGGCAGCGTCTTCGGCAGCGGCGGCTACCCCGTCATCCAGTACCAGGACACGGGTCTCAACCTGAAGTTCACGCCGCAGGTCTTCCCGAACCAGGACGTGGAAGTGAAGATGGAGATCGAGTCGAACGACGTGATCGGCGGGGCGAACGCGCTCACGCCGACCTTCAGCCAGCGCACGATGAGCGGCAAGGCGCGCATCCCGAACGGGCGCACCGTGATGATCGCCTCGGTCTCGCAGGACAAGCAGTCGCGCGGGCGTCAGGGCTTGCCCCTGCTCGGCTTGATCCCGGTCCTCGGTCGCCTCTTCTCGACGCCGACCGACAACAGCTCGAACGCCGACATCGTCATCACCGTCTCGCCGCGCGTGCTCTCCTCGCCCGTCGTCACGCCCGACGACATCCAGACGCGCGACGCGGGCACGCTGCAGGCGCCCATCTCCGACTCGCTCGAGGCGGTGGTGAAAGCCGCGGAGCGCGAGGAGCAGCTCGCCGCCGCGCGCCAGTTGCCGACGGACACGGCCGTGCAGGTGCAGACCGCCGCCGCCGCCGAGTCGAAGGCGACCGACGCCGCCGCGGGCGCGCAGCCGTCGCAGACCGCCGAGGCGGGCGCGCCCGCTTACGTCCCCGCGCCGCAGATTATCGCGGGCGCGTCGAACTCGTTCGCGCCGAGTGCGTCGACGAATGCCGCAACCGCCGCCGCGGTCGAGGGCGTGAAGACCACGCAGGGCGCGTACGCGATCCCCGTCATCAACACGGACGACGCGCCGCCGCCCGTCCCCGCCGTCGCCTTGAAGAGCTCGACCGCCGCCGCGCCCGCCGCCGCGCCCGCGACTAGCGCCGCCGCGACGGAGCCGCAGGCGGGCGGCGCGTCGCTGCACCTTCTGACGGGCGGCGAGATGCGCGTCGGCGAGCGCCGGCGCGTGATGGTGCTCATCAACACGGCGACGCCCCTGAGCCTCGCCGCCGCCGCGCTCAAGTTCGATCCGCGCGTCCTGGCCGTGCGCTCGATCACGAAAGGCACGCTGTTCGGCGACTCTCAGGGCGCGCAGCCGTCCGTCACGCAGTCGGTCGATCCGCGCGGCTCCCTGCTCGCGCTCGTCGCGCCGCCGGCGGGCTCCCACGTGAGCGGGGCGGGCGTGCTGCTCTTCGTCGAGGTCGAAGCGCTCGCCGCGGGCGAGAGCCTGATCGCCTTCGACCGCGCGGGGCTCTACCTGATGTCGGCTGACGGGCGTGCGGTCGTCGCGCAGACCTCGCAGGCTCGGCTGACGGTGAAGTAGTTAACGGGACGGGGACGTAGTTCATGAGACGCGCGCGCGAGCAGGGCTTTACGCTGATCGAGTTGGTCATCACGATGACGGTGATGGCGGTGCTCGCGCTCGGCGTGATCCCGATGATCAAGACGGCCGTGCGGCGCCAGAAGGAAGTGCAGCTGCGCGACTCCCTGCGCACGATGCGCGAGGCGATCAAGGAGTTCCGCCGCGACACCTTCGGGATGCAGTGCACGCCGGGTGGGCTGCCGGGCGGCGTGCCGGGCGAGTCCGGGGGCGGCATCGTGCCGAACCCTGCCGGGTCGGGACCGCAGAACCCGCCGCCCGGCGCGCCGCCGCAGCAGCAGCAGGGCCTGGTCGATCCGCGCAGCAAGGTCGTCGTCGCCGACTGCATGATCTTCGGCGTCAACAACCCCGACCACTACCCGCCCGATCTCGAGACGCTCGTCAAGGGCGTCAACGTCGTGCCGCGCGCCGCCTCCGCCGAGCAGTCGATGGGCAGCGTCAAGGGCGACTTCTTCAGCAAGCAGGGCAACGCCCTCTCGACGAAGAAGAAAGTTTACCTGCGAGAGATTCCCGAAGACCCGATCACGGGGCGGAAGGACTGGGTCTTCTGTTCGAGCTGGGAGACGCAGGACACGGACAGCTGCGGCGGCAAGGAGAACGTCTTCGACGTGCGCTCGCGCTCGCGCGAGAAGGCGCTCAACGGGAAAGATAAGTACAGTGACTGGTAAATCAATTGCGGATTGCGGATTGCGGAGTGCGGATTTCAAGAAGCCTGATGCAGGTCTGAGATCGCGCGTGAAAAGTTTCTCGTTCGCTAATCCGCAATCCGCAATCCGCAATCCGCATTCGCGCGGCTTCACCCTCCTGGAGCTGATGATCGTCATCTCGATCATCATCATCCTCGCGGTCATCGTGCTGCCCGCCTACCGGCGCACGGTCATCGTGGCGCAGGAGTCCGTGCTGAAGGACGATCTCTTCCAGATGCGGAAGCTGCTCGACCAGTACGCCGCCGACAAGGCTCAGCTCCCGCAGTCGCTCGAAGACCTCGTCAGCGCGGGCTACCTGCACGAGATACCCGTCGATCCGATGACGGAGAAGCGCGAGTGGAACACGGTCATGGGTCAGGACCCGACCTCCAGCGAAGGCGGGCAGGGCGTCGTGAACGTGCACAGCACCTCCACCGACATCTCGCTCGACGGCACGCCGTACAGCGAATGGTAAGCCGGGGTGATTGCGGATTGCGGAATGCGGAATGCGGATTCAAGAATATGACGCCTGCGCTTAGGAGTTAAGACTTAGGACTCGGAGCCGGAGAAACGATCTGCTGGTCTCTAATCCGCAATCGGCAATCCGCATTCCGCAATCCCGATGAACCCTCTCTCCAAACTCGCGCGCCCGCGCCTCCCTTCGACAGCCGTCGGGCTGACGGGCTCGTCCGCCGCCGTGGTCTCGCTCGACCGGCGGCGCGACGCCTTCGTCGTCAGGCGCGCCGGGATCGCCCCGCTGCCCGAAGGGCTGCTGCTGCCGGGCTTCGACGAGTCGAACGTCACGGACACGGGCGAGTTGGCTCGCGTCCTCGCCGGGCTCGCCGAGAGCACGGGGCTCGCGCGCAAGCGCCGCTGGTCGGTCGCGCTCCCGGAGGCGGCGGCGCGCACGGCGATCCTGACGCTGGAGTCGGCGTCAGCCTCGCGCGCCGAGACCGAGGAGATGCTGCGCTGGAAGATCGAGCGCACCTTCGGCGCGGGCGCCGACGAGCTGAGAGTCTCGCGCCACCGCCTGCGCGGCGACTCGCAGGGCAGGGCGCGCTTCCTCGCCACCGCCGCGCGCGCCTCCGTCCTCGCCGAATACGAATCGGTCTTCGCCGCGCTCGGCTGGAGCGCCGGGCTGCTGCTGCCGCGCCACATGGGCGAGGAGCAGTGGCTCATGCGCGGCGGGCGCGACGCCTCTGACGCGCTCCTCGTCAGCTCGCACGCCGAGGGGTTCACCGCCGCGCTGCTCAGGGACAACCAGCCGCTCCTGGTGCGCAGCATCACCTGCGACCCCGAAGATCGCGCCGACGAGTTCTACCGCTTCCTCCTCTTCTACCGCGACCGCATGAACACGTCTAACGACGGGGGCGAAGGCTCGTCGGCGGTCGTCGGCCGGATGCTCGTCGCGGGGCAGGGCATCGAAGAGGATCAGGCGCTCGCCATCGTCGAGGAGACGTTGAGCGCGCGCCCGCGCCTCCTGCGCGCAGAGGAGGCGCGGCTCACGCTCCCCTCGCAGGAACTCCCCTTCGCGCAGCTCGCAGCCCCCGCCGGGCTCGCGGCTTTAGCGTTCGGGTAGAGGTCAGAGGCTAGAGGTCAGAGATCAGTGAAAGCATAAAACCGACCCCTGATCTATAACCTCCGACCTCCGCTCCTGAAACTTTCGCCCCCGCGCCATCGTAAGTTCTCAGGTCGAAACCATGAGCGCAGCAGCATCCCCCATGGTGAACCGCGTCGCCTCGCTCGGCGACGCCGATCTCGTGCGCCGCGCGATCCGCGGTCGCGGGGACGGCTTCGAGGAGCTGGTGCGCCGCTACCAGCGCCCCATCGTCTCCTACGTCTACCGCATGACCGGCGACTACGAAGCCGCGCTCGACCTCACGCAGGACGTCTTCATCAAGGTCTACGGCTCGCTCGCGCGCTACCGCCCCGAGTACAAGTTCTCCACCTGGATCTACCGCATCGCGCACAACACGGCGATCGACCACCTGCGCCGCCACTCCACGCGCCAGCAGGAGCTGAGCGTGAAGTCGGCGGACGGCGAGACCTACGAGCGACCGCTGGCGAGCGACGCGCCGACGCCGGAACAGTTGAGCGAGCGGGCGGAGATGCGCGCCGAGATCGAGGACGTCATCGACGCGCTCCCGCAGGGCTACCGCGAGCTGATCGTCCTGCGCCACGCGCACGATCTCTCCTACGACGAGATCGCCGAGGTCACCGGCTTGCCGCTCGGCACCGTCAAGAACAGAATCTTCCGCGCGCGCGAGGCGATGCGACAGCCCCTGCGCGAGCGCGGCATCGACCGTGCTTAGAATCGACCGGGCTTAGTTGAGAGGTGTTTTGAACTTGGACGAGGCGACGACGAAGGCGGCGACGACACCGGAGCGCGACGGCGGCGGCTGCGCGCGCCCGCCGTGCGACTGCACGGACGTCGCCGCCTACCTCGACGGCGAGCTGAGCGTCGCCGAAAGCTCCTCGTTCGAAGAGCACCTGCGCGCGTGCGCGCCTTGCGCCGGGGCGCTCTCGGAACAGCGGCGGCTGCTGTGCCTGCTCGACGCGGCGTTCGCGCGCGCGCAGAAGAAGGTCGAGCTGCCGGAAGACTTCGCCCGCGTCGTCAAGGCGCGCGCGCAGACCGACATGACGAGCGTGCGGCGGGTCGTCGAGCGCCGCCGCGCCGCCGCGCTCTGCCTCGCGCTCTCGGCGCTCGCGCTCGCGCTCTTGGGCGTGCGCGCCGTCGGCGAAGGTCTCCTGCCCGTGCGCGCCGCGGTCGGCGCCGGCCTCTCGATCCTCGACATGATCTTCCACACGGCGGCTGAAGGCTTCGCGGGCGCGGCTCTCATCCTGCGCTCCGCGGGGCGGTTCGTCGCCGCCGAGCCGGGCGGCGTGCGCGCCTCCCTCTTCGTCGCGCTCGCCCTCGCCCTCCTCGCGCTCCTGTGCCTCATCAGCAATTATCACCGCGAACGCCTCCCCGACTGAAACCCCACGCCCCCCGGCGCGTACAACTCTCCTGCGTGCGAGACCGCGAAGCCGTAGCCCCGACGGTCGATCAACTTTTTACCGCGCGCCGACACCCTGACGTTGCACGCCATCGCACTCAATCACGGACTTCAAACTTCGCCGCGCGGCGCAGTGGTCGCGCCATCGACTCAACCCGTCGCGCGCGCGGTGCTACGCGCGTCGGTGATCCTCGCGTTGCTTTGCGCCGCGGCGTTGGTCGTCACCGCGCGGCAGACGATGCAGCAGTCGCCGGCGCAGACCGGATCGCCGCCGCCGCCGCCCGCGGTGCCGCGCCCGGAGGACGCGGGTGATGCCATCGTCATCGAAGGCGACTACGCGCGCGACGTGTTCGGCATGGGGCGCACGGTCGTCGTGCGCGGGCTCGTGCGGCACGGCGTGATGGCGTTCGGCGGCGACGTGGTGGTCGAGGGCAGGGTCGAGGGCGACGTGGCGGCGCTCGGCGGATCGGTCTTCCAGCGCGAGGGCTCTTTCATCGGCGGCGACGTGTGGGTCTTCGGCGGCGCGTACCACCACGGCAAGGGCGCGCCCGCGCGCAACCCCGCCAGCTCGACCGTGATGTACGCGGGCTACGAGCAGGAGCTGCGCGAGGCGACGCGCAACCCCGCCTCCGTCCTCGCGCCGCGCTGGTCGCTGCCGTCGCTCGGCGTGCGCGTCCTCTCCGTGCTCTTCTGGTTCATCGTCTCGCTCGCTCTGACCGCCGCCACGCCCGACGCGATCAGCCGCGCCGCGGCGCGCTTGCAGTTGACGAGTTTGCGCGTCGCCCTGATCGGCTTCGTCGGCGCGCTCGTCATCGGCTTCGGCGTGCCGGTCTCGCTGCACGTGCTGCCGCCCGCGGTCGGCGTCTTCGTCGGCGCGCTGGCGAGCCTGCTCTTAGTCGTCGCCTACCTCTTCGGTCGCGTCGCGATCCACGCGGCGACGGGGCGCTGGCTCCAGCGCCTGCTGCTCAACGAGCGGAACCGCTCGGAGTCGGTCGCGCTGCTGTTGGGCGCGCTCTTCTGGGCGCTCGTCCTCTCGCTGCCTTACCTGTGGGCGCTCGCCGCCGCCGCGCTCGTCGTCACCAGCCTCGGCCTCGCGCTCACGGCGCGCTACCGCCTCGGCTGGAAATCCCCGGCGAAGATTTAAACAACCCCGGCTTACTTTCGCGACTGCGACCGACGCGCGCCCTCGCGCGCCCCGCCCGATCTGGTTTATTGTGGGTGGAATTTTAAGCCGCACACTGTGGACACTTTGCAGCCGCACGAGGAACCGACCGACGACGCGCTCGTCAGGCGCGTGCGCGCGGGCGACGAGGCGGCGTTCGAGAAGTTGTTCGAGCGCCACCGCCTGAGGGTCGCGCGCGTCGCCGCGCGTTTCTTCCCGCAGAGGGAGCAGGTCGAGGAGATCGTGCAGGAGGCTTTCGTCAAAGCCTACTTCGCGCTCGACTCCTACGCGGGCGCGCACGCCTCCTCCTTCGGCGCGTGGCTCTCGCAGATCGCCGTCAACGCCGCCTACGACGAGCTGCGCCGCGCGCGCCGCCGCCCGCAGAACTCCGAGACGAACCTCGCGGGCGAGGAGGCGCTGGGCCTCGTCTCGCGCGTCGAGCGCGTCGCGTCAAACGAGCCCGACATCGAATCATCCCTCGTCTCGCGCGACCTCGCCGCCAAACTCCTCGCGCGCCTCGAACCGGAAGACCGCGCCGTCCTCACGATGCTCGACGCCGACGGCCTCTCCGTCGCGGAGATCAGTGAGCTGACCGGCTGGACGAACTCGAAGGTCAAAGTCCGCGCCCACCGCGCGCGCCTCTCGCTGCGCCGCGTCCTGCGTAAATACCTGTAAGACCGGGGGGTTGGCGCCGAGCCTCCCGCGAAAAATCTTGTAACCGCCGCGCCCGGCGCTGCGTCTCCTCGTGTGTGGAACGCCCCCGAGCGCGGCTCGCCCACGAGGTATTAGATGTTCGGCAAAAAGGCACACGACATTTCTGACGACCGGCTCGACACGATCGCCCGCGAAGCCTTGCGCGCGGCGGCGCGCGGCGCCGACGACGCAGCCGACGCGGCCGCCTCCTCCCCCTTCCTCTACACGCGCATCGCCGCGCGCATCGAAGAGCGCAGGCGCGCGGGAAATGACGAGGGCTGGCTCGCGCTCCTTGCGGTGGCGTGGAGAGCCGTGCCGGTGATGGCTGTCGTCGCGATGGTCGCGGCGGCGCTGCTGTTCTGGATCGGCATCTCCGGCGCGAGCGCGTCGTCGAATCAGATGGGCTACGAGGCGCTCCTGGACACGCGCGGCTCGGGCTTGGTGACGACGGTGCTCGCCGAACGCGATCAGCTCTCGCACGACGACGTGCTCGACATCGTCGTCGAGAGGGAAGAGACGGAGGCGCACCAATGAACGGCAGCACGAGGATCAAAATCTGGATCGTCTTCGCCGCGGTCTTCGCGCTCGGCACGGTGACGGGCGCGGCGCTCGACGGCGTCTACCGCTCGCGCGCGAGCGCCGGGCGGCGCGGCGACGAGCACAAGCGGGACGCCGGGGCGCACTTCGACAAGATGCGCCGCGACCTGAGCCTGACGGACGAGCAGGCGACGAAAATCCGCGCCGTCCTCGACGAGACGCGCAACGAGTACCGTAGCTTACGCGCCGAGCTGCGCCCGCGCTTCGACGAGCCCCGGCTGAAGGCGCGCGCGCGCATCCGCGAGCTGCTCGACGAGGCTCAGCGGCAGAAGTTCGACGCGGTCACGGCGGAGATGGACGCCAAGCGCGGCGCGCAGGAGCGCCCCCGCTGAGGCGCGCCGCCGCGGAGCGCGCTACAATTAACGGAACCCAAAATTCGAGCAGCGGTAAACAAGAGGGCAGAGGTCTATCTATGAAGAAGTTTCTACTGACGATCCTACTCGCCGCCGCATCGGCAACGCCCGCCGGCTTGGTCGCCGCGCCCGCGCAGCCGCAGGCTGGCGACAAGGACATCACCGCGACGCGCGTGATGGGCGAGGTGACGGCGATCAACGTCGAAGCCAAGGGGCTCGCCGTCAAGACGGCGGCGGGCAACAGCGTGCTCGTCATGCTCGACGACAAGACCCAGTTCAAGCGCGCGCAACCCGGCTCCACCTCGATCGAGACGGCGACGCCCATCGCGCTGGCGGACTTGAGCATCGGCGACAAGGTGTACGCGCGCGGTCGCGTCTCGGCGGATCAGAAGACCGTCCCGGCGCAGCTCATCGTCGTGCTGACCAAGTCCGACATCGCGAAGAAGCAGGAGCACGACAAGGCGGAGTGGGCGCGGCGCGGCGTCTGGGGCACGATCACCGCGGTCAACCCCGCGACCAAAGAGGTGACGATCAGCTCGCGCACCCCCGCCGGGCTCAAGCCCGTCGTCGTCGAAGCCGCGGGCGAGAAGGTCATGTTCCGGCGCTACGCGCCCGACTCCGTGCAGTACGCCGACGCCAAGTCGAGCTCGTTCGCGGAACTCAAGGTCGGCGATCAGCTCCGCGCGTTGGGAGAGCGCACCGCCGCCGGCGCGCGCTACAAGCCCGAAGAGATCGTCTCCGGATCGTTTAAGACCATCCTCGGCACGGTCGCGTCAATCGACGCTGTCGGGGGCACCGTCAAGATCATGCCGAACGGTCAAAAGCAGCCGCTGACGGTCGCCGTCACCCCGAGCTCGAACCTGCGCCGGATCGATCCGATGATGGGTCAGATGCTCGCCTTCATGGTGATGCGCCAGACGGGCGGCGGCTTGGGCGCGGGCGCGGGAATGGGTCAGGGCGGCGACGTGCGCATCGGCGGTCCCGGCGGCGCGGGTCAGCGCGGCGGCGGGCAGCCGCCCGCGGGCACGCCGCCTCAGGGCGGCGGCGAAGGGCAGGGAGGTCCGCGCCGCGCGATGATGGGCGGCGGCAATTTCGACATCCAGGACATGATCGACCGGCAGCCGCAGACGACGCTCGCCACCCTCAAGCCGGGCGACGTGGTCATCGTCTCGAGCGCCGCCGGCGCGGACGCGAAGCGCGTCACAGCCATCACGCTGCTCGCCGGCGCCGAGCCCGTGCTCGTCGCGCTCCAGGCGCGACCGCGGGGCGGCGGCGGCGGCGAAGTCACCAGCTCGGGCTTGCCCGCCGGGATCGATCTCGGCATCGGTCTGCCCTAAACGATTTTGCGGGGGCGTGGAGAGTATCGCGCGAGTCTCAAACTCCACGCCCCCTTCTTATGTTCTCAATTCATTTGCGAAGGACGATTGAAACGATCATGCAGTCATTGAAGAAGATCATCAACGGCGGGCTGGCGATTCTGCTGGCGCTCGCGTTCACAGTCCCGGCGGTCTCGGCGCGACCACGGCAGCAGCAGCCCGACGGCTCAGCCGCGCAGCAGCCCACCGGCTCCCTGCGCGGCGTCGTCAAGGACGAGTTCGGCGGCGTCGTCGTCGGCGCGACCGTCACGCTCGTCGACGCCGCCGGCATCGAGAAGACCGCGACGACCAACCAGGAGGGCGTCTACACCTTCACCGGCGTCATGCCCGGTCACTACACGGTGCGCGCCGTCTCCGAGGGCTTCGCCGCTTACGAGAACGCGGACGTGAACCTGACGAGCGCGGGGCGCGAGAGACTCGACGTCACGCTCGCCGTCGCGCTCCGGCAGGAGTCCGTCACGGTGCAGTCCGAGCCGGGCGTCTCGACCGACGCGGAGAACAACCAGAGCGCGCTCGTCATCAAGGGCAAGGATTTGGACGCGCTGCCGGACGACCCGGACGACCTGGCAGCCGCGCTGCAGGCGCTCGCCGGTCCCGCCGCGGGTCCCAACGGCGGGCAGATCTACATCGACGGCTTCACCGGCGGCACGCTCCCGTCGAAGGACGCGATCCGCGAAATCCGCATCAACCAGAACCCGTTCTCGGCGGAGTTCGATCAGATCGGCTTCGGGCGCATCGAGATTCTGACGCGACCCGGATCGGATCGCTACCGCGGCCAGACCTTCTTCAGCTTCTCCGACGAGAGCCTCAACTCGCGCGACCCGTTCGCCGCGCGCCGCGCGCCCTCGCAGGGGCGCAACTTCGGCGGCAACTTCGGCGGGCCCATCCAGAAGAAGAAGTCGTCCTTCTTCATCGACTTCGAGAAGCGCGACACCGACAGCAACTCGATCATCAACACGGAGATCGTCAACCCGGCGACGCTCGGCTTCGAGCCCATCATCCGCACCGTCCTCGTGCCGGGACGCCGCACCTCCTTCGGCACGCGCGCCGACTACGCCCTCAACAAGGACAACACGCTCGTCGCGCGCTACAACTTTTCGCACAACAGCACCGACAATCTCGGCGTGAGCGAGCTGACGCTCGACATCGATCCGTTCTTCGGCATCGACCGCACCTTCGCCCGGAAGAACACGGAGCACAGCATCCAGATGACGGAGACCGCGATCCTCACGCCGACCGTCATCAACGAGACGCGCTTCCGCTTCGAGCGCGGCACGAGCGAGTCGGGCGGCGACATCTCGCGACCCGTGCTGAACGTCTCCGGCGCGTTCACGGCGGGCGGCGCGAGCGCGGCTCCCCAGAAGAACACCAACTCGAACTGGGAGTTGCAGAACTACACCACGTTCGTGCGCGGCTTGCACTCGCTCAAGGCGGGCGGCCGCGTGCGCGGCGTCCGCATCGAAGACTCCTCGCAGTCGGGCTTCAACGGCACGTTCGTCTTCGCCGGTCGCCAGTCGGTGCGCGCGCCGAACGGGACGGTGCTCGTGCCGGGGTTGTTGTCGAGGGAGCAGTTTCGTCAGGTGTTTGCCCTTTCCAAAGCGGGACAACTCAACAGCGGGTCAGAAGTGCTGCCGTCGCAGCTCAATATCACCTTCGGCGATCCGCTGGCTGACGTGAGCCAGACCGACGTGGGGTTATTCGTCCAGGACGACTGGCGCGTGCGCCCGAACTTCACGCTCTCCGGCGGCTTGCGCTACGAGAACCAGACGAATATCAGCAGCTCCTTCAACTTCGCGCCGCGACTCTCCTTCGCCTACTCACTCGGCAAGGCTCAGGCGCGCCCGAAGACGGTCCTGCGCGGCGGAGTCGGCGTCTTCTACAGCCGCGTCTCGGATAATCTGACATTACAGGCTAACCGATTCAACGGCACGAATCAGCAGCAGTTCTTCATCACTCAGAGAACCGTGCCGGAACTGTGTGGGGCGGCCACGTCTACTAATTGCGCCACCGCCGAGCAGATCGCGGTTATTCGCGCGCAAAACGCCGATGCGGCGAGCATCCTCGGCGGCTTCCCTAATGTGCCGACGATTGACCGGCTGGCCCCCTTCCGGCAGGCGCTCACGACGCGCCGCCTCGCCGACGACATCGAGGCCCCCTACTCCGTCCAGTCCACCTTCAGCGTCGAGCGCCAACTCCCGCACAACATCGTCGGCACGGCGACCTACATCAACACGCGGACGCTCCACCTCCTGCGCTCGCGCAACATCAACGCGCCGCTCGGCGGCGTGCGCCCGCTCGGCGACGCCGCGGGCAACGTCTTCCTCTTCGAGTCGAGCGGAGTGCTCCGCCAGAACCAGCTCAACCTGAGCGCCAACACGCGGCTCAACCCGCGCTTCACGCTCTTCACCAACTACACGCTGAGCAAGATGAGCAGCGACACGGACGGCGCGGGCTCGTTCCCGGCGAACAACTACGACGTGAGCAACGAGTTCGGCCGCGCGTCGGGCGACGTGCGCCACCGCTTCGTCCTCGGCGGCTCGGTCGAAGCCCCGTGGGGCATCCGCCTCAACCCGTTCGTCACGGCATTCTCGGGCCGCCCCTTCAACATCACGACGGGTCTCGACAACAACGGCGACACGCAGTTCAACGACCGCCCCGCGTTCGCCGACGCCCTCTCGCCCAACTGCACGCCGAACGCGCCGGGCTGCGACGTGAAGGACACGCCCTGGGGTAAGTTCGACATCCGACCGAAGCCCGGTCAGACGATCATCCCGCGCAACTTCGGTGAGGCGACGTCGTTCTTCTCCGTCAACATGCGCATGAGCAAGACCATCGGCATCGGCGGCACGAGCAGCCGCGCGCGCGCGGCGGCGAACAGAACGGGCGGCGCGGCGGGCACTGACCAAGCCGCGCAAGGCGGCGCGGCAGCCGGTGGCGCTCGCGGCGCTCGCAGCGGCGGCGGCGGTGGTGCTCGCGGCGGCGGCGGCGGCGGCGCTCCTCGCGGTGGCGGTGGCGGTGGCGGCGGCGGGATGTTCGGTCAGGGCGGCATCTTCGGCGCTCCCGGCGGCGGCGGACCTAGCGACAGCCGCTACCAGATGACCTTCAGCGTCAACGTCAACAACATTTTCAACCACACGAACTTCGGCACGCCGGTCGGCAACCTCAGCTCGTCGCAGTTCGGCCTGCCCCGCTCTTCGGCGGGCGGCTTCGGCGGCTTCGGTCCCGGCGGCGGCGGCGGCGGCGGCGGCGCCGCCGGCAACCGGCGCGTGGAGCTGCAGGTGCGCTTCAACTTCTAAGAAACTTAAACCGCCCCGCGGGCGTTAAAAACCGGCAGGGGTCGCCGCGACAGACAAGCGCGATCCTGCCGGTTCCCCATTTTCTCAACCCACTTTCCCGCGACCGCCACGGAAGGAATTAGCCCGCATGAAACTCACGCCACTCGCCGCCGCCGCGCTCGCCCTCGCCGCCACCGTCTGCGCCTCCGCGCAGCAGAAGCCCGCCGACAAGACCGCCGCGCCTCAGACCGCGACGACAACAACCGCGCCGGCGACGACCGCCGCCGCCGCCGCGGTCGCGTCCGCCCCCGCGACGCCGATCGAGCTGGCGCGCGCGACCTACGCCGCGCAGGGCGGCGACAAGTACCGCGATCTGAAAAACATCGTGCTGCTCGGCTCCGCCGATCTCTACGCGCCGGGCTCGGCGCAGTCGCTCTCCGGCAAGTTCGGCATGATCACTTCGGGCGACCGCCTGCGGCTCGAAGTGCAGTCGCCGCTCTTCGGCTTCTCGCTCATCTCCGACGGCGTGCGCACCTACAGCACGATGCGCGGCTTCGAGCTGCCTTCGGCGAGCCGCTTCGGCGTCCCCGTGCTGCTGAAGTTCGACCAGCCGGGCTACGCCGTCACCGCCCTCAACGGCTCGAAGAAGGAGCGCGGCTTCCGCATCACCGACCCCGAGGGCAACGCGACCGACTTCTACGCGGACGCGGCGACGAACCGGCTCACGCGCTTCGAGGTGCCCTACGGTCCTTACACCTACAGCGTCGAGTTCAAGTCGATGAAGGAGATCGAGGGCGTCTTCGTCCCACTGAGCTTCGTGCAGCGCATCTCCTCGACGCAGGGCTCCTTCTACGCCGAGTTCAAAGTTAAAGACGCGAAGATCAACCAGGACGTGCCCGACAACACGTTCGCCATCCCCGACAAGTGAGGGCGCGGCGGAAAGCGTGCGGCGCCTACGCGCGACAGAGCATTAAGGTGACTCCCCGGACGACAGAGCCCCGAAGGGGCGAGATGTGAAAGCCGGGGGCAACGCCTCCGGGACTTGATCCACCAGCAAAGAGAGAGCCCCGAAGGGGCGGAATAAATCTAGCGAAAATTTATTCCGCCCCTTCGGGGCTCTCTCTTTATTTTGTTAACTTGATCTTGGGGCGCTGCCCCTGGCTATTAAATTGCGCCCCTTCGGGGCTCAGACCTTGCCCGACGCCCCGGCGCGTCTTCGCTTCATCTCCACGCCTCGTCCCCGACGTCTCGACTCAGACGCTCGTGATCTCCTGCTCTTTGTTCTTCGCCAGATCGTCGATGCGCGCGATGATCGAGTTGGTGAGCTTCTGAACCTCTTCGAGCCCGTCGCGCTCGGCGTCCTCGGAAATCGCCTTGTCCTTGAGCATCTTCTTGAGGCGCTCGTTCGCGTCGCGGCGCACGTTGCGCACCGCCGTGCGGTGCTCCTCCGCCATCTCGTGAACCTGCTTGGCGAGCTGCCTGCGCCGCTCCTCTGTGAGCGCCGGGATCGGCACGCGCACGAGCTTGCCGTCGTTCGAAGGGTTGAGCCCCAGATCGGCGGAGCGGATCGCGCCCTCGATCGCCTTGAGCTGCGTCATGTCCCAGGGCTGCACGGTGATCGTCTGCGGCTCGGGGACGTGGATCGAAGCCATCTGGTTGAGCGGCGTCGGCGTGCCGTAGTAGTCGACGACGACGGGGTCGAGCAGGCTCACGACGGCGCGGCCCGTCCTCACGGTCGAGAGTTTGCGCCGCAGGTCTTCGACCGACGCCTCCATCCGCGGGCGCGTCTCCTTAATCACATCCTTCTCGCTCATGAGCATCTCCGATGCTCGTAAACCGTGAACCGTAAACCGTGACGGGAAGGATTGGATTCCGTCCCGTCACGGTTTACGGTTCACGGTCTACGGCTTTTCTGGTTTTTCCATGCACACCTTCGTGCCGACGCCGGGCTCGCCCGTGACGACGCGCAGGATGTTGCCCGGCTCGCGCATGTTGAAGACGACGATGGGCAGGTTGTTGTCCATGCACAGGGAGATCGCCGAGGCGTCCATCACCTGCAGGTGCTGCTCCAGCACTTCCTGGTACGTGATGCAGTCGAAGAATTTCGCCCCCGGGTTCTTCACCGGGTCGGAGTCGTAGACGCCCTCGACCTTCGTCGCCTTCAGGATCACCTCGGCTTTGACTTCGAGCGCGCGCAGGGCGGCGGCCGAGTCGGTCGTAAAATACGGGTTGCCCGTCCCGGCGGCGAAGATGACGACGCGCTGCTTTTCGAGGTGGCGCACGGCGCGGCGGCGGATGAACTGCTCGGCGACCTCGGGGATGTCGAGCGCGGAGAGCACGCGCGTGTGGACTTCCGTCTTCTCGAGCGCGTCCTGCAACACGACGGCGTTCATGATCGTGGCGAGCATGCCGATGTAGTCGGCGGCGGCGCGATCCATGTCGCCCGCGCTCTCCGAGACGCCGCGGAAGATGTTGCCGCCGCCGACGACGATCGCCACCTCGACGCCGAGCGCGCGCACGGCTTTCACCTGCTCCGCCACGTCGCGCGCGACCTTCACGTCCACGCCGTAGTTCTGCTCGCCCATCAGCGCCTCGCCGGACAGCTTCAGGAGGATCCGGCGGAAGGCGGGCTCGCGCCCGGCGGTCGTCTGTGTTTCGGCAGTCATTCGATTTCGGATTGCGGAATGCGGATTCTTCAATTGCGGAATGCGGATTTCGGATTGCGGATTGGAAGAATCAGCGTTTGTATTTAATCCGCAATCCGAAATCCGCATTCCGCAATCTCCTCAGAGGAGCGCCGCGACCTCGCCGCCGAAGTCTTCTTCGCGCTTCGAGAGCCCCTCGCCCATCTTGTAGCGGGTGAAGCGGCGGACGCTGATCTTCTCGCCCGTCGCGGCGATCTTCTCGTTCAGGAGATCGCCGACGGTCTTCGCCGGGTCTTTGACGAACGGCTGATCGACCAGGACCGCCTCCTCGTAGAACTTGTTCATCCGCCCCTCGACGATCTTGTCGATCACCTGATCGGGCTTCGACGCGTTCTTCGGATCGTTCTTCGCCTGCGCGCGCGCGATCTCGCGCTCCTTGTCCATCACGCCCGCGTCGACCTCTTCGCGCGAGACGAAGCGCGGCTCGGCGGCGGCGACGTGCATCGCGATGTCTTTGACCAACTGCTGGAACTCCTCGGTGCGCGCGACGAAGTCGGTCTCGCAGTTGACCTCGACCAGCACGCCGACCTTGCCGCCCATGTGGATGTAGGAGCCGACGACGCCCTCGGCCGCGATCCTACCCTCCTTCTTCTTCGCCGAGGCGAGCCCGCGCTTGCGCAGGAGCTCGATCGCCTGCGCCTCGTCGCCGCCCGCCTCCGTGAGCGCGTTCTTGCACTCCATCATCCCCGCGCCCGTCTTCTCGCGCAGAGCCTTCACCCCGGCCGCCGTCACTTCTGCCATGACAATCTCCTCGGAAGAGCGGTTAGCCGTTAGCTGTTAGCTGTTAGCCGGAATCAGCCGCCCGTAGTAATTTGAATTTTGAATGATAGCTGATAGCCGACAACTAGTGGCTGATCGCTAGCAGCCAATAAAACCGAGCGCAGCCCCGGCGGTTGCCCGCTAGCAGAGGCTGCGCTCGCCGAAATTAGCTGTCGGCTGTTAGCCGTTAGCAATTTTGGTTTAGCTAAAAGCTAACGGCTAATAGCTAACAGCTCTTTACTCACTTCGCCGCGCCGACCGACTCCGCGCCCTTCTGCTGCGCGGCGTCGCGCTCCGGCGTCGTCTCGGCGGGCTCGTCGCCCGCGCCGAACGCCCCGCGCACGGGCGCGTGCGTGCCGGCCTGCGCGTGGTCGCCGACGCTGTCGGGCTGCTGTCCGGTCTTGCCGAAGCCCTGGTTGCCCGGCGCGGAGACCTGCGTCTCGGTGGACGGGGCGGCGGCGCCCATGTCGGTGAAGTTCTGCGACTCGCGACCGGGATCGCGCGCCGTCGTCACCGAAGAGGTGCCGTCGCCGCTCGCGCTCAAGGTCGGGCGCGTGCCGGTCGCCTCGGGCGCGGTCGCGGCAGCCTGCGCTTCGCCGGTCTGGGCTTCCGCGCCCTCTTCGCTCGGGCAGGCGCGTCATGTTCTTGATGCCGGAGAAGTTTCGCTCCAGGGTCTCGCGCTCGCGGTCGAGCTTGATGCCCTCCTTCTTCGTGAGCATCTCGTAGCGGCCGTCGGTCTTCATCGCCTCCAGCTCGCGCAGCCGCTTGATCGACTTCTGCACGGTCTGGAAATTCGTCAAGAGTCCGCCGAGCCAGCGCTGGTTGATGTAGTACTGACCGGCGCGCGTCGCCTCCTCGCGGATCGCGTCCTGCGCCTGCCGCTTCGTGCCGACGAAGAGGATGGTGCGCCCGCGATCCTCGGCGGCGATTGAAGTGACGTAGCTGATGGCTTCGCGGAACAGCTTCTGCGTCTTCTGCAGATCGATGATGTTGATGCCGTTGCGCTCGCCGAAAATGTACTCCTTCATCTTCGGGTTCCAGCGGCGCACCTGATGGCCGAAGTGCACGCCGGCTTCCAGAAGTTCTTTCATCGTTACCGAGACCAAAAGTGAACCTCCTCAGTTGATTGGTTTATGTACTCGCCGCCGCCGAGACACCCCGCGGGGCAACCAACCCGGCGGCGACAATGGAATTGCGGAATGCGGATTTCGGATTGCGGAAGGGAAAAACGGATTTCGAATCCGCAATCCGAAATCCGCATTCCGCAATGAGACTAGCGTTTCGAGAACTGGAAGCGTTTGCGGGCGCCCTTCTGCCCGTACTTCTTGCGCTCCTTGATGCGCGGGTCGCGCGTCACCAGCCCGGCCGACTTGAGGGTCGGGCGCAGGTCGGCGTTGAACTCCATCAGCGCGCGCGTGATGCCGTGGCGCACCGCGCCCGCCTGCCCGGCGGGACCGCCGCCCGCGACGTTGACGAGGATGTCGAACTTGTTCGAGGTCTCGGTCAGCTGGAGGGGCTGGCGGATGACCATCCGCAGCGCCTGGTTCGGGAAGTAGTCCTCGAACGTCTTCTTGTTGATCTTGATCTCGCCCGTGCCGGGGCGCAGGTAGACGCGCGCCGTCGAGGTCTTGCGCCTGCCGGTTCCGTAGAATTGATTCTCTGCCACGTTCTTTATTCCTTAGCTGTGTGGGAAACTACTTCGCCCGCGCGGCCGCCGCGCGCTCGCTGAGTTTGAGCGCCTCGGGGCGCTGCGCCGTGTGCGGGTGATCGGCGTCGCCGTAGACCTTGAGCTTCTTGCCCATCGCGCGACCGAGCTTCGACTTCGGCAGCATGCCGCGGACAGCCAGCTCGATGACCCGCTCGGGGTGCTTGGCGAACTGATCCTTGACGCCGATGGTGCGCAAGCCGCCGGGGTAGAGCGTGTGGTGGCGGTAGAGCTTCTGCTCCGCCTTCGAGCCCTTGAAGACCGCCCGGCGCGCGTTGATGACGATGACGTGATCGCCCGTGTCGAGGAACGGCGTGTAGATCGGCTTGTTCTTGCCCGAAAGCACGCGCGCCACTTCGGTCGCCAGACGACCGACGGTTTGACCCGCCGCGTCCACGACGTACCACTTGCGATTGTCGGCTAAACCCTGACCGCTCGGAAAAGTTGTTGACATAAGGTAACTCTCTCGAAAATAAGCGTCTACAACGCGAACGAGTAGATTAAAAAACGGGCATATAATTGTCAAGCTGTGGCGGTCGCTCGGGGGGGCGCCCGACGGGGAAAGAAGAAGGGCTCCGAGGTTTAACTGACCTCGGAGCCCTTCTTCTTTCTTCGTCCAGCCTGCTCGCGCCTTACCGCTGATCGCTCGGCGGCGGCGGCGGCGGGGGCGTGGTCTTCTTCAGCGTCGGCGGGGCTTCCTTCTTCTCCGCCGGCTTGGAGTCGTCGGCGTCGGGCGTCGGCGAGCGACGCTTGAGGGTCGGTCGCGCCGGCCCGCCTTCGGTGCTCTCGCCCGCGAGGTCGCCCGCGAGCGACGCCTTCGAGTTCGAGAGCCGCAGCAGGCGGTTCTTCACGCGCTGGAACTCCGAGGTGTTCAGGATGTACTCCTCGTGCTCGGGGAAGCGCGCGACCAGAGCCTTCGACGTCTCGAGCCGATCGATCGACTGCGGGTGCGTCGCGAAGGTCTTGGCGAAGAAGCCCGGCTTCTTCTTGTTCTGCGAGGCGAGCTTCTCGAACATCGTGGACATCGCGCCGGGGTCGTAGCCCGCCGCGTAGAGGTACTGCACGCCGAGCTTGTCGGCCTCGCTCTCGGCGCTGCGCGAGAACTTGGAGAAGCCCGCGGCTAAGCCGAGCCCGCCGGCGTTCTGGAGGATCATGCCCGGGATGCCGCCGAGGAAGATCGAGCCCGCGATCATGCCGATCTGCGCGACCGTGCCCTTCGCCTCGGTCTCGACGTAGTGGCGCGCGGCGACGTGCGCGATCTCGTGCGCCATCACGCCCGCCACCTCCGCCTCGTTGTCGGCGGCGAGGATGAGCCCCTTGTTGACGTAGAAGAAGCCGCCCGGCAGCGCGAAGGCGTTGACCTCGTCGGAGTCGATGACCTTGATGGTGAAGGGAATCTTCGCGTCCGAGTGGTTGACGACGTTCTGCCCGACGCGGTTGATGTACTCGGTGATGATGGGATCGTCGACGAGCTTCGCCTGCCGGTCGATCTCGGCGGAGACCTGGCGGCCGAGCTTGACCTCACTCTCCAGGGACCGGCTCATCTTGGCGAAGAGCCCGCCGTTGAGCTTGCGCTTGCCGATGAGCGCGGGGTCTTCGTCCGTCGAGAGCGCCTTGCCCGCGTTCTTCGCCGCGTCGGCAGCCGCTTTCGCCTGCTCGTCGGCAGCCTTCTTGTCGATCTTCTTGGTGCCCTTATCGTCCTTCGACGGCGTGGCGGCGGGCTGCTGCTGCTGCGCGTCCTGCGCGCGAGGCGCGGCGAGCGCGGAGCCGCCGAGCAGCGAGAGCGCGAGCGCCAGAGCCGTGAAAGTGCGTGAGAGTTGGCTGAACATGGTGTCGAAATTCTCCAGAAGTTCTCGAAAGCCTTGCGGACCGGGGAGACTCACTTACCCGACTACGGGCTCCCGTCCCGAAATCGGCGGCAGGCGCGCCGGATACAGACTCGCGGCAAAAGATTTTGTCAGAACCGTGGGGTCGGGTGACTCGCCGATCTTTCGCGGAGCGTCGTTTTGATGCCGACTCGCTGTGACGGGTTGCGCCGCCCGCGGGCGGAAAAACTGCCTGCCCCGATGCGTTTTTCCCGCCCCTGCCCGCCCGACCGCGCGCGAAAACGCCTGCCGCGGATTATAGCAACGCGCCGCGAAAAGTATAGGTTTACGCCGCGTCGGGCGGCGTGCTAGAGTCGAAATTGCCTGCCTCACGCTACGCGCAGTTTGCGCGTAGCGTCCTCCCACCCATGCTCCCGCAGTCGAATGAAGTTATCACAGGGTAAAATTAAGGATTTCGTCGAGCCGCAGGCGTACGACGAGGTGCACGACTTCGCCGCCGACCCGGCGCGCGCCCTCGCCGCTTACTGCTTCACCGACGCCACCTCCGATCTGCTCGCCCGCTGGCTCGACGCGCTGGCTGACCTGCCGCGCGGTCGCGGCACGGGGCGCGCCCTCGCCGGCCTGCGCGGCGTCGGCAAGAGCCACACGCTCGCGGCGTTCGCGGCGCTCGTCGCGCAGCCGACCCTGCGCCCGACCGTGCCGGACGCGCACGTCGCGACGAGCGCGCGCCGGCTCACGAGCCGCCGCTACACGGTCGTGCGCGCCGAACGCGGCACGCGCGCGACCCTCGGCGAGGAGTTGGCGGCAGCCTTCACGAAAGCCTTCGGCGGTCACCCGGATGAGTGGGCGGGCGACGAGGCGGCGGCGCTCTCTCTCGCGGTCTCGCGCGCGGGCGGCTCCACGCTCGTGCTCGTCGTCGACACGGCTTACGGTCGCGCCTCGCGCGTCAGCCGCGACGACGGCGCGGCGCTCGGCGCGCTCGCCGAGGCGGCGCGCGGGCTCGACGCCTTCGTCGCGCTCGCGC
>JAIVJC010000005.1 GCA_020200235.1 Acidobacteriota bacterium | reverse complement strand
GCTCAAGCGCCCCGAAGTGGTCGCCGCCTTCGCGCACGTCGATCAGTCCAAAGACCCGATCCTGAAAGAGTGGGCGGCGATCACGGAGGTCAACGCGCCTTCGGGCAAGGAGCGCGAGCGTGCGCTCTTCCTCGAAAAAATCCTGCGCGGGATGAAGCTCGATAAAGTTTTCTTCGACAAGACCGGCAACCTCGTCGCCGTGCGCAAGGGCGCCGTCGGGACGCCGCGCGTCGTCTTCGACGCGCACATGGACACGGTCTTCCAGGAGGGTTTGAAGATCAAGGCGACGATCCGAGGCGGGAAAATCTACGCGCCCGGCGTCGGCGACGACACGCGCAACATCGAGGCGCTGCTCGCCATGATCCGCGCCTTGAACGCCGCGCGGGTTCGCACCAAGGGCGATCTCACGTTCGTCTTCACCGTGGACGAGGAGCGGGGCTTGACGGGCGCGGAGGAGTACGTCAAGGAGAACAAGTCGCAGATCGACAGCTACGTCGCCCTGGACGGCGGCTACGAGGGGTTCACTTACGGCGGCATCGGCATCAACTGGTACCGCTTCCACTTGATCGGTCCCGGCGGGCACACGCGCTCGCGCACGCCGCCCTACTCGGCGACGCTGCCCGCCGCGCGCGCCATCTCGCGCATCTACGAGCTGGAGGTGCCGCGCACCCCTTCGTCGAACCTGAACATCGGGATGCTCGGCGGCTCGGAGGTCGTCAACGCGAAGGCTTCGGACGCGTGGTTCACGGTCGATCTGAGATCGACGAGCAACGACGTGATCGCCGATCTGGAAAAGAAGATCAAACTGATCGTCGAGGACGAGGCGAAGAAGGCCGGGATGACGGTCAAGACCGACGTGATCTCCACGTCGCCCTCGGCGCAGATCCCGGGGCACCGCGAGTCGCCGCTCGTGAAAATGGCGGAAGCCGTCCACCTCGCGATGGGTTTCCGGAACCCGCCCATCGGCGTGACGGGCTCGAACAATTCGAGCGCGGCGCTGCTCGCGGGCGTCCCATCGATCTCGACCGGCGCGGGTCCCTGCGACGACTCGCACGCGCTCACCGAGAACTGCGAGATCGAGCCGCTCTACAAAGGCATCAAGAAGCTGATCCTGCTCGGCGTCGCGCTCGCGCAAGTAGCCGACTGAATAGTCGCGCGATCTTTTCCGGTAAATAATCTGATGGCTATCGGGCGCGGACACGGAAGACTCTTCGGCGTCGCGCTCACTCTTCTCGTCATCACCTTCCCTCCCTTCTCTACACGCGCGCCGCCGGCGCAGAGCCCAGCGGCTCAAGCACAGAGCACGCCTCCCACGGTCGCCCGGGAGACGCAGGACGATTCCGAGGTCGTGCAACAGTCGTTCACGAACGATCTGGCGCGCCTCGAAGACGCCGTCGAACAGGTCGGCGCGCCGCGCCCTCCCCTCCCGAACTCCGCGCCCGCTCGCGCGGCGGGCGGTGGGACTGCCGTCTACGACGCGCTCTTCCTCACCTGCTACAAGGTGCTCGCGAAGGCTCCGACGAACACCCGCCGCGCCGTCATCCTGCTGACCGACGGCTTGGACAACGGCAGCCGACTGCGCGCTCCCGACGCCGTCAACGCCGCCGTCTACGCTAACGCCGTCGTTTATGGCATCGGCGTCGGCAGCTCAATCGACGAGGACGCGCTCTCGTCCGTCTCGGAGGAGACGGCGGGGCGCGCCTTCTTCCCCGAGGACGAGGGCGAGCTGCGCGCCGCCTTCGCGCGCATCGAGCAGGAGCTGCGCTCGCAGTACCTCATCGCCTACACGCCGACGAACAGGGTGCGCGACGGCAAGCGCCGCGAAGTGCGCGTCGAGATCGCGGAGCCGCAGCTCGTCAGAGACAAGTTGAAGCTCGCGTACCGGCGTCACTATTACGTTAGGAAGGCGGGCGCGGCGCGGCGTGAGGGGCGCTGACTGTCTAGCCTTGACAGTGGTTGGCAGCTATTGAGAAGTTTATTATCTGTGTCCACTTTGATTAAAACCAGAGTATAATTATTGTCAATGGTAGTTAGCCACTAGCTAAGGAGAACAGCGAGGAAACAGGATTGACATAAAGGTCTTTCAAGCAGTATGTAGATGGCTGCCCAAGCGTCACGGAGTATTTCAAATGCACACACAAGATATAAAAAAACGGCAATTCAAGCGGCGCGAATTAGCGGACATTTTTAGACACACGTTTAGCATTGCCCTCGTTGCGGCATTCTTCTCCGGGCTTTCGGGGATTTTGACGAGTACTCGTCTTATCGAAATCGGAAAAGGTGCGTTTGGCGAATTCTTGAATGCCATATCTGGAATTTTACCGGCAGTGACCCTCGGATTTCTTATTCTCTCGGCTCTCATAACCGTCTTTGTAACCCTTCTCCAATTCAATATTAGAAAAGCATCGGATTTGAGATACAAGGTTGCGGATGCTTTCTCACAAGCTTTAGACGGCAGTTCCTTTAATCCCCACCGATTGAAAGAGGACTCGCATGAGCACAAGCTTAACTCCAAAGCCCTCGGATGAGCTTCGTAGGATAATTGAGACAGCCGAGAGAGAATTGGAGCAAATCGAGCATACCCCTTTTTCGGAAAAGTCTTTCGAGCGTCTTAAATACAAAATCAGTGAATACACCGCGCAGCTCCTTACAGAGTCTGTGAAGGTGTCTCGGCGGCATGGGTCTGAAACGGTGTCAACGTCAGACGTTGAAAGGGCAAGCCAATACCTTGTGTCGAGCACCTCGCACAAGGTTTATCGCCACATGGGTACACTAGGAGGTTTAATACTCGGAACGGGGACAGCTAACGGACTATCAATTCTCACGACCGCGCAATTCACACCTATAGGATTGGTTATTACCTTCGCCTTGATTCTTATCGGTGCTTTTATGGTAGCCTTCCATATCGCCAAAGAATGACTCGTTACCCACCCAAATTTTCTAGCAGATCAGTTGTGGGAAAGTATTACGACTCTTTCTTCTGGCGGGCTACTTCCTCGCGTATGACCTGTGACTTCCCCTCCACGTCGTTGAAGCTCTTGATCTGCGCGACGGCGTCCTCGTACTCGAGGTTGTCCCTGATGATCTGCGTGTGCCCCTTCTGCTTCGCCGACACCGAGGTGTCCTGCCGCTTGATGCGGTACTTGATCGAGGGATCGCCCTCGAACTTCGCCTTCTGCCCCGGCATCGCCTGTATCGTGTATTTGTACATGTCTTTGCTCCACTGAGTGCCGTTCGATCCTCTGGGGGATGCGCCGGCTGTCGAACGTCGCGCCGCCGCGCCGACTCTATTCTTTCTTATCCACGCCGGGCTCCTTCATCGCCGCGCTCTCGCCGCGCATCCCGTCCGAGGGCGAGAGCCCGGCGTCGGCGAAGATGATCTCGGAGTTGATCTCGCCGCCGATCAGGATCGCCGTGCCCGTCAGGTAGAACCAGAGCATGAGGATGATGACCGCCCCGAGCGCGCCGTAGGTCGCGCTGTAGGAGTTGAAGAAGTGCAGGTAGAGGCGGAAGGCGAAGGAGACCAGCAGCCAGAGCACGACCGCCGTCACCGTCCCCGGCGTGATCCACTGCCAGCGGCGCACGCGCACGTCCGGCGCGAAGTAATAGATCAGGGCGAAGGCGAGGAGCACGAAGGCGAGGACGAACGCCCACTGCACGACCGACCACGTCATCACGAAGACCGAGCCGAAACTGTAGCTCGCGGCTACCCATTTAGCAATCTTCCCGCCGAAGAGCACCAGCAGGAGCGCCGTCATGATGAGCACCGAGAGGATCACGGTCAGCGCGAGCGCGACCAGGCGCGACTTCCACCACGGGCGCGTCTCTTTCACCTCGTAGGCGACGTTGAGCGCGTCCGTGATCGCGGTCATGCCGTTCGACGCCGCCCACAGCGTCGCGATGACGCCGAAGGAGAGCTTGCCGCCGCCCGCGTGCTCCTCGACCTCGTTGACCGTCTTGAAGATGAGGCTGCTCGCGTCCGCCGGGATGACCGCGGCGAGGATCCTGATCATCTCGTTGCGCAGCTCGCTGCCCGCGTCGGCGAGGTAGCCGAGCAGCGTCGTGAGAAAGAGCAGGAGGGGGAAGAGCGCGAGGAGGAAGTAGTAGGAGAGCTTCGCGGCGTTGCCGAAGATGTCGTCCTCGCCGACCTCGCGCCAGACGCGCTGCGCCAGCTCCTTCCAGCCCAAGCCCCCCCGGCTCCATGACGAGAACATTGCGACCCCTCCTTGTTTAGCCCGACCCGAACTCGCGCGCGCGCGGCAGCGACTCACTTGATCATCGTGCCCGTGCGGCCCCAACGCGTGTGCGTGAAAAAATCCTGTAGGTAGGGGAAGCCGGAAGAGGGGATGCTCTCGTCGTAAGACCAGTAGACGAAGAGGGCGCGACCGATCACGAGGTCGCGCGGGACGAAGCCCCAGTAGCGGCTGTCCAGACTGTTGTCGCGGTTGTCGCCCATCACGAAGTAGCTGTCGGCGGGGACGGTGATCGTGCGCCCGCCAGAGAGTTTGTAGATCGGGTAGTCGCGCTCCCCCTGCGCGCGCGCGGCGGCGCGGCGGGTGTCGGCGGTGTAGGAGACGGTGTAGGGTCCTTCACCTTCGGCGGGCGGATCGCTTTCGGGCGCGAGCGGGAGGTTGTTTTCCAGCACGTCGGGCGTGCGCGGGTCGTCGTAGTCGTGGACGACCGCCGTGACGACGTGCTCGGGCAGCGGCTGACCGTTGACGATGACCTTCGTGCCCTTGAGCTCGACGCGGTCGCCGGGCAGCCCGATGACGCGCTTGACGTAGTTCGTCGCGTAGGGACGGTTGGTGGGGTCGCTGGTGTCGAGGACGTAGCCGGTCTGGCTGCCGGGGAACTTGAAGACGATGATGTCGCCGCGCTGTATCTCGCGCATCGGGAGGAACGGCAGGGGCGGTCCCGGCGCGAAGATGAACTTGTTGACGAGGAGGTGATCGCCGATGGTGATCGTGTTCTGCATCGATCCGGTCGGGACCTTCACCGCCTGCACGACGAAGGTCATGCCGAAGAACGCCATGATCGCCGTCACCACGAGCGACTCGAAGTACTCGCGCCAGACGCTGCGCGGCGGACCCGGCTGCGCCGCCGCCTTCGCGTCAGCCTTCGCCCCGGTCGCGCCCTTCCCGTCCGACGCGGCGCGCGCACCCTTCCCCGCCCTCGAATCAGCCCCGGCGGGCGGCTCCTCGATCACAGTCGTCCTCGAATCATTGCCCATATGAATTTCATCGTAGAGAACCGGACGCGCGCCGGTCAAGTCGAGTTCCGGCCGGGCAGCGCGTCAGTTTGTGTAGAGCGCGTGAAAACAAGACTCACCGCCGCGGGCGCAGAGGGGGAGCGATGAAGGATGAAGGATGAAGGATGAAGGATGAAGGATGAAGTAAGAATCATCGTCTTCACCTCATCCTTCATCCTTCATCCTTATGCTTCGTGCGAGACCTTCAGTCAGCCGCCGCGCTCTCCGCTTCAGAGGCGCGCGCCGCTTCCGTCTCGCCGAGTTGTTCGAGCGCGCGGCGGGCAGCCTCCATCTCGGCGGCTTTGATGGTCGAGCCCGTGCCGCCGACGGCGTATTCGTTCCAGCGCGCCTCGACGCGGAAGGTGCGCTCGTGCGGCGGACCCTCGGTCGCGACCAGCTCGTAGGTCGGCGTGACGCGCGAGAGCGCCTGCACGCGCTCCTGCAACATCGTCTTGTAGTCGGCGGCGGCGGCGGACTCCGGCGTCGCGACGCCCAGCTCCTCCGAGAGCGCGCGGAGCACGAAGTCGGTCGCCGCCCTGAAGCCGCCGTCGAGGTAGACGGCGGCGAGCACGGCTTCGAAACTGTCCGCGAGCAGAGCCTGCTTCTGCCGCCCGCCGGTCTTCTCCTCGCCGCGGCCGAGCCGGACGAAATCGCCGACGCCGAGCCGCGTGGCGGCGGAGGCTAACGTCTGCGTGCTCACGAGCTGGTGCTTCATGCGCGAGAGATCGCCCTCGGTCAGCTCGGCGTTCGCGCGGAAGAGGTGCTCGGCGACGACGAGCCCGAGCACGGAGTCGCCGACGAACTCCAGCGCCTCGTTGTGCAGGGCGCGCGCGCTCTCTTCCTCGCCCGGTCCGACCTGCTCGTGCGCCCACGAGCGGTGCGAGACCGCGCGCTCGATCAGCGTGCGATCACGGAACTCGTAGCCGAGTCTTTGCTCCAACTCTTCGAGCGGCGTCGTGTCTGATTCGGGAGTCACCTGCGGGATTGTAAATTGAAAACCGGAAACGCGGAAGGCGGGACGAACAGGTCAGAACCGCCTGCTGCAAGCGGGCGGGTATGTGCTACGAACCGGTGAGCGCGCATGGTGTGAAAAACCCGCCCGCTACCGCAGGCGGTTCTGACAAAACCGGCGACGAGCGCGTCGAGACCTTCGGTCGAGCCGTCGTGTCGGAACTTGTAGAAGCGCGTCAACTCTTCGGACCACCGCCGCTTGGCGTCCGCGTACTTCGGGTCTTCGCCCGAGAAGGAGACGGCGCGCGCGTAAGCGTCGAGGACGCGGTCGACGACCGCGTTGATCTTCTCCAGGGCGGCGCGGCTCTCGTCCGTCGGGTCCTTACCGGCGAAGCGCGAGGTGTAGTCCTTCGAGAGCGGATCGTATTCGCTCGCGACGTAGGTGGCGGCGAGTCGCGAGTAGATGACGGGCGTGCGCCTGAGCGTCGTCTCGAAGCCGAGAGCCTTGCGGAAGAGCCGCGCGGAGCCCGCGGGGTCGTCCTTGAAGGTCAGCTCGCCGATGACGAAGTGGAGGTAGCCGAGCGCGTCCGACTTGTCGGCGAAGGGCTGCCAGTCCGTCGGCTTCGCGCCCGACTCGATCAGCTGCGCGGCGCGGCGCGCGTATTCGAGCGACTCGGCGGCGAACGAATCGTCGCCCCCGCCCGCGGCGAGGTAGCCGGCGTAGGCGAGGTGGAAGATGATCTTGAGCTGGCCGGGCTCGTCGGCGAGGATGACCTTGCCCGTGCGGAAGAGTTCGGCGAACCGCTGCGTTTTGAAGAAGCGCTGGAACTCGACCTTGCGGAAGGCGCGCTCGTAGGCATCGACCCAGCGGCGCACGTGCGCGGCGTACTCGTCGCCGGGGTACCTGGCGAGGTACGCGCTGCCCGCGTCGAAGGCGACCGGCTGGTTCGTGTTGATGTTCGAGCGCCAACGCTCGTACAGCTCCGCCTGCGCCTGCGTGATCCGCTGCTGCGGCTGCGAAGGCTGTGGGTCTTGCGGCTGACGCGCGAACGCGCCCGGAGACGAGGCGAGGCAGGTCGTTAGAGTCGCGAAGGCCGCGAGGGCGGCGGCGCGCGCCGACACCAGACGGCTCCCGGTGCGTGCGTTCGGGGTCTTACTTCGGATCAAGGAGGGCTTTCCTTCACGACTCGCGCCCGCGCGAGAAAATTTCTTCCGCGCTAAGATTGCCAACCGCCGCGCCGGTTCGTCAAGCCCGACCCCGCGCGCGTCTAGAAAGAGGAACGCCGGTCTCTCACTTTCGTCGTGAGAGACCGGCGTTCCTCGCAAGAGAGTGCGCAGTGCGCGAGAAGCGTCAGGGCCTCTTCTTCGCGGGCGCGGTGGTGGTGGCGGGCGCGGGCTTCGCCGTCGTCGTCGTCGTAGAAGTCGGCGCGGGCTTCGCGGCGGTCGCCGCCGGGTTCGCCACGGGCGCTGCCGCCGGGGTGGTCTGGGCGCCCGCCGCGGTGCCGTCGCCCGCACCGTTCTCCGGAGTGGGCGCGGGCAGCGCCGTGATCGGCTGCGTCATCATGAGCGGCTGCGCCTTGATGCCCGCGATCAGCTCCGTGAGCCCCTTGTCCGTGCCTTCGTGGCGCGACTTGTAAAGCTCGGTCAGGTCCGCCATGTACTTCGCCTTGTCCGCGGGGGTCGCGCTGTAGGCGACGGCGCGGGCGTAGGCGTCAATCAGGCGATCCACTACCTGATTGATGTTGAGCAAGAGGAGTTGGCTCTCAGGAGTCGGCTCCTTGTAGGTCTGATACTTCTCGAACATCGGGGCGGCTTCTATCTTGTAGAGCCGCGCGAGCGACGCGTACAGCAGAGGGTCTTCCTTCGACTTGCTGGCGGACTGCGCGACCTTCATCAGTAGCTTGACCGCCTCGCCATTGTTGTTCGCCTTCTCAAGCTGGGCGGCGCGCGTGAAGGTCAGGTAGCCCAGCGCGTCGTCCTTGCTGGTGAACGGCAGCCAGCTCGGCTTGCTCTCAAGATCGGTGGGCACCTTGCCCGCTTCGATCAGCTCGATGGCTTTCCCGACGAACATGTCGGCGTCGGCGTCGGTCGCGGCGGGGTTCTTCGCCTGCACCGCCTGATAGACTCCGACCGCGCTCAGCATCGCGGCTGCCGCGTCGTTCGGATCGCTGGCGAGGAGTTGCTTGCCCAAGGCGTTGAGCTTCGCCACGTCCTTCGCGTTGTAAGCGTTGAAGAAGTTGTTGCGGAGGACAGCCTTCCCGTAAATGTTGACGAACTTTTTGACCGAGGCGGTGTAGTTGTCGGCGCAGCTCTCGTACTTGGCGAGGTACTGCTTGCCGAGCTCGTAAGCCTTCGGCTGATCGGTCTTCTTGGCGTTGTAATACTGCGTGTAGAGTTCGCCTCTGGCGGCTTCCTCGCAGGGGCCCGTCGCGGCGGGCGAGGCGGCCGGGTCTTGCGCGAACGCGGGAAGCGAGAAGGCGGCGGCGAGCGCAGCCAGCATTAAAAGTCGGCTCAGGGTTTTCATCGGTTACTTAACTCCTCCGGAGCAATCGTCTTTGAAATCTCTTCGATCCTTACCTGGGGCTCGCGTCTCGCCTCTTTAAAGCGTCGCGACTAATTTCAGATGCGCCCGCCGTGTCGGCAGTTGCCGACTGAAGCGCGCGTGCCGCGCCCGCGTCCGAACGGACGCGCGGGCAGGGGGAGTGACTCACGGAATTTGTCGGGGACTAAAACACCGCCACGGGGACGCCGGTGATACTGCTACAGGCTGCGAAGGCGTGTCAAGCGCGACGATCGCCCGCGCCCCGCACGTGGCGCCCACGCCGCCGCGCTCCTGTCGCCCCCTCAGCCCGAACGCACTCGCGCCGCGCCCCGATGTCTTTGACACCGTGGCGCGGCGCGCGGTTCCATGCGACGAAGTGATAACTTCGTTACGGGTTCTTTGTGGTGACGCGGCGGGGTCGCCCGTCCGTGCCCGTCACCGTGTCGTTCGACGAGGGCGGGGTCTTCGTCGCGGGCGCGGGCTTCACGCTCATCGGCGAAGTCAAAGTCGGGCGCGGCTGCGTCTGCTGCGGGACGGGCATCAGCACCTGTCTGACGTTCCCCGTCGTCGCGGGCCCCGTCGCCTCGCCCGCCTTCGACGGATCGGTCGGGACGGCGGTCGCCGGGTCGGCAGACTTCTCCTCCTCGTCGTCTGTGTCGGCGATGGTCGAGGGATCGATCTTCGGCTTGGGCGCGAGCATGTCGGGCGTCAGCGCGAAGGGCGACTGGCCGCCGTGCTTGCCGAAGCGGTGGTTGAGCGCGCGGTAAATCTGCCCGGCGACCGCCGCGGGGAAGTGCCCGCGCGCGTCCGAGCCGCGACCGACGACCGCGATGGCGAGCTGCGGGTCTTCGACCGGCGCGTAAGAGGTGAAGAGACCCACCCAGACGCTCCCCGCGCCGATGCACGTGCCGGTCTTCCCGGCGATGGTCTGGAGCGGGTCGTAAGCCTTGCGACCCGAACCGTAGTTGACCGAGCCGATCATGCCCGGCAGCATCCGGCGCAGGCTCTCCTGCGGGACGTTGAGCTGGCGCCGAACCTCCGGCTTGAACTTCAAATCCTCTTCCGGCGCGCGCGGCAGGTGCGGCGTGAGCAGCGTCCCGCCGTTGGCGAAGACCGAGGCGAGCGCGGCGAGCTGCACGGGCGTGATCTCGATGTCGTCGCCGTGCGAGCTCATCCTCAGCATCCCCACGTCGTTCTTAAAGAGCGGGAGGCGGCCCGGAAACTCGCCCGTGTGGTTGACGCCGGTGCGCTCGCCCAAGCCCAACTGGCGCGCGTAGGAAGACATCCGCTCGAAGCCGACCGCGCGACCGACCTGCTGGAAGTAGCCGTTGTGCGAGACGGCGAGCGCGTCCGTCAAATTCATCCGGTTGCCGTAGGAGGCGTTCTCGGCGACGGGGTCGATGACGCCCTCGCTGAGACCGGCGAGCCCGCTCACGAGCTTGATCGTCGAGCAGGGCTTGAAGCCGCGGCGCACGCCCCACTCCTGGTTGACGATGGTGTAGATGCGCCCCGTCTTCGGGTTCATCACGACGACCGAGCCGGCGTGGTTGCCGAGCGCGTTAAGGGCCGCGCGGCGCACCTCCATGTCCTCGCCCGTCGTGTCGTCCTTCGCGATGTCAGCCTGCACCTCTTCGCGCAGCGCGTTGTCGAGCGCGCGCTGCCGCGCGATCGCCGCGAGCCGCGCCAGCTCCGCGCGCCGCGCCGCTTCCGCGCGCCGCCTGCGCTCCTCAGCCTCCCGGCGCGCCTGCGCCAGGCGCTCGCGCCTCGAGGGCTTGCCGCCCCGCGCGGCGCGTGCTTCCTGACGCGCCGACGCGCGGTCGTTCGCGCGCCCGCGCGAGCGCCGCTCGGCGCGCGTCTCCCTGGCGGAAGACTTCCCCGCGCGCGCGCTCTTCTCGCGCGACTTCGGGGCGCGCGAAGATTTCGCGGCTGGAGCCTTAGCGGCTTTCTTTCCGCGCGAGGCGGCTGAGGTGTTGGCGGAGAATGCGCTCAAGGTAAGGAGCGCGACGACGAGGAAGGCGAAGGGGGAACGGGGTGTACGGGTCATGCACTGATCCTCTCACGGTAAGACTTCAGAGAGACCACGCGTGCTGCTTTAGGCGACCAAGCGCCGCGCGGTGGCAACTCTTAGATGCAGGTTTTGGCGTCGGCGCACGGGGCGAGGTGCGCGTCCCTATGTCGGGAAAGACTTCGTCTCCGGAAAGCACGCTTTCGCAAGTCGTTCTTTTCCAAACTTCCTTGAGTTGAGTTCGTTCGGCAACCCTTACTGTCGCGGGCGAGCGGGGAGACGAATCCCCAATGTCTCCGGGGGGATTGCGTTGGAGACCTCGCGACTATAACATCCGTCAACGGCGAGGGCAACACCCTAAATTTCGTTCCACTTAACTTCGGGCGTCTATCGTTCAACTTGAACTGCGCGCGTCGTGAAACCGTCCAGCCGAAAAGCGTGACACGCCTCTTCAACACCTTCCGCATCCGCCTGCTGCTCGTGCTCGCGGTGCTTCTGATCGCGACGCTCGGCGTGCAGTTCTACCTGAACCGGCGCGAGGAGCGGCGCGTCGCGCTCACCATCGCTAAGCAAGAGCAGGCGCTCGCCGCGGCGGTCGCCCTCGCGCTCGAGAGTCTGCCGCGCACGGACAAGTATCTCGTCGCCATCGATCAGGAGCACAAGATTCCGCTGCGGACGGAGCACCCGAGCGTGATGAACGTCCTCGTCGTGCGCGACGACGGGCGCGTCGACGACAGCCTCGACCCCGCTTACAAGCCGCGCAAGCTGGCGGACGACTCCAACCACTACACCTACATCTCCGAAATCCAACTCCCGAAACGGATCGTCGAAGCTGGGGGTCACGAGTCGGAGGACATCGCCCGACTGCTCCCCACTTCTTCAACCTCCGGGCGGCCGGTCGCGGGTGAGCCGCGCACGTTCTCCATCCCCGTGCGGACGAACGCGGGCGTCAACTACATCATCATCGTGCTCGGCTCGCAGGAGGGCGCGCCCGGCACCGCCGCCCGCTGGGAGGCGCTCGGGACGCTGCTGCCCACGCTCGCCGTGATGCTCCTGGCGACGCTCGCCGCGGGCGTCCTCGTGTGGCGGTTCACGCGACCCATTCAGGACTTGTCTTCGGCGGCGCGGCGCGTCGCCGCCGGCGAATTTAATTTCCGCGTCCCTTCCGCCTCGCGCAGCGACGAGATGGGCGCGCTCTCGCAGGTCTTCAACGAGATGCTCGCCGGGCTCGGCCGCCTGCGCGACGTGGAGAGCCGCCTGAACCAGGCGGAGCGCTCGGCGGTGATCGGTCGCCTCGCCTCGGCAATCGCGCACGAGATTCGCAACCCGCTCAACTACATCAACCTCTCGCTCGATCACCTCCGCACCTCGCTCGCGCCCTCCGACCCGCAGAAGCGCGCCGTCGTCGAGAAGCTGACCGCGCAGCTCAAGACCGAGGTGCAGCGCATCAACGCGCGCATCTCGGAGTTTCTCACCTACTCGCGCCCGGCGGAGCTCGAGATGCGGCGCGTGAACCTGCGCGAGATCATCGACGACGCGCTCCGCATCGTCGAGGCGCAGGCCGCCGAGTTGGGCATCGAGACGCGCGTCTCGGAGGAGCCCGATCTCCCGCGCGTCGTCGGCGACGCCGAATCTTTACGTTCCCTCTTCACAAACCTTATCATCAACGGCGTGCAGGCGATCGAGGGCGCGGGGGCGGGCGGGGCGTTGACGGTGGCGCTCTCCCGGGACGACTCGCGCCGCGTGCGCGCCGAGGTCTCGGACACGGGCGTCGGCATCCCGACCGAAAACATCTCGCAGGTCTTCGAGCCCTACTACTCGACGAAGGAGACGGGCACGGGTCTGGGCTTAGCCATCGTCAAGAAGGCGGTCGACGATCACCACGGCACCATCACCGTCACCAGCAAGCCCGGCGAAGGAACAACTTTCACGGTCACGCTGCCAACAGGAAACGAACTAGAAGCATGAGCACGACCGCCATCGACCACGGGGCAACACACGCACACCACCTGCGGCGCGGGCGCGTGCTTGAATGGTTGACGCTTGGGTGGAATTCTATCGAAGGCATTGTGTCGGTCGGGGCTGGCGTCGTCTCCGGCAGCGCGGCGCTCATCGGCTTCGGGGTTGACTCGTTCATCGAATCATTTTCCGGTGTCGCCCTGCTCTGGCGACTTAGTTCGTCAGAAGAGAGCGCGGAGCGACGCGAGCGTGCGGCTCTCAGGCTTGTCGGTGTCAGCTTCCTTCTACTCGCCGCGTATGTCGGCTACGATGCAGGCAAATCTCTGCTCATGCGGCAGCCGCCGGAGGCGAGCTACGTCGGCATCGCCATCTCCCTCCTGTCGCTCGTCGTAATGCCGCTGCTGGCGCGTGCGAAGCGGAGAGTGGCTGCTAAGATAAACAGCCGCGCCCTCCACGCCGACTCACGACAAACCGACATCTGCGCCTACCTTTCGGCGATCTTACTTGTCGGGCTCGGACTGAACGCCGTATTCGGATGGTGGTGGGCTGATCCACTTGCGGCGCTGGTGATGGTGCCGATCATAATTAAAGAAGGTGTCGAAGCTCTCCGCGGAGAGGCTTGCTGCGCGGATCAAGCGTGTCACTAAAGTTTTTCACTTCCAGTTAAACTTAGAGGGTTGAAGATGGCTCGCAAAACAATACTTGTCGTGGACGACGAGAAGTCGCAGCGGGAAATCCTGGAGATGATCCTCTCCGCCGAGGGCTACGACGTGACGACGGCGTCGTCGGGCGAGGCGGCTCTCAAGATGGCGCGCGAGCACCGCTTCGATCTCGTCCTCACCGATCTCAAAATGACGGGCATCGACGGCATCGAGCTGCTGCAAAAGCTGCTCGCCTACGACTCCTCGATCATCGTCATCCTCCTCACCGCGCACGGCTCCATCGACTCGGCGAAGGACGCCCTGCGCCGCGGCGCGTTCGACTACCTGGAGAAGCCCTACGACCGCGAGAAGCTGCTGGAGACGATCAACCGCGCCCTCACCCGCCTCGACGCGCTCGACATGGAGATCATCTCCGCCTCGCAGGAGATGGAGACCGTCAAGAAGATGATCCTGAAGGTCGCGCGCTCGTCTTCGACCGTCCTGATCCGCGGCGAATCGGGAACGGGCAAGGAGATGATCTCGCGCTCCATCCACACGCAGAGCCCGCGCGCGGGCGAGATGTTCCAGGCGGTCAACTGCGCCGCCATCAACGAGAACCTGTTGGAGTCGGAGCTATTCGGTCACGAGAAGGGCTCTTTCACCGGCGCGCACGCCGAGAAGAAGGGGCTCTTCGAGGTGGCGGATCGCGGCACGCTCTTCCTCGACGAGATCGGCGAGCTGGACATCTCGATGCAGGCGAAACTCCTGCGCGCCCTGCAGGAGCGCGAGATACGCCGCGTCGGCGGCACGCGCCCGATCAAGATCGACGTGCGGGTCGTCTGTGCCACCAACCGCGACCTGCGCGCGATGGTCGCCGACGGTCGCTTCCGCGACGACCTCTACTACCGCATCAACGTCCTCTCCATCGACGTGCCCCCCTTGCGCGAGCGCCGCGACGACATCCCCGTCCTCATAGACTTCTTCCTGAAGAAGCACACGCGCAACACCTCGCGCCTGATCCGGGGCTTGACGCCGGAGGCGCGCGCCGTGATGACCGACTACGCCTGGCCCGGGAACGTCCGGCAGCTCGAGTCGGCCATCGAGCGCGCGATCCTGCTCGCCGAGTCCGATCTGATCTCGATCGAAGACCTGCCGCTCGAAGTGAGGCAGGAGGCTCGCCCCCAGACGGAGGGCGCGTTCAAGCTCCCCAGCGAGGGCATCTCCTTCGAGGAGTTCGAGCGCAACCTCATCATGCAGGCGATGGAGCGCACCGACTTCAACATCACGAAGGCGGCGAAGCTGCTCGGCTTGACCTTCCGCACGCTCCAGTACCGGCTCGAAAAGTTCGGCATCAAGCGCGCCGACCGCAAGCACGCGGGCGACGAAGGCACAGAGGGCGGCGAGGGCGGCGAGGGCGGCGAGGGCGAGGAAGAGTAACCGGCGAGACGGCTCGACGAGTCGCCGTCTCGAGACGAGCGAGACGGCGCACGACTTCCCCGTTCCGAATGCGATGAACACGATTCAAATACTAGGTCTGGCGCTCGGCTCCGCCTGGACTTCGGGCATCAACCTCTACGCGACGGTCGCCGCGCTCGGTCTGCTCGAACGCTACGGGCTCGCGCACCTGCCCGGCGATCTCAAGGTGCTGGCGAACCCTTGGGTGCTGGGCGTCGCCATCGCGCTCTACGTCGTCGAGTTTTTCGCCGACAAAATCCCTTACGTCGACACGGTGTGGGACGCCGTCCACACCTTCATCCGCGTCCCGGCGGGCGCGGTGCTCGCCTACGGCGCGACGGCGCAGCTCGATCCGGCGGCGCGCACCGTCGCGCTCTTAGCCGGGGGCGGGCTCGCCCTCTCCTCGCACGGCACGAAGGCCACGTTGCGCGCGGCGGCGAACGTCAGCCCCGAGCCGTTCACGAACTGGGCGCTCTCGTTCGGAGAAGACGTGCTGGTCGTCGCCGCGGTCGCGCTCGCTGTTGTCAAGCCGCTCGTCATCCTCCTCGTCATCCTCGTGTTCCTGATCGTCGCCGCGTGGCTCCTGCCGAAGATCGTCCGTCGGCTGCGCCGCCTATTCGCGCGCGCGGGCGAAATCCTCAGCGGTCGGGCGAGGAAAGAGACCGCGCCGCTCTGAGCCAGGTCGGAACCGCCTGCGATAGCGGGCGGGTGATACTCGCGTAAAGAACCCGCCCGCTTGCGGCAGGCGGTTCCGACCTCTTCCCACTTCGTTATAGTTCCCGCGCAAGTTTTCTCCCGCCGTCCGTTCTCTATACCAGAGACGATCTTTCACCACGGACGGAGGTTCTTCAACGATGCGACACTTCGGCACTCTCCTTCTCCTCGCCTCGCTCCTTCTCTCTTCATCCGCCTGCCACAGAGCGTCCGCGCCCGAGAGCGCCGAGCAGCTTCAGGTTGACGCACTTTCTGATAGCGCCGGATCATCAACCGCACGCACGGAAGCGGAGCAAGCACGCCCCGTTTCGGCTGCGAAGACAGCGACCGGCGTCGCGGAGCAAGCCGAGGGCAACGACAAATTCGCCTCGCAAGCGACGCAGTACGCGGCGCAAAAGATTCCCTTCGACGCGAACGGTCAACAAGTCCCGACCGTCGTCGTCCCCGACCGCAAGGTGATCCGCAACGCCGAGCTGACGCTCGAACTCGACGCGCCCGTCGAGGCGCAGCGCAGCCTCGCCTCCATCGCCGAGTCGCACGGCGGCTTCGTCGTCACCTCCGAGTCGCGGCAGGACGAGAGAGCGCGCGGCTCGCGAGGGTCGCAGATCGTCTCGGTCGAGATGCGCGTGCCGTCCGCGCAGTTCGACTCGGTCCTGGGCGCGGTGCGCGGCGTCGGCGGTCGCGTCCGGCAGGAGAAGATCACGGGGCGGGACGTGACCGAGGAGTTCATCGACCTCGAAGCCCGCCTGCGTGCGCAGCGCGCCCTCGAAGCGCAGATACTCGAAATCATGAAGCGCGCGCAGAGGGTCTCGGACGCGCTCGAAGTCAACGCGCAGCTCGCGCAGGTGCGAAGCGAGGTGGAGCGGCTCGAAGGCCGCCGCCGCTTCCTCGAAAACCAGTCGAGCCTCTCGACGATCAAGATCACGCTCCAGCCGCCCGCCCCGCTCGTCTCCGCCGAGACGACCGGCTTCTTCGCTGGCTTGCGCGGCGCCTTCGGCGAGGGGCTCGACCTCGCCGCCTCCATCGTCCTCGTCCTCGTGCGCGTCGCCGTGACTCTGATTCCGGTCGCCGCCCTGCTACTCTTACCCGCGGCGCTCGTGTGGCGCTTCGCGCGGCGGCGATACTTGCGCCGCCCGAAGTCGGTCGAGGAATGGAGAGCGTCCGCGCCGCCCGCGGGCGCGTGAGATGCGACAACATTTTTCCGCCCTGCTCGCCGTGACCCCGTTCGCCGTCGCCGCCGCGCCCCTTCTGGCGCGGCGGCGTTGGAGTTTCGTCGCGGGGGCGTGCTTCGTTGCCGCGCTCGCGCTGTGGCTCAGGGTCGGCGCGGACGGCGCGTTCGTCGCGGCGACGCTCGGCGTCGTCGCGTGGTTCCGGGATCAGCGCAACCGCCAGCGCGCGCTCATCATCGAACCGGAGTCGGACGACGCGCAGGACGAGGATGAGGGTGACGAATACTTTGAAGAGACGGACGACGGCGGAGACATCGATGGCGTTACAGAGATCGACGAGGCAGAGGCGACTGATGACGACGACGATCCAGAACGGCGGGCGAGATCGTAGCGCGACGCGGCGCACGTTTCGCGCGACAATTTTCGCGCTCTCGTTGGCGACACTCTCAAGCTCCGCCGCCGCCGCGGCGACGGCGCGCGTCGCGTCCGACGAGTCGGACGTGCGTGCGACGGTCGAGCGCGCGTTCTCCCAGCTGAAGGGCGGCGACTACGGCGCGCTCTACGACGTGCTGCCCTCCGCCGCGCAGAAGAAGATCACGCGCGAGCGCTTCACCGCCGCCCTGGAGCGCTCGCGCAACCTCTACGATCTCGACCGGCTTGAGATCGGCGCGGTCCGCGTCGCGAACGACCTCGCGGTCGTCGATTCAAACGTCTACGGTCGCGCCCGCGCGCCGTTCGAGGGCGAGGGGAAGATCGTCCTGCGCCAATACCTCCTGCGCGAGGGCGGGCGCTGGCGCGTGACGACCGGCGAGCGCGCGACCATCCAGCCGCTGCTGGCGGCGAACCCCGCGTTCGCGCGCAAGTACCCGCCGACCGAGCCGCGCGTCTACGTCAAGCGCGACGGTCGCTGGGTCGCCATGAACGATCTCATGCGAAACGCGCGCGGTCGCGCCGGCAGGAAGAAAAGTTAATCTCGAAGTCCGCGGGGTCCGCAAACGGCGAGGGCGCGAAGATCGATCTTCGCGCCCTCGCCGTGACATCCCCACGCCGCCTCCGGCTCACACCCTCTCACACCGCATCCTCGAACGGCAGTTGCAGCTCGTCGTCCGCCGCGGGCGCCTGACCGCGGCGCGCGCGCGCCTTCGGAGCGCCGCCGTCGAGCGCGCGCAGGACGGACTGGAGGTTGTAGCGCGTGAGCCGCGGCGTGAGTCGCACCGCCGGGATGCGACCCTCGCGCGCGAGCTTCCGCACGGTCGATTCGCTCACCTGCAACACTTCCGCGATCTGCCGCGCGGTCAGAAACTCGCCCCGCCCGTTCCGCGTTTTCTCGGTCTCGTCGCTCATGGTGTGATAGTCGAGTTTTCAGTTTTCAGTTTTCAGTTTTCAGTTTTCAGTAAGAGCGATTTCGTCCGGGCTGAAAACTGAAAACCGAAATCTCTCACTGCGTAGGCTTGAGCGAGAGCGCGACGCGGTAGACCATCGCGCCCTCGATCTGCACGTCCTTCGCCGCCTCGACGCCGTCGCCCTTCGCCGTCACGCGGTAGCGCGCCGGCTGCGGCAGGAGGCGGAACGAGAACTCGCCCGACTCGTTCGATACGCGCCCGTCGATCTTCTTCAACGTGCCGTCGGGCTTGAAGAGCAGGAGTTCGACTCGCGCGCCGCCGACGCTGCGCCCCTCCGCGGTGAAGACCGCGCCCTTGAGGAACGCTATCGAGCCCTCGTCCACCGGCAGGAAGACGCGCTCGCCGAGCGACCCCACCTTCCCCGCCCTGATCTCGTAGGGCTTCAGCTCCGCCGTCTGCAAGCCCGCCTTCTGGAAGCGCAGGGAGTATGCGCCCGGCGCGACGCCCGCGATCTCGAACTCGCCCTTGCGATCCGTCTCGGCGTGCGCCACGACCTCTTCGCCGCGCCGCAGCGTGACGCGCACGCCTTCGGGTGTCGTGCTGCTGTCGACGCGCACTTTCCCTTTCACGCCGCCCGTCGTCGGCTGCGCCTTCTTCTGCGCCGACGCGACCGACGCCAGCATCAGCAACGCCGACAGGCAGGCGACGATTGATCTCCGCTTCGGCATAAACCTTCCGACCGACCTTTCGCGCCCCGCGCGCCGGGGCGACTTTCAGACTCGCGGATTATACACGCACCCGCCGGCACGCCGACACGATGCGCGGCGCGGTATCAGGTGGATGCTCCCGCGCCCGCGCGCTGTTGCCTCCGCGAAGCTTCTGCGCGCGCCCGCGCCTTCTGGCGGGAACGCGACCCGCCGCCTATAATTCCGACGCGACGCGGGCGAGCGTTGCGCGCCGGGCATCCCTACAGTTCAGCAAGCCTCGCCGGACGTTGTCGCGACAACTCGCATCTTATTTTCCGGATGAAGCAGCCAGCGAAATCACCCGCGACGACGCACGCTCACTCAAGGCGCGCGCCCGTGCGCCCACTCGGGCGGTTCGTCGCCCTCCTTGTCGCCCTCGTCTCGACCGTCCTTCTCGGCTCTCTTCCCGCCGCGCCGCAGACGCAGAAGTCCAGCGACAATCAAAAATCACCGTCGGCTCGGGACGCGCAGCAGCAGCGGCAGGGGCGCCCGCGGCGGGATGCGCCGGCGGAGGTGCTGCCCGAAGACCCTTCGGAAGTGATCACAGTGGACACGAACCTCGTGCTCGTCGACGTGGACGTGCGCGACGCGGGCGGGAGGCCCGTGCGCCACCTGCGGCAGCAGGACTTCAAGCTCTTCGAGGACGGCGTCGAGCGCCCCATCGCCTTCTTCAACGTCGAGCGCCGGGAGGGCGCGCGCAGGCCCGTGGCGATAGTCTTCGCCGTGGACATCTCGGGCAGCCTCACGCCGCGCGAGATGCTGAGCGTCGGGCAGTCTTTGCGCGGCTTCGCGCAAAGGCTCTACGACCGCGACTCGGTCTTCGCCGTCACGACCTTCGGGATGCGCGTCAACGTCCTGCAGAATTTCACGAACAGCCTCGACAAGCTCGAACGCGCCTTCACGAAGCTCGCGCGCGAGGAGAACGGGCTCTCCACGCACGCCTACGACGCCGTCGACGACGCCGTCCGGCTGCTCGCGCGCAGCGCCCCGCGCACGCGCGCCGGGCAGCCCGTCAAGCGCGCCGTCGTCGTCGTCACCGACGGCTTCCCCGTCGGCGACACGGTCGCGCCTGAGACCGTCATCGAGCGCGCCAACGCGGAGGGCGTGAGCATCTACACGCTGACGCTGCCGTCGTCCTCGCCGCTGCTCGCGCCCGCCGAGAAGCAGCGCGAGCCGCTGCCGACGCTGATGGACGTGAGCGGGCTCGTCGAGCGCACGGGCGGCGCGAACGTCTACGTCGATCAGAAGGACTTCGAGCCGTTCTTCAAGTTGCTCGCCGACGAGCTGATCTCGACCTACGTCCTCGCCTTCTACCCGCCCGAAGCGAACCGCCGCGACGGCCGCTTCCACCAGATTCGCGTCGCCGCCCCGCAGGGCTTCACCATCCGCCAGAACCGCCCCGGCTACAAGAACAGCGGCTGAGCGCGACAGCCGTGCCGACCGAAGGGGATCGCACCCTGCCCCGTCTCTTAACTTCGGCTCGCGATCCGTCTGACCGCTTCAAACGCCGCAGGCGGCGCGGCGCTGATTCGCCCGCCCGGAACGAATCAGCGCCGCGCCGCCCGCCACTAAAACTTCCGCACGTCAGGCGACGAGGGCTCTCAGATTTCTTCCTCGTCGTCGTCAGTATCTTCGTCATCGTCCTCCTCGACGATGTCGAGCTCGATGGGGTCGAGACCGACGACCTCCAGCTCCGTGCCGCAGTCCTCGCAGGAGAGCGTGTCGCCCTTGTCGGAGTCCGTGTCGACGTAAACGTCCGCTTCACATTCCGGGCATGTTCCAGTTGGCACTTCTCTTTACCTCCGCCGTGTCTGAAGAGACGTGGGAGTCGGGCCCGCTCGCGCTTCCGGGGAGACCTCCGCCGCCTGCGACTGTTTCGCTTGAACGCCGACAATCTAACCGCGCACGATTATTTTTGCAACAGACATTTTCCGCGCGCCCGCGCACCAAGTTTTTAACGAACGGCGGCGCCGGAGAGCGACTCGATCCGCCGCCGCGCCTGCGCCGCTTGGGGGCTGCGCGGGAAGCGCCGCGCCAGTTCGCGCCAGCTCTCGCCGTCGTAATGAAACTGTTTCGTCCCCCGGTCGAAGGTGAAGGCGACGCCCTGTCGCCTGTACCGGTCGAGCCCGTTGAAGTTCAGGTAATAACTGTGCAATGGTGCGCCGCCTTCGGGCAGGCGATCTACGGCGAGGCGGCTCGACGCCGCGCGCGTCAGCGCGACGGCCGCCTCCTCCGCCGCGTCGCCGTGGATGAGCAGGACTTCCGGTCTGAGCGCCGAGCGCGGAAAGAGATCGAGGAAGACGCGCGTGCGCTCGACGCGGTCGAAGCCGCGCGAGGCTCTGATCAGGTTGGCGAGCCGCGCGTCGTCGCCCGCGCGCGCCGGGGCGGCGAAGCTCTCCGACTGGAGCCAGCCGCGCGTCCGCCGCGTGACGGCGACCTGGTAGAACGCGACGCCGTCCGCCTCTCTACGCGCGCCCGTCAGCGCGACCGCGCGACCCGTTCCGAGCCGCCGCAAGAGCGCGGCCGAGAGGCGCGGCTCGTCCCTCAGAGCCGACAACCGCTCATCGACCACGACCGCGGCGCGACCGCCCGCGGGCGCGCGCCGCTTGCCCTTCGCGAGGGCGTGCGGCGCGGCGAAGCAGACCGCGAGCAACAACGACGACGCGACGACGACAAAGCGCGGCGCGACAAACTCCCGACGCCGCCCGCGCGCGATTCGTCCAAGCGCACGCGCGTTCGTCAAAAGCCGGACTCCCGAATGCGAGAAAGATCGTACTTGGGTTGAAGGCATGGTGAGACTCCTTCGTGTGAGTGTGAGGTTGAAAGAAAGACTTACCCGGGCGACGCCGCGTGAGTTCGGCGCGCGCCCGGTCTAAAACCCGTTCAGCGCGGAGCGCGGCGTCGCGGCGTCGCGGCGAGCATCGCTTCGAGTCGCGCGCGCGCGGGCGGCGCCTGGCGCTCGACGCGGCTCGCGAGGTTCGTGTGGTGCAGGTGCGTGATGGCGATGGCGAGCGCGTCCGCCGCGTCGTGCGGCTGCGGCGCCTCCTTCATCGAGAGCAGCACGCGCACCATCTCCTGCACCTGGCGCTTCTCCGCCCCGCCGTAGCCGACCACCGTCGCCTTGATGAGCCGCGGCGCGTACTCGCCGATCTCCACGCCGGCGCGCTCCGCCGCGAGCAGCAGGCAGCCGCGCACCTGACCGAGCTTGAACGCCGTCTTCACGTTGACGGCGTAGAAGGCGTCTTCGATGGCGCACGCGTCCGGCGAGAAGCGCTTGATGATCGCCTCGACGCCGTCCGAGATTTTCAACAGCCTCGCCGCGAAGCGCTCGCGCGGCGAAGCCTTCACCGTGCCGAAGTCCACGAGACGGTACTTGCGCGCGTCGCCCTCGACGACCCCCCAGCCCGTCGTCTCGCTCCCCGGATCGATGCCCAGAACAAGCATGGGTAGCTGTTAGCTGTTAGCTCTTAGCTGTTAGCCAAACGGTCGAGTGGAAGAACGCGGTGGTTGGTTTCGGTTTTGCTAAAAGCTAAGAGCTAATAGCTAACAGCTTCTCTTCACGCGCTCGCCATGTCCGCCTCGCTGATGTCGAAGTTGGCGGAGACCTTCTGCACGTCGTCGTGGTCCTCGAGCGACTCCATGAGCTTGAGCATCTGCTTGGCTTCCTGACCCTCGAGCTTCTTGTACTCCTTCGGCAGCAGCTCAACCTCGGCGACCTCCGGCTCGAGACCCGCCTTCTTGACGGCTTCGAGCACCGCGTCGAAGTCGTCGGGCGAAGTAATGATCTCGAAGTTGTCCCCGTCGTCACGCAAGTCCTCCGCGCCCGCGTCGGTCACGATCTCGAAGAGCTCGTCCTCCGGCTTCGCCGACTTCGCGACGACGATGTAACCCTTCTTCTCGAACATCCAGTTGACCGCGCCGGTCGTCCCGAGGTTGCCGCCGTTCTTCGAGAACATGTGTCGGATCTCGGCGACCGTGCGGTTGCGGTTGTCCGTCATCGAATCGACCATCACGGCGACGCCGCCCGGACCGTAGCCCTCGTAAGTGATCTCCTCGTAGGAGACGCCCTCCTCCTCGCCCGTGCCGCGGCGGATGGCGCGCGCGATGGTGTCGTTCGGCATGTTCGCGCCCTTGGCGTCGGAGACGGCTTTGCGCAGGCGCGCGTTGGCGTCCGGGTCGCCGCCGCCGACGCGCGCGGCGACCGTGATCTCTTTAATCAGCTTCGTGAAAACCTTGCCGCGCTTGGCGTCGAGCGCGCCCTTCTTGTGCTTGATAGTGTGCCACTTGGAATGTCCGGACATTTGTATCGACTTCCTCGGATGGGTTTCGCTTTTGAACTGAAGCGGCGCGAATATATCACGCGCATTTTCCGCGCCGCAACACGACTCTACCCACGCGCGCCCAGGGCTAACGCCTCGACCGCCGCGCGCGCCGCGCCGCGCACGCGCACGCGCTTCGACTTCGAAGCGTGACCGCCGACGATCTCGACTTCGCGCGTCGCGACGCCGAGCGACTTCGCGACGAAGCGCACCAGCTCCTCATTCGCCGCGCCCTCGACCGGGGGCGCGGCGACCCGCACGCACAGCGCGCCGTCGTACACGCCCGCGACTTCCGTGCGCGAGGCGCGCGCGACGACGCGCACGCCGAACGTGATCGCGCCGTCCGACTCTGTGAGTTGAAGCGTCAAGGTCGCGCCAGCCGGGAGGGTCGTCTCAGAAGCGCAGGAGCGTCTCCGCGATTGCCTTCTGGAAGAGCCAGATGATGAGGAACGCGACGATGGGCGAGATGTCCATCATGCCGAGCGGCGGGACGATGCGCCGCAGGGGACCGAGGAGCGGCTCGGTCGCGTCCACGAGGAAGCGCATCACGCGGTTCCTCCGGCTCACCATACCCCACGAGAAGACGATGCGCGCGAAGATGAGCAGCGTGTAGACGCTCAGGAAGCCGTAGAGCAGCGTGCCTACGACCGCTACGGGGCGACCGAAGCGAGCCGCGATGATCGCGCCGAGGATCGTCGAGAGCACGTCCGTCACGAGCTTCGTCGCGAGCCAGCCGACGAGGATGGCGATCAGGATCGTGACGAGCGGAGCCATCGTCGGCTTGAACCCGAAGCCCATCAGCGCGTGCCTGACGGGCGTGAGGAACGGATCGGTCATGCTCCGCACGCGGTGGACGGGTCGGCTGAACGGGTTCACGTCCGCGTAGTTGAGCGCGAGCCGCACGAGCACGAGCACGATGAACGCGACGATCAGGCCGACGATGGCGGCGTTCGCGTAGTAGATGATACTGACGAAGAGGACTTCGAGCGGTGTCATAAATTTTTGCGCGCGGCTGAAAGAGAGCAGGTCGGTCTATGCTTTGAATCGCCCGGGGCGTGCGCCGTCACCCCCGCGGCTTCTCGCGCGCGCCGAAGATCGCCGTGCCGACGCGCACCATCGTCGCCCCCTCCTCGACGGCGATCTCGAAGTCGTGGCTCATGCCCATCGAGAGATCGCCCGCCCCCCCCCGGAACGCGCCCCGTGCGCCCCACTCGTCCCTCAGCTCGCGCAGGCGTCGGAAGAAGGGCCGCGCGCGCTCCGCGTCCTCGTCGAACGGCGGCATCGCCATCAAGCCGACGAGGCGCACGCGCGCGCAGGAGGCGGCGCGCTCGACGAGGCTCGCCGGGTGCGTCTTGCTGACGGCGATGAGGGTCACTTCCGAGGGGTCGCGACCCGCGCGCCGCGCCGACGCTTCGACGCGGCGTAGGACTCCCGCGAGTCGCTC
>JAIVJC010000129.1 GCA_020200235.1 Acidobacteriota bacterium | reverse complement strand
GACTTACGAGCGCGCCCTCGGCGGCGGCATCGACTTCGCGCTCGACATGCCTTTGCGGAAGCCCGGCGCTTATCAGTTGAGAGTCGTCGTGCGCGACACCGCCACCGCGCGGCTCGGCGCGGCTGGTCAATTCGTCGAAGTGCCCGCGCTCGGCAACGGGCGGCTCGCGCTCTCCGGCGTCGTCGTCAACGGCAGCCGCGCCGCCGCCGCGAGCGTCAACACGGGCGCGCCGCCGCCCGCTCCGGCGGGCGACGACGCGAACGCGCAGAATGATGAGCCGGACGCGCAGGCGAGCCCCGCCGTCCGACGCTTCCGCCCGCAGTCGTCGCTCAATTACGCCTACGTCGTCTTCAACGCGCGGCTCGACAAGCAGACGGGGCAGCCGCGCCTCACCGCGCGCGTGCGCCTCCTGCGCGACGGCGGGGAGGTCTTCGCCTCGGACGACGCGCCGCTCTCATTCGGCGCGCAGAGCGACACGGCGCGCCTGCTCGCCGGCGGGAGCGTCCGCCTCGGCGCGGGGCTCGACCCCGGCGAATACATCCTCCAGATCGTCGTCACGGACAAACTCGCCGACCCCAAACACCACGCCGCCGCGCAGTGGATTGATTTCGAAATTGTTAAATAGGGGATGGGGAAGACAATTCGTTAGAATGGCTTCTCAAACACCCTGACCCCCAACCCCTATCCCACATCCCCCGCATGAAATCCATCGTCGTCGGAACCGCCGGGCACATCGATCACGGGAAGACCTCGCTCGTGCGCGCGCTGACGGGCGTGGACGCGGATCGGCTTCCCGAGGAGAAGCGGCGCGGCATCACGATCGATCTCGGCTTCGCCGAACTCGATCTCGCGGACGCGCGCGTCGGCTTCGTCGACGTGCCGGGTCACGAGCGGTTCGTCAAGAACATGCTCGCCGGGGTGCACGGCATCGACTGCGTCGCGCTCGTCGTCGCGGCGGACGAGGGCGTGATGCCGCAGACGAGAGAGCACTTCGACATCACGCGGCTGCTCGGCATCTCGTCGGGGCTCGTCGTCCTCACGAAGACCGACGCCGTCGAGGAGGAGTTCGTCGGGCTCGTCCGCGCCGAAGTCGAAGAGCTGGTCGAAGGATCGTTCCTCGAGGGAGCGCCCGTCGTCGCCGTCAGCTCGCGCACGGGCGCCGGGCTCGACGAGTTGAAACAGACCTTGCGCGAGATCGCCGCGCGCGTCCCCGCGCGCGCCGACGAGTCGGTCGCAATCCTCCACGTCGATCGCTCCTTCACGGTGCGCGGCTTCGGCGCGGTCGCGACCGGCACGCTCGTCGCGGGCGAGATCGGCGAGGGCGACGAGCTGGACCTGCTGCCCGCCGGCGTCGTCGCGCGCGTGCGCGGCTTGCAGGTTCACGGTCGCGGCGTGGGGCGGGCGCTCGCCGGGCAGCGCGCGGCGATCAACCTCGGCGGCGTCGAGGCGTCGCAGGTAGAGCGCGGCATGACGCTCGCGCCCGCGGGCCGCCTCAGACCGACGCAAGCCCTCGACGTGCGGGTCGAAGTGCTCGCCGACGCGCCGCGCCCGCTGCGCTCGCGCTCGCGCGTGCGCGTGCACCTCGGCACGGCGGAAGTGCTCGCGAGAGTGCAGGTACTCGAAGCGGCGGGAGAGATCGCGGCGGGCGCGCGCGGCTTCGCGCAGTTGCGCCTCGAAGCGCCGGTCGTCGCGCTGCCCGGCGAGCGTTTCATCCTGCGCTCCTACTCGCCGCAGCGCACGGTGGCGGGCGGCGTCGTGCTCGACGCCTTCGCGCCGAAACACCGCGGGCGCGAGCGCGCGGCTGCGCGCGAACGGCTCTCCGCGCTCGCGGAAGCGGACGCGGCGGCGCGGCTCTCGATCTTCGTCGCCGCCGCGGGCGAGCGCGGGTTGACGCGCGCAGACCTCGCCGCGCGCACGGGCTGGCGCGACGGA
>JAIVJC010000254.1 GCA_020200235.1 Acidobacteriota bacterium | reverse complement strand
TGTAAGTGATCCGAATCTCCGCCGCCCGTAGTAAGTAAGACTGATCGTGCTCCTCCGAGTTGGGCGTGTGACCCCGAATCCGTTCGCGGATTCGGGGTCGCTCGTTTTGTAGACGCCCCTTTGCGTCGCGCCGAGTCGCGTCAGCTATACTGACCCCGTGCCCGACACACACCTCGCCCCGCCTCCGACCGGCGCGCCGACGCCGCTCGTCTCGAAGGCGCGCCCGTCAACGTCGCCCTTCGCCGCGCTGCGCCACCGCGACTACCGCCTGCTGTGGGCTGGTCAGTTCGTCTCGATCACGGGCTCGCAGATGCAGCTCGTGGCGATCAACTGGCACGTCTACCTGTTGACGAAGTCGTCGGTCGCTCTCGGTCTCGTCGGACTCGTCCGCGTCGTGCCGATCGTGCTGTGCTCGCTCGCGGGCGGCGTCGTGGCGGACGCCTTCGACCGCAAGCGGCTGATGGTGGCGGCGCAGCTCGTGATGCTCGCGTCGGCGCTGGCGCTCTCGGTGATGACTGCCGCGGGGCTGACGAAGGTCTGGATCATTTATCTTCTGACCGCGATCTCTTCAGCCGCCACGTCGTTCGAGAACCCGGCGCGGCAGGCGCTCGTGCCCGCGCTCGTGCCCGCCGCCGATCTGCCGCAGGCGATCAGCCTCGGTCTCATCACCTTCCAGACGGCGACCGTGACGGGACCCCTCCTCGCGGGCCTCATCCTCGGCGCGTACGGTCCCGCGCCGGTCTACGCCGCCAACGCCGCGTCGTTCCTCGCCGTGGTGGGGGCGGTGCTGATGCTGCGCTCCGCGGGTCGCGCCGCGGGCGAAGGGATCGGCGTCGTGAGCTTCGAGGCTCTGAGAGAGGGCTTGCGGTTCGTGCGGCGCACGCCCGTCATCGTGCAGACGATGGCGCTCGATTTCGTCGCGACCTTCTTCGCGTCAGCGACGGCGCTGCTGCCGATCTTCGCGCGCGAGATTCTGCGCGTGGACGCGCGAGGGTTCGGCGTGCTCGCCGCCGCGCCCGCCGCCGGGTCGGTCGTCGTCGGGCTCGTGATGACGCGCTTCGGCTGGATCAGGAAGCCGGGCGCCACCGTGCTCGTGTCGGTCGCCGTCTACGGCGCGGCGACGCTCGCCTTCGGTCTCTCGCGCGTCTTCTGGCTCTCGTGCCTGATGCTCGCTTTAGTCGGCGCGGCTGACACGGTGAGCACGGTCGTGCGGCAGACCCTCAGGCAGCTCGTCACGCCCGACCGGCTGCGCGGGCGCATGACCTCGGTCAACATTGTCGATTGCGGAATGCGGAATGCGGATTAGGGGGAGTGATCCATTGTCTTATTGAGCCATTGACCGAATGGATCAATGAATCAATGACCGAATGGGTTAACCCTTTCCAATCCGCATTCCACATTCCGCATTCCGCAATCTCATCTCCCGCCCGCTACCGCAGGCGGTTCTGACACGGATGCCGCGGCGTTGTCGCATCGCAAAACTCTACCCTTGCCACGCGACCGCGCTCGCGCATAACATCCGCGGCGGATTGCGACGGGGAGGTTTGCGCGGCATGGACGACGCACGGCTGGAGCGGCGCGCGCACGAGCGACTGCGGCTGCCGCTCGAAGCGCAGTGGGAGGGGCAGGCGGGCGAGCACGAGGCGCACGTCCAGGACCTCAGCCCCGGCGGCTGCTACATCGAATCCGACGGGCAGGTGAGCGACGGCGAGCGCGTCACGATCCGCGTGCGGACGCCGTCGGGCGCGTGGCTCGTCATCCACGGTGCGGTCGCGCACCACCAGCCGCTCAAGGGCTTCGGCGTGCTCTTCCTGCCGCTCGCGCCCGCGACGCGCTATCAGCTCGAAGACATCATCCGCAGCGCGCGAGGCGGCAAGTGAGTCGCGCCGGAGACGCGGGGGCGGCGGGCGTCGGGTGGCAGGAGGCTGAGACGACGACGCACCAGGATCACGTCGTCGCGCACGTCATCGGCGCGACCGTCTCCGGCTACTTCGCGGCGGAAGAGGCGCTCTACCTGCTGCTCGACATCGGCTTCTACTGGGTCGTCTACCTCGACGCGGGGATGACGCTCCTGCTCGAAAGCCTCGCCCTCCGCGAGCTGCAACTGACCGAAGAGGAGCGCGCGCGACTCGCCGAAGAAGCAGACGCGCTGCGACAGGGCGACGCTTCAAGCCTCTCGTCGATGCGAGCCGCGCCCGCGGGCTGCCGTGTCGAGTCGGTCGAGTTCTACGAGAGCGGCGCGCGATGTAGGCTACTCGTGCGCGGCGAGTCGGCGAGCCTCGAAGTCGTGGCGGACGCCGTGACGCGCGAGTTCACCGTCCGCGAGTTGTGACTCGTAAAAAGAGGCGGGATTTATAAGAACAATAAGAACAGTGGCTTCTAAAAATTGAAGGGACGATTTCTGAAAATGAAGAGACCGGGAGAATGAGGAATGATCTTACCGTCGCCGACTGACAGCCCGCGCGCCGTCCCGCCTTTCAGGGCGGACGCCGACTCGCCCACGCCGGAGGGCGCCGACGAATCGCTCGAAGAGACCGCGCGCCTCGAAGAGGACTACGTGCGCCAGCGCCTGCGCAATGATCTGGGGCGCGACCCCTCCGACGAAGAGCTCCGCGAGTGGCTGCGCGAGCACACTGAAGGGTATTAAACGAAATGATGAATGCGGAATGATGAACGATGAATGAAAGGCGGTAGCTCTTAATTCATCGTTCATCATTCCGCATTCATCATTTTCTTTACTGTCCCTCGATGATGATCTTGTTATCGACGGACTTGACGCCGCGGACAGCCTTCGCAGTCTGCTCGGCGCGAGCCTTTTGCTCGGGCGTCTTGACGAGACCGTTGAGCATGGCTTTGCCGCCGCTGACCGTGACGGTGATGCCGAGCGAAGAGACCTCCGTGTCGTCGTTCAACGCCTTGTTGACCCTCGACTCGATCGCCGAGTCGTCGTTCGCCGGGTTCGTCGCGGGCGCGCTCGTCGTACCCGCTGGCGGCGAGACGATGATCGGCGCGGTCTGCGTCGTCGCGGCGGGCGGCTGCTGGATGATGATCGGCTGCTGCGGCAGCGGCGTCGCCTGCTGTAACACGATCGGCGTCGGCACGGTCGGGATGGGAGTGGCGGCTGTCGCGACGTTGACGTTCGTCTCGGTGGCGTCCGTGCCGCTGTTCATGAAGAAGAAGACGAGCAGGGCGGTGAGCGCGATCGCCGTC
>JAIVJC010000067.1:7556-11671 GCA_020200235.1 Acidobacteriota bacterium | reverse complement strand
CAATCCGCATTCCGCATTCCGCAATCTAACAATCGGTAGACCCGCCCGCTTGCGGCAGGCGGTTCCGACAACCCGCATCTCTACGAACGAAGGAAGCCCGCGACTCTCCGTCAGAGTCGCGGGCTTCCTTCGTCGTTCGCGCCGATGCGTTCGAGCTAGTCGGCGTGTGCGGGTGCGCTTAGAAGAAGCGCGTGTAGAGCAGGCGGTTGGGCGAGCCCGTGCCGATGCTCGTGAGCCGCCCCGTGGTCGAGCCGTTGACGAGGGCGTTGCGGATCGTCGCGGGCGAGGCGCTCGGGAAGGCTTGCTTGTAGAGCGCCGCCGCGCCCGCGACGTGGGGCGACGCCATCGAGGTCCCGCTGATCGTGTTCGTCGCAGTGTCGGAGGTCGACCACGAAGAGGTGATCGAAGAGCCCGGCGCGAAGATATCCACGCACGTCCCGAAGTTGGAGAACGACGAGCGGGCGTCGGAGGAAGTGGTCGAACCGACGGTGATCGCCGCGCCCGCGCGCGCGGGCGACTGCGTGCAGGCGTCCACGTTGCTGTTGCCCGCGGCGACGGCGTAGGTCACGCCGGAGTTGATGGAGTTGACGACGGCGGTGTCGAGCGCGCTGCTGGCTCCGCCGCCGAGGCTCATGTTGGCGACCGCCGGGTTGATGTGGTTGTTCGTCACCCAGTCGACGCCCGCGATGACGCCCGAGGTCGCGCCCGAGCCCGAACAGTCGAGCACGCGCACGGCTCTCAGGAGTGCGCTCTTGGCGACGCCGTATGTCGAGCCGCCGATGGTGCCCGCCACGTGCGTGCCGTGACCGTTGCAGTCCTGACCGTTGCCGCCGAAGGCGTCGAAGACCGCCGAGGCGCGCCCGCCGAACTGCGTGTGCGAAGTCCTGATGCCGGTGTCGATGACGTAGGCGCGCACGCCCGATCCCGTCCATGTGTAGACGTAGTTCCCGTCGCGCGGCAGGTCGCGCTCGTCGATCCTATCGAGCCCCCACGTCGCGCCCGTCTGCGTCGTCGAGGCGGTCATCACGCCGTCCTCCTCGACGAAGGCGACGCGCGGGTCTTCGCTTAAGGCGAGCGCCTGCTCCTTCGACATCTTCGCGGCGAAGCCGTTCAGGGCGTACTGGTAGGTGCGCTCCACCTCGCCGCCGTAGATGTCGCGCATCGTCGCGGCGAGCGCGGGCGCGACCGAGTAGGCGCCCTTGTCGCCCGTCGCCCAGTCGTGGAAGACGACGATGTACTGGCCGGGGATGGCGCTCTTCCCTTTGCTGAGGTACTTGCCCTGCGGAGCCTTCTCCGACGGGGCGAATTTCTGACTGTGGGTCGCGGCGGGGGCGAGCAGCGCCACGCCGAGCGCTGCCGCGAGACATGCGGCGAAAAACTTTTTCATGCGTCCTCCTAAAGTTTGGGAAGTGTGAGAGGGCAGCGGGCGTCGCGCGTGAGAGGCGCGCGTCTCCCCCTGCGCGGAAGGTGCGAAAGATGGTTCACGTCTCAACGCTTGCACACCTCGGTCGGGGCGGGTGTCTAAGGATGTGGAACGCGGCACTTCCGGCGCGGTGTCGGGCGTGCCAGGGGAACGTTCGGGTTTCTCTGCTGTCTGACGAAAAGAACGGACTGCGACGTGCGGCGTCAGTATTGAGTTCGTCGCTGTCCCGGAGTGGCAGGCAATATAGCAAATTTCTTCCGCCGCGCAACAAAATTTTTAAGGCGCGGCGGGGGACGAAGGCGCGGGGCGGCGGGCGCGGGGCGGCGCATCGCCGGAGACGATCGGCGCGTGTTCACGACGGGCGGGCGGCGAGCGCGTCGTCGTAGAGAAGGAGGTCGGTCGAGGGCGCGTCCGCGCCGAGCTGCCGGAGCATCGTCACGACCTGCCCGCGGTGGTAGGTCGAGTGGTTGACGACGTGCTGCATCATCCGACCCAGGGGGTAGCGCCACTCCTCGCCCTTCGCGTTGACGTAGGCGACGACCCGTTCGAGATCGGCGTCGGTCAACCCCGCCAGGAGCTGCGCGCGCTCGCGAGCGACCTCCGCGAGGCGCGAGCGCACGGATTCGACGTCGGCGAACTCGGCCGGATCGAGGATCGCGCGCGGCGACTCGCCCCGCCAGCGCCTGAGCCACACCCACTCGGCGAACAGCCGATTGTTAGATTGCGGAATGCGGAATGCGGATTGAAGAGCACTCAAGCCCTCTGCTGGAAATCCGCAATCCGAAATCCGAAATCCGCGATCCCAACTCCCGCCCGCTTGCGGCAGGCGGTTCCGACCTATCGTCTCTCTCGACAGGTCTATTGTATCCCACACCGCCCGCGCCGCTGCGCCCCGCGCCGCGCTTCGCGCTACAATCGACGCGCCTTGCCGACGCCCGTCCAAAAAATCGAAGAGCTGCTGCGCGACCTGCCCGACGCCGAAGGCGCGCGCCGCTTCCACGAGCAGCTCGCCGCCGAACACCCGCGCGAGGCGCGCAAGGTGGCGGGCGATCCCGGCCTGCTCTCGGACGCGCTCGCGCTCGCCGCGTGGAGCCCGCTCCTGGCGACGACCCTCGCGCAGCAGCCCGAACACCTCGCCTGGCTCGCCAGAGAGCGCGCCGACCGCCACGTCCGCTCGACCGAGGAGCTTACGGAATCGCTCGCGCGCTTCGCCCTCACGCACACGCGCGACGAGCCGCACGTCCTCTTCGCGCGCTTCCGCCGCCGCGAGCTGCTGCGGATTTACCTGCACGACATCCGGCGCACCGCGACGGTCGTCGAGACGACGGAGGAGCTGTCGAACCTCGCCGACGCGGTGCTCGGCTACGCGCTCAACCTCGCGCGGCAGGAGCTGGACAACCGCTTCGGCGCGCCGCAGACGCGCGACGAGAGGGGGCGCACGGTCAACGCCACCTTCTGCGTCGTCGCCCTCGGCAAGCTCGGCTCGCGCGAGCTGAACTACTCTTCCGACATCGACCTGCTCTTCCTCTACTCCGACGACGGCGACACCAGCGGGGCGGGCACGCGCGGCGCGACCTCGAACCGCGAGTATTTCAACCGGCTCGCCGAGCGCATCGCGCGGCTGACGGGTCAGCAGACCGGCGAGGGCGCGGCGTACCGCGTGGACTTGCGCCTGCGCCCGCACGGTCGCGACGGCGCGCTCGCCGTCTCGCTCGCCGAAGCCGCGCGCTACTACCAGAGAGACGCGCACGCCTGGGAGTTGCAGGCGCTGATCCGCGCGCGCGCCTCCGCGGGCTCAAGCGAACTCTTCGCGCGCTTCTACGAGATGGTGCGCCCGCGCGTCTACACGCACGCCGGATCGGTCGAGCAGGCGCTCGCCAACGTGCGTCTGGCGAAGCGCAAGATCGACCGGCAGCACAATGATGAGGGGCGCGGCTACAACGTCAAGCTCGGTCTCGGCGGCGTGCGCGAGATCGAGTTCGTCGCGCAGGCGCTACAACTCGCGCACGGCGCGCGCGACCCCTGGCTGCACGCGCCGCACACGCTCATCAGCCTCGGTCGCCTCGCCGACCGCGGGCTCATCACGGAGCGCGAGCGCACGCAACTCTCAGACGCCTACGCCTTCCTGCGCGCCCTCGAACACCGGCTCCAGATGGAGCAGGGCTTGCAGACGCACGCCGTCCCCGAAGACGACTCGCGGCGCGCGACTCTCGCGCGCCGCATGAACTTCGCGGGCTCCGACGCACTCGCCGAGTTCGATCAAGCCCTCTCGACGCACACCGCCCGCGTGCGCGCAGCCTTCGCGCGCGTCTTCGGCGAGCATGACGAAGACGCTGGCGCCGTCGCGACACGCACGCCCGCGCGAGACGACGCGAGCGCGAACCGGGACGACGCACACACGAGCGCGGCTGACGATCCGACTTCGGGACACGGATCGATCAATGCGGAACACGGATCGATCAATGCGGAGTCAGACGCCGGATCAGCCGGTCTCTCATCTTCGCCGGCGGGTCTCACGTCCTCCGCGGAGAATGATCCGGCGCGCGGCGCGCACAATCCGCGACGCGCCCGCACGCTCGTCGCGCGCATCCTCGCCTCGGTCGAAAAGTCCGACGCCCGCGTCGAGTTGACCGGCGCGAAGCTCGAAGCCCTCGCGCGCGTCTGCGGCGCGTCCGAACACTTCGGTGAGATG
>JAIVJC010000067.1:0-7515 GCA_020200235.1 Acidobacteriota bacterium | reverse complement strand
CTCGCGAGCGGCGGGATGGACTACGGCTCAGACCTCGACGTGGTCGCCGTCTTCGACCCGCGCGTGCCTTCGCCCGTCCCCGCCATGACGCGCGAGGAGTTTTACGCGCGCCTCTGCGAGCTGATGACGCACGCCCTCTCGAACCTGACTCGCGAGGGACACCTCTACCGCGTCGATCTGCGCCTGCGCCCCGACGGCAGGAACGGCGCGCTCGCCCCCTCCGCCGAGTCGTTCGTCGCCTACGTCGCCTCGCGCACGCAAGCGTGGGAGTGGCTCGCCTACGTCAAGCTGCGCGCGACGGGCGGCGATCTCGAACTCGGTCGCGCGGTCGAGCGGCGAGCGCGCCGCGCCGTCCACGAGGCTGCGCGCGCGTGCGACGCGGAAGAGCTGCGGCGCGAGACCCGACGCGTGCGCGAAAGGCTGGAGCGCGAGCGCGCCCCGCGCGCCGGTCAATCCATCGACATCAAGTTCGGCGCGGGCGGCATGCTCGACGTTTACTTCGCGGCGCGCTACCTCCAACTGCGCGACTCGGTCGCCGACGAGGGCGCGGATCGCTCGACCCACGCCACGCTCGCGCGCCTGCGCGACGCCGGCTCGCTCGACACGGATACGCACCGCGCGCTCAGCGAGGGCTACGCGACCCTGCGCGACCTCGATCACTCTTTACGCCTCATCGCCGGTCGCTCGTCCCGCATCCCCGCCGCGCCCGATCACCCGCTGCTCGCAGACCTCGCCCGCGCACTTCATCTCGACACGCCCGCCGCCCTCCTCGAAACACTGCGCGCGCGCGTGACCGACATCCGCGCCGCTTACGATAGAGTTACAGGATAAAATCGTTGCTGTATGATGTGGGCAAACGACTCGGTCGGTCTCTGCCATAACGGAATTCCGTACAAGCCATGACTCACAAAATCATCCAAGCCGACGCGACCACGAGCATCAACCTTGAGACGCTCGGAAGTGAAATCGACCTGACCTTCCTCGATCCCCCCTTCAATCAGGGCAAGGACTACGCCCTACACGAAGACAACCTGCCGGACGAAGACTACTGGGCGATGATGCGGGGCGTCTGTGCCGACCTGCTCAGCGTCACATCTGCGGGCGGAGCGCTCTACTTCATGCAGCGCGAGAAGAACACCGAGCGCGTCTTGCAGACCTTGCGCGAAACGGGCTGGACGTTCCAGAACCTGATCATCTGGAAGAAAAAAACTTCCGCCGTACCCGGTCTTCATCGTTACGGCAAGCAGTATCAGATCATCGCCTTCGCGACGAAGGGCAAGCGACCGCGCGCCTTCCATCGGCTGCGGATCGATCCGCCGCTGCTTCCCGGCTACAGGCACGAGCGCGAGAAGGGCATCTTCCTCACCGACGTGTGGGACGACATACGCGAACTCACCGCCGGATACTTCGCGGGCGACGAGGCGCTACGCGGCGCGGACGGCGCGCGCTTCCACAAGCAGCAAGCCCCGCTCGCGCTTCTCGTTAGAATCATCCTCTCTTCAACGAAAGTCGGCGACACCGTCTTCGACCCCTTCGCGGGCACGGGCACGACCGCCGTCGCCGCCGTCCAACTCAACCGAAAGGCCATCGCGCTAGAGATCGCGCCGGAGAACGCCGCGTGCATCGGGCGAAGACTCTCGGAGATCAGAGACGCCGACGACATTCAAAACTGCTACGACGACTACTTCTGCACTGACGATCTCGCATCGATTTGGGGAAGCACAGTCCGTTGCGAAAAGAAGCAGGGCGGCAAAGAGCATACCCTGTTGTCCCTGCTGGCGAATTGAATGTGCCCATCCGTCAATTCCTCCGACATCCCATCGAGCGTAACGACGGTCTTCGCGTAACGCGGACGCTATAGGATTTTCCTGACGGTAATTTACAACTAACCTTCACCGAAAATGCTCGACGGCTCGTGGAAATAGACAGTGATAGTTAAGCCTTGTAGAAAGTGCGGCGGCACAAAATTCAGTTCTTACACCTCATCCAGTACGGGTAAGAATAAGCGTTATTGTCTGTCATGCCAGAGGAAACGTGCCAAGGTGTATTGTGCGCTTGTAACGAGCAACGGCGGCTCTCATACACACAAAGAATGGCTGGAGAAGCTTGCCCGGTATAATCGCTGCCCACGCTGTAATCGGCTTTGGTCAGAAGTCCCGCGGCGGCCTAACCTTAGATACAAATCGGTATGGACAAAAGATCATATAATTCCGATCACTGACGGTGGCACGTCGGACATCGCAAATATTCAGCCCCTCTGCTATTCCTGCAATTTCTCAAAATGTAATGAGAAGAGGTGGCGGAGAGTTCGTTAGCGGTGATTCCGAGAAAGAGTTTTCGTCTCCCGCCAGCGGCGGCAGAGATCGCGCGCGGCGTCAGACCAGGCGGGGAAGTCGAAGGCGAAGCCGGAGGCGAGGAGGCGTGTGGGCACGACGCGGCGGCTCTTCAAGATCAGCTCCGTCTCGGTGCGCAGCAGGAGAGCGCCGACGGCGAGCATCCATTCCGACGCGGGGAGACCGAGCCGCGCGCCCCAAGCCCGGCGCAGCTCGCGCATGAAGTCGGCGTTGGGCAGCGGGCGCGGCGAGGCGAGGTTGATCGCGCCGGAGAGATCGTCGCGGTCGATGAGCCAGCGGACGGCGCGCGTGAAGTCCGCCTCGTGAATCCAGGAGACGTACTGCCGCCCGTCGCCGGCTCTCCCGCCCAAGCCGCGCCGCGCGAGCGCGAGCAGCGTGTCGAAGACGCCGCCGCGGTCGGGGCTCATCACCATCGCCGCGCGCATCAAGACCTTGCGCGTCTGCGGCGTGGCGGCTTCCTCAGCCGCGCGCTCCCAAGCCTTCGTCACGTCGATGCTGAAGCGCCAGGTGTCGGGCGCGCTCTCTTCCGCGCCGCCGATGACGCCCGTCGCTTCGTCGTTCGGGGCGTCGTACCGGTGCGCGTAGATCGTCGCCGTGCTCATCTGCAACCAGACGCGCGGCGGTCGCGCGGCGCGCGCGATAGCCTCGCCCACCGCGCGCGTCGATTCGACGCGCGACTCCATGATCTCGCGGCGGTTCGCTCCGTCGTAGCGGCAGTTCACGCTGCGCCCCGCGAGGTTGACGACCGCGTCCGCGCCCTCTAACTCCGCCGCCCAGTCGCCCACGTTGCGCGCGTCCCAACGCCCGACGCGCCAGGGCGCGCGCACGGGGCTGCGGCTGAGGCGGCTGAGGCGGCTGAGGCGGCTGAGCACGACGACCTCGTGCCCTGCGCCGTGGAAGGCGCGCGCCAGAATCGTCCCGACCTGTCCAGTCCCCCCGGGGATCACGATCTTCATTACGTCACCTCGCGAAAGAAGAGTCCGCGACGGCTACCATTCAATGCGTGTGCCGGAGTGGGGGAAGTCGAAGCCGGCGGGTTTTAGTTGCATGACGCGCTCGCGCGCTCAGCACGTTGCGAATCGTGCGGGGAAGTATTTGCAGAGTGCCAACGCCGTCCGCGAATGCTTCTAAACATCAGGCCGGGCGGATAGACGCGCGTCGAGCGAGGCGGGCGGCACGACCATCTACCGGCGCCTGTCGTTCTTGTAGACGACGCCCTCTTTCATCACGAAGAAAACTTTTTCCGTCTGCCGTATGTCGCGCAAAGGGTCGCCGGGGACGGCGACGATGTCTGCGAGCTTGCCGGCTTCGAGCGCGCCGAGCCGGTCGGCGACGCCGAGCAGCTCCGCGTCCACGGACGTTCCGGCGCGCAGCGCGTCGATGGGCTTCATGCCGAGCGAGACCATCATGCGGAACTCTTCCGGGTTGCGACCGTGCGGGTAGACTGCGGCGTCGGTGCCGAGCCCGATCTTCACGCCCTTCGCCAGCGCCCTGCGGAACATCTCGTCGCGCGCGGCGAGCGCGGCGCGCGCCTTCTCCAAAACGAGCGGCGGGAAGTACGCGCCCTTGTCCAGACGCTCGCGGATGCCCTCGGTCGCCATCAGCGTCGGCACGAGGTAGGTGCCGCGCTGGCGCATCAGGTCGAGCGCCTCGTCGTCCAGAAACGTGCCGTGCTCGATGGAGTCGATCCCGGCGCGGACGGCTCGCTTCGCGCCCTCCGCCCCGTGCGCGTGCGCCGCCGTCTTGCGCTTCAGCGCGTGCGCCTCGTCCACCAGCGCGTCGAGCTCCGCCTGCGTCATCTGCGGCGAGCTCACGTCGTCGGTCAGCGAGAGCACGCCGCCCGTCGCGCAGACTTTGATCACGTCCGCGCCGCGCTTGATGTTGAGGCGCACGGCGGCGCGCGCCTGATCGGGGCTGTCGGCGACCGCCTCCGAGACGCCCGTCGTCGGATCGAAGATGCCGGGACGATACCCTGCGGTCGGATCGCAGTGCCCGCCCGTCGCGCCGATGGCGCGCACCGAGACGAGCATCCGCGGACCCACAACCTTCCCGGCGTTGATCGCGTTGCGAAGCCCCACGTCGATGAAGTCTTCCGCGCCCACGTCGCGCACGGTCGTGAAGCCCGCCAAGAGGGTCTTGCGCGCGTACTCGGTCGCGTCGAGCGCGCGCTCGGCGACGGTCTTCTTGAGCGCGTCCAACTCGTCCTGCTTCCAGTCGTCGGACGACTCGCCGGAGAGGTGCGTGTGCGCGTCGATGAAGCCGGGCAAGATGGTCGCGTCGCCTAAATCGATCACCTCCGCCCCGGCGGGCACTTGCGCCGCCGTCCCGGCGGACTGGATTTTGCCGCCGACGATGACGACGACGGCGGGCGAGACGAGGCGATCATTTTTGCCGTCGAACATCCGGGCGGCTTTGACGACGATTGTCTTCGGCGCGCCCCGTTCGCCTCGTGGCTGTGCGAGCGAGAGCGGCGTGATGTGCAGCAGGGCGAGCGTCAGCGCGAACGCGCAGAAATTTTTCATCGTGGTTCTCCGTCGTCAGGGTGGGCGAGGGTGTTTGCGAAGTCTCAGGCGTCGCAGCCCGCGCCGCGCGTCTCTTCGTGCCAGCAGCGCACGCACCAGCGGTGGCGCGCGGCGCGCGCCTCGACGCGGTAGTCGGCTGAGGCGGGGAGGCGGCGCACGACCTCGCGCTCCTCGCCGCTCAGCTCCTCCCACACGCGCAGTCGCGCGGCGTGGCAGCGCGGGCAAGTGCCCGCGGTCTCTTTTGTCGCTTCTATCTCTGGGTTCGGCATCGCGGTTTGAGAATCGGCGCAGGGGCAGTTAATATCGCGCCGACTGATTTAACACAACTTGCAGCGAAACAGAAAGTTCTTCCGAAGCATGATCAAGCACGCCCACCGCTTCGCCGTCGCCGCCCTCTGCCTCGTTTCACTTTCGGCTTACGCGTACGCGCAGCGCGACGACTCCCGCTTCGACTTCTACGCGCGCGGTCCCTACCGCGAGGCGGTGCCGCGCCCGCAGGTCGTGACGCGCTTCGACGTCGGACGGTTCCACACGAACTACGCGACGATGGAGCGCTGGCTCGACCGCGTCGCGCAGGCCGCGCCGGATCGCGTGCGCGTCACCGACATCGGCGAGACGAACGAGCACCGGATGATGCACGTCGTCGTCGTCACCGCGCCGGAGAACCTGCGGCGCCTCGAGGAGATCAAGGGCAACCTCAGAAAACTCTCCGACCCGCGCGGCCTGAGCGCAGACGAGGCGAAGCGCATCACCGACGCGACGCCGCTCGCCGCGTGGATGGCTTACACGATCCACGGCAACGAGTCGGCTTCCTTCGAGGCGATGATGCAGGTCGTCTACCAGCTCGCCGCGTCGGACGAGCCGGCGACTCTGGACGTTCTGAAGAACACGGTCGTCCTCGTCGTGACGGGCGAGAACCCAGACGGGCACGAGCGCTTCGTGACGTGGTACAACGGCTTCGCCACCGGCGACGCGAACCCGCTCGCGGGCGAGCACCGCGAGCCGTGGTCTGTCACGGGTCGCTTCAACCATTACCGCTTCGATCTCAACCGCGACAACCTCATCGCCACGCAGGTCGAGAACCGCAACCTCCAGCGCGCGTACCTCGAATGGAACCCGCAGGTCTCGGTCGATCACCACGGGCAGCCCACACAGTTCTTCTTCCCGCCCGCGGCGCTGCCCGTCAACCCGAACCTGCCGCAGCAGCAGACCTCGCGCTGGCTCGCAGAGTTCGGCCGCGCCAACTCCGCGCAGTTCGATCAGCGCAACTGGGATTACTACGTCCGCGACGTTTACGATCTTTTTTACCCCGGCTACTGGGACTCGTGGCCCGCGCTGAACGGCGCGACGGGGATGACCTACGAGACGGACGGCGGCGGCACGAAGGGCTACAACTGGCGTCGCGACGACGACACCATCGTGACGCTCCGCTCCGCCATCGCGAAACACTTCGTCGCGTCGCTCACCACCCTGGAGACCGCCGCGCGCCACCGCGCCGCGCGCTTGCAGGACTATTACGAGTTCAGGCGCGGCGCGACCGAAGAGGGCGCGAAGGAACAGATCAAACGCTTCGTCATCGTGCCGGGTCGCGACCCCGGCAACGCGGCTGAACTGGTGGACGCGCTCGTGCGCGCCCGGATAGCGGTGAATGTGGCGCGCGAGCAGTTCGTCTCGCAGAGCGCGCACGCCTACGTCGGCGCGACGGCGGGCGCGCGCCGGACGTTCCCCGCGGGCTCCTACGTCGTCGATCTCGCGCAGCCGCAGAAGCGGCTCGCCAAAGCCCTCCTGGAGCCGAACACGCTACAGGACGACGCCTTCGTGCGCGAGCAGCTCGCACGCTTCGCGCGCAACCAGCGGCGGGGCGAGGGCGCGCCGAAAGAGGACTACGGCTTCTACGACATGACCGCGTGGTCTCTGCCCATCGCCTTCGGCGTCGAGGCCTACTGGACGGAGGACACCGCGCCGATCAAAGCCACCCCCGCCAGCGAATCACTCTTGCCCCTGCCGCCATTCACGCGCGCGTCGGAGGTGAAGTTAACTCACGTCGACTGGATCGGTGGAGCCGACCCGATTAAAAAAGCGCCCGCCGCCGGCGACGAAGCTTCGCAGCCCGGCACCGTCGGGATCAAAGTCCCGTTCGTCGGCGGCGTCGTGAGCGGGCGCGCCTCTGTCGCCTATCTCATCCCTTACGAGCGCAACGGCGCGGCGTCGCTCGCCTACCGCCTGATGCGCGAGGGCTTCAAGCTCGCGGTCGCGCAGCGCACTCTGAGCGCGGGCGGGCGCACTTGGACGCGCGGCACGCTGGTCGCGCGCGTCTCGCGCAACCCCGAAACGCTGCACGATCGCGTCGCGAAGCTCGCGCAGGAGACGGGCGTCGAGGTCTTCGCCGTCAACTCGGGGTTCGCGGAGACGGGCGACACGGTCGTCGGATCGGAATCGGTCGTCTCGCTGAGAAGACCGCGCGTCATCGTCGTCGCGGACGATCCCGTCAGCCAGACCTCTTACGGCTGGATGTGGTGGACGTTCGAGCGCTACGGCGTGGACTTCACGCCGATGACGATCTCGAACCTGAAGCGCGCGAACCTCGACGAGTACAACGTCATCATCATGCCGGACGGATCGGCGGGCGGCTATTCGGG
>JAIVJC010000178.1 GCA_020200235.1 Acidobacteriota bacterium | reverse complement strand
GGCGAAGCTGAGGCGCGCGCGGCGGAAGGCGTACCAGATGAGCTGTCGGAGGAGCGCGTCCGCGTCGTTGTACTTCGCGTAGTCTTCGAGCCAGTACTTGACCTCGTAGTCGACGGCGAAGTCGCCGAGGTTGCGGACGCGCACCACCGGCGTGATCTTCTGCGAGACGTTCTCCGCGTCGCGCACCGCCTCGCGGACGACGTGGATGACCTTGGCGGGCGAGTCGGTGTAGACGGCGTTGAAGAAGACGATGCGCGCGTTCAGGTTGTCGTGCGGGGCGACCTCGATGGACTCCTTGGCGAGCGAGCTGTTCGAGACGATCACGACCTGGTTGCTGAACGTCCTGACCTTGATCGCGCGCCAGGTGATGCTCTCGACCACGCCCGTCCACGCGCCGACCGTGATCACGTCGCCCACATCGAACGGCTTGTCGGCTTGCAGGGAGACGCCGGCGAAGAGGTTGCCGAGCGTGTCCTGCAGCGCGAGACCGACGATGATGCCGAGCAGCGCGGAGCCGGAGAGCAGCGCGCCGAGCGAGAGGGTGGGGAACGAGAGCTTGAGGATGAGCGCGGTCAGCACCACGTAGGCGATGAGCGCGAAGATGTCGCGGATGAAGTGTGGGGCGGCGCGCCCCTTGCGGACGCGGAAGACGAGGTCGAAGAAGAACGCGCCCGCGAGCCGGACGGCGAGGAGCATGACGCTCAGCGCGAGCGCGAGCCACGTGCAAGTCTCGATCAGCTTGTAGGTCGCGTGCCCGCGCGCGTAGCTGTCGCGCTGCGCCTCGGTGAGCGCGCGCAAGTCCGCCTCGCCCACGGTCGGCGGGGCGAACGACGGCAGGAAGTGGAGCGCGAGCGCGAAGAACGCGAGCGCGATGACGGGGAAGATGAACTGTCCTGTGAATCGCTTGCGAGCCATAAGGGCGTGCGAGGTTAGAACGAAAAGGCGCGGGCGGTCAAAAAATAGTGAATAGCTGTTAGCTGTTAGCTATTAGCTGAGATACGACGGGCGCCGCCGCCGCCAGTCAACAGTCTCTACGATTAACCGTCTACGGTTTACGACGCGCGGAAGAAGATCGTCCTGCCGACCAGCAGCAGCGAGAGCGCGGAGACGACCGCGACCGTCAGCCACGCGACGAGATTATAGACCCGCCCGTTCGCGCGCACACCCATCAAATCGCGGTTCGACGCGAGGCGTATGACCGCGACGAGCAGGACGGGCAGCAGCAGCCCGTTGATGAACTGCGTGGCGACGAGCACCCGCCACAGCGGCAAGCCCGGCAGGATCGAGACGAGCGCGCCCACCGCGATCAGGAACGTGAAGATGCCTAAGAAGATCGGGGCTTCGCGAAAAGATCGAGAGACGCCCTTCTCGAACCCCAGCGCCTCGCTCACCGAGTAGGCGGTCGCGAGCGGCAGCACGCCCGCCGCGAGCATCGACGCGCCGAAGAGCCCGACGCCGAAGAGCGTCTCGGCGTATTTGCCGGCGAGGGGCGCGAGCGCGGTCGCCGCCTCCGCCGCCGATTCCAGCTCGCGCGTCAGCCCGGCGCGGTGCAGCGTCGCGGCGGTCGAGACGACAATGAAGAACGCGATCGAGATCGCGAAGACGGTGCCGACCCACACGTCCACGCGCGTCAGGTTGTACTCCTCCACCGCGACGCCCTTCTCGACGACCGACGACTGGACGAAGACCTGCATGTACGGAGAGATGGTCGTGCCGATCAGGGCGACGAGCATGAAGAGGTAGCGGCTGTCGAGCTGGAACGTCGGGCGCACCGTCGAGCGCGCGACCTCGCCCCAGTCCGGGTGCGCCATGAACGCCGAGATGATGTAGCCGAGGAAGACGAGTGACATGACGAGGAACACTCGCTCGACCCTCCGGTAAGAGCCCTTGACGACGAGCCACCACACGGCGAGCGCCGCGAGCGGGACCGACAGGAAGCGCGGCACGCCGAACAGCTCCGTCGAGACCGCGATGCCGGCGAACTCCGAGACGGTGACGCCCGCGTTCGCCACCAGGAGCGCGAGCATGATGAGCATCGTCCAGCGCACGCCGAACTGTTCGCGTATGAGATCGGCGAGCCCCTTGCCCGTCACCACGCCCATCCGCGCGCACATCTCCTGCACGAGCCCGAGGCTGACGGTGATCGGGATTAAAGCCCAGAGGAGTTTGTAGCCGTAGGTCGCGCCGGCCGAGGCGTAAGTTGCGATGCCGCCCGCGTCGTTCCCGGCGTTGGCGGCGACCATGCCGGGACCGAGGACGGCGAGGTAGGCTAGCAGCCCGCGGCGCTCGGCGGCGGCGCGGCGCACACGACGGCTCCCCCGCCGCCACAGGCGACGCCCCGCCTCCCGCACATCCGCCGCGCGCACGTCCGCCACCTGCTTGGGTCTCCGTCGTTCATAAATTCAATGCTGAATCGAAACTATCAACGTCTGGTGATTGCTCGCTGGGAAATATTACAGACCAATCTTGTCTCAGTAACGCTTCAGCCTCCCGTCTATACTTATCATGCTTTATAATGTTACCGCCTGCTTCTGCTACCCGAGCTTCATCCAGTTTCTTCTTAGCTCGATACCATGCCGCACGCTCTTTGCCTTTCCGTATCTTTTGTTTCAGGGCATCGGTAAGCTTCTTACCCCTCTTTAATTCATCTTCTGTTTGATTCAACTTTCTGAGGATACTTTTAACGGATGCACTGGTGGTAAACGTGGCCGCTAGACACGCATCAACCATATTTGTATAGGCTGATATTTCGGCTTCATCAGCGACCGAGTAAGCCCTTGCTTTAACTCCTTTGATTTCCTCAGCAAGTTCTTTCTTCTTTTTTGAAGTCCAATAGTTACCTAGCTCATCTGCACTATTACGCAAGCGTTGGGCGTCCCATGTGCGAGTGACACTGTTATTCTTCACCTGATTTTCCAAATCAGAAATTTCTTGGTTGATGATGTCAAAATCGCCTACAACCTCATCCTCATCGGGATCATAATCATCGTCTGCCCCCGCCTCTAAACTCAAAAGCATCCAAACCCGCTCGCCTTCTTCGCCAAGTAGTGTAACCGTCTCGCCATTCGTAAATTTGATATGAAGTTGCTGACTTGATTGTTCATACCTCGCTTGTATAACGAGCGCAAGATTGATAACAGACGAGACGCCATCATGTGTGACTCTTAAGAAATTCATACGACGCAGCCCTCATTCGAGGGAGCTATTTCAAGTCCATGTGTTTGACCAGAACGAGGCGGTGTCCGAGCATGTCCACGCTCGCCTGACTCTGCTCGAAGATGATGTAGCCGATGAGCGGCTCGTAGATGCCGTCCTCCGGGTTCATCTCGATGAAGAGCACTTCGTTGAAGATCGCGCGAAAGCCTTCGACCTGAATGCGGACGGGGCCACACACTTCGCCCGTGATGGTCTCCTGATTCGCCGTCTCAAGACTGATGCTCTCAAGCGTCTCTAAGTCGCCGAGACGGTCGCGCCACGCCGCGGGCAGCACCATGAACGACGCGCCCGTGTCGACCAGAGCATCGCACCTCAGACTCTTAACGGGATCGGCGATGTTAGTAATCGTCACCGACGAGACTATCCTGCCCACGACTCTCTCCTTTAACACTCGCAACCGGAATATACACCGGGCGCACGGCGAAGCACACGCCACTAATCTCAGCCGAATAGCCGCGGTAGTCTCTGCCGCCACCCCTTCGGCAGCAGCCACTCCATCGCGTCGTCGACGGTGACGATGCCGGCGATGTCGCCCTCGTCGTCGATCACGGGCAGCGCGAGCAGGTTGTACTCGGCGATGGTCTCCGCCACGTCGCGCGCGGAGTCGTCGGGGTGAGCGGTCTGGAACTCTTCGCGCATGACCTGTTCGAGCAGGTAGGTGGGGTCGGCGAGAATCAAACTCCTGAGCGCGATGACGCCGGAGAGCTTCCAGGAGCCCTCGGTCTCGACGACGTAGAGGTAGTAGATCATGTTCGGCGTCTCAGCCATCTCACGGAGTCGCGCCAGGGCTCCGCCGACCGTCAAGCCCTTCGGGAGCGTGACGAACTCGGTCGTCATCAGGCCGCCCGCCGTGTCGTCCTCGTAGGGCAGAAGCTCCGCGACCTCCGCCTGCTCGTCGCCCTCCATGCGGCTCAACAAGTCCGTCGCGACCGCTGCGGGCAGGTCGCCGAGCACGTCCGCCGCCTCGTCGGGCGACATGTGTTCGAGGATGTCCGCGGCGCGCTCCTCGTCCATGTCGCCGATGATGCGCGCCTGGTGCTCCTCTAGCATCTCTTCCAGCGTCTCGGCGGCGGTCTCGTCGTCGAGCGAGGCGAGCACTTCCGCGCCCTGCTGGAAGGAGAGCGACTCGGCGAGCCGCGCGATCTCGACCGGGTGGAGGCGCGACAACTTCGCGCGCGAGGATTTCAACTGCACGGTCGCCGCGTCGGTCGCGAGGTAACCGACGTCAGCCCAGTCGATCACCTCTACGGGTCGCTGGCTGCCGAAGAACCCTGCGGGCGCGAGCCGGCGCCACAAGCCTTGCAGGCTCACGTCCGCGCCGGTGACGCGCCACTCGCCCGCGGCTTCAAACAACTGCACGTCGTTGACGCGCACGACGCGCTTGCCGTCAACGTCGATGAGCTGCTTGTCGAGCACGTCGCGCGCCAGGAGGACTTCGCCGTCGCGGCGTGAGAAGGGGCGCAGGTCGAGGATGTCTGTGTTGAGCTGCGCGCCCTGCGCGCCGAACTGCGAGAGCCGGCCGCGGTGGACGTAGAAGTCGCGTCGGCCGTAGCGCGCGACGAGCCCCGTCACCGGCGGGTGATCCTCGCCGAGGCGCACGACCACGTCCTTGATCGTCGCGACCGGATCGCCCTCGGCGTCGCGGATCGGGCGACCGAGAATTTGCGAAAGGTAGAGCATGAGAGAGTCGCTGCCCCGAAATTTTAACGGGCGATGATAGCACGACGCGCGCGCCGCGCGATGCGGAAGAAAAGGGAGCTGAACTCACCGCCCCAGACGCAGAGGGGCAGAGTCGGCGCAGAGAAAAATTTTATTTCTTCTCTGCGCCCCTGCGTCTCTGTGGTGAATCTTTAAGAGGTTGTGGAAACTCAACCCGCGGACTTGAGAAACTCCACGGCTCGCAGCAGCGCCGCGTCGCGCCCGCGCTTGATGTCTTCGCGCGTCGGTGTGACGGTCTCCGCCGCGCTCGCCGTGCGCGCGCCCGCGAGGACGACGAGCGCGCCGCCGTAAGTCCTGATCGCGTCGGCGGCGAAGAGCATCGCGCCGCGCGTCTGCGGACTCGCGACCGTGCGCCCACCGCGATCCGTGAACGCGCCGAGCGGCGTGCCCGCCGGCAGGAACGCGGAAGCCGCGTCGATCATCGACTCCGCCTCGCCGCCGCCGTTGTCGCGCAGGTCGACGACGACGCCGCGCGCCTCGCTGAGCCTCCTGTCGTCGCGCAGCGCGCGCACGAGCGAGGTCGCGATCTCCTGCGTGAAGAGGTTGAAGCGCACGACCGCGACGCCCTCGACGCGGCGCACTTCCAGAGTCAGCGCGAGCGTCTGCGGCGAGCGGCGCAGGCGCACGACGCGCTCGCGGTCGTCGTCGTCGAGTGTGAGCGCGACGGTGGTGCCGCGCTCGCCGTCGAAGAGGCGCGCGATTGCCGTGAGGCGCGCGGCGCGAGCAGTCGAGGCGGTCGCGCCATCGTCGGCGCGGCGCGCGACGAGCGCCCCGACCGGCTCGCCGTCAACCTTCAAGAGGACTTGCCCGGCTCGCACGCCGGCGCGGCGCGCTTCGGATTTCTCTTCGACGCGCGCGACGACGAGCTGCCCTTCGATCTCGCGCAGGCTCAAGCCGACGCCCGTGAACGTCGGTCGATCCCACTCGAAACGCTCGTCGGGCGAGTAGACGCGCGTGTGCGCGTCCCGGAGCCCGGCGAGCATCCGGCGCAGCGTCGTGTAGAACTCCGCGGGCGTGCGCGCCCCGGCGGCGAGCGGTCGGAAGCGTTCGCGCTGCGCCGCCCAGTCCAAGCCGCGCATCCCGGCGTCGTAGTAGCGCGCGCCGACGGTGCGCCACACGTCGTCGAAGATCGCGAGCCGACCCTCGCGCGTCTCGGTCGAGACGGTCGCGTCCGAAGAAGAGGGGGCGGGCGCGAACGCGAACGCGGGGAGGCAGAAGACGAGGGCGAGAAGGCAACGCCAGAGCTTGCGCGCCGGGCGCGGAAGACGCCGGAGAGGCTCGTGCGAAAACGCGGAGCCGTCGTGTCGTCGAGCCTGCATCATTCACTCCTTAAAAGTCAGTCGCTGCGGAGTCCGCCTCTCACTTCGACTCTTCCTTCGGCTTGCGGAAATTGTAGCGCAGCAGGACGCGCGTGGCGACGGGCGCGCCCGCGCTGAGGGCGGGGCGGAAGTGCATCTGTTTGATCGTCGTGGAGACCGACTCGTCCAAGCCGTAGCCAGCCCACCGCACGATCTCGACGCTTTGGACTTCGCCCCGCTCGTCCAACTCGACGAGCGCGTCGACTATCGCCTCGACAGCCGCGCGCGCCGCCGCCTCCGGGTAGGGCGGGCGCAGGCGCCGGTAGGGGAGCGGCACGCGGAAGTTTTTCGCCGCGGCGCTCTCTTCCGCCGGCGCGTCCTCGACGACGGGCGTCTCGCGCTCGAAGGCGATCCGCCGCTCGCCGCGCTCCGCCGCGCGCGCCTTCGAGATCATCCCGGCGTAGACGTGCGCGCGGGCGCGAAGTTGTGCGAGCAGGTCTTTCTCGGCGCCTTCGGCGTCGCGCGCCTCCGCGCTCAGCCGTTCCCAGAAGATCAACTTCCCGGTGAACGCGCTGACGAGATAAACGGCGGCGTAAGACTCGAAGTAGTCGCCCCGCCCGACGACGCGGCGCGCGAGCGTGTCAGCCTCGCCCGCGAAGAAGAAGTCTGAGCCGACAGCCGCGCCGAGATCGCGCGCCTCTTCGAGCGTCAGGTTGAGCGACCCCGCGTAGCCCGCACCCTTCGACGCCGCGCGCGCCTGCTCACGGCTCACCGGCGAGACGTCTTTCGCGCCGACTCGGAGCGCGCCCGCCAACTCGTCCGCGATGCGCCGCGCCGCCGCCGACCCGCCGAAGTCGAGCACGGCGACGCGCCGTCGTACAGCGTCCTGCGCCGTCGCGGGGACGGAAGACGCGAGCGCCCAGAGCAGCGCGAGGGCATGAAGATGAAGGCGGAAACTTTTCACAAAGATAGAGGCGGAAACTTAATAGAGGCGGAAACTTGTCCCACGGCGCAAGCCCCTGTAAGGGGCGGTAGAGCTTAGCCCACGGCGTGAGCCGTGGGTACGGTAGGCGAATAAAAGTCCAGAGCCCCGGTAAGGGGCGAAAGAACCTCGAACTAAATCTGTCGCTCGTCGAACTCGATCTCGTGTTTTCGAAGGAAGGCGATGAACTCTTCCCGGAAACTTATTTTACGATGATGCTCCTCCTGCCGCGCAATGTATTGAGAGACGGCTCCGGCGTTCGACCGGCTGACGCTGAACGCACCGTAGCCCGACTGCCACGCGAAAGGGGCTCGCTGAGCTGCATTCATCCACCGCGACGAGTTCGTCTTTAAGACGCGCATCGCGTCCGCGAGAGACAGGGCGGGCGGAAGGCTGACGAGCAAGTGAACGTGATCCGCCGTGCCGTTGACGGCGAAAGCCGTGCCCTGCTCCTCGCGGACGATGCCGCCGAGGTAGGCGTGGAGTCGCGGTCGTGTCTCCGGTTTGATCAAAGGCGCGCGGTCTTTGGTGCTGAAGACGATGTGCGTGAGGAGGTTTGCGAAGGTGTGAGGCATCTTCTTTCGCCCCTTGTCAGGGGCTCTCCTTCTATTAAATTGTTCTTAGACCCACGGCTTACGCCGTGGGCTAATTTCTATCGCCCACTTCGTGGGCTGTAGTCGTCATTGACGCGGGTTGTCATTAGCGCGGTCGAATCCTCTCATGGCTTCACTCCCCGATCTTCGCCGCCACGGTCGGCGGGTGGGGCGCGCCGTGGTAGAGGGTGTAAATTTCGGATTTGACTTCGGGCGGGAAGCAGACGCGGTGCAGCTCGTAGCCCTGCCGCAAGCCCCGCACCGCTTCGCTGACCTCACTGATCTCGCGCACGCGCGGGCGCGCGTAGCCGTCCTCGACGTAGATGTGCGCCTTCGCGTCCGAGCCGCTGGCGGTGTAGTAGTTGTAGTAGGGCACGTCGCCCGCCTGATCCTCGATGAAGTAGTAGTCCGCGTCGAAGCCCGCGCGCACGACCGCCCCGCGCGCGGCGCGGAGGAAGTCAGCGCGCTCCTCCGACGGCATGTCCAGATCGATGGCTTTGAAGAGGCGGCGACCGACGAAGCGGCGCGCGAGATCGCGCAAGGTCGGATCGCCATCGCGCTGCCACTGCTTGAGGTGGAAGAGCACATCGGAGTCGTCCATCTCGAGGTGATCGGCGAGCGTGAGCGGCACGCGGTTGAGGACTTTCTCGAACGCCGTGCCGGGCGCGCACCAGACGCGCTCGCCGGCGGCGACCAGCTCCAGCGCGCGCCTTAAGACGGCGCGCAGCACGACCTCCGCCGAGCGCAGCGTGCGGTGGAAGTAGACCTGCCGGAACATGTAGTAGCGCGCCTGCAAATACTCTTCGACGGCGTAGAGCCCGCGCGCCGCGACGTAGATGCGATCCTCCGACTCGTCCACGGCGAGCGCGTTGATGATCCATTCCAGGTCGAAGATGCCGTACTTCGCGCCGGTCATTAAGCTGTCGCGCAAAAGGTAGTCCATCCGGTCGCAGTCGAGCTGCGAGGAGACGAGCTGCCCGAGGAACGACGGCTTGAACGTGCCCTCGATCACTTCGGCGACGCGCCGCGGCATCCGCGGCGAGTAGTCGCGCAGCACCTGGTTGATCTCGGTCGACTCATCGAGCACGGCGCGCACCGTCCAAGCCTCGTGGTGGAAGCCGAGGACGTGCTCGAAGACGTGCGAGAAAGAGCCGTGCCCGATGTCGTGGAGGAGTGCGGCGGCGCGCGCGGCGGCGCGATCCTCTTCGCCGATCTGGTAGGTCTCCGAGAGCTTGTCGAGGACGCGCGTGATGAGGTGGAGGACGCCGAGGGAGTGCGTGAAGCGCGAGTGCTCCGCGCCCTGGTAGGTGAAGAGCGCCAGGCCCAGCTGCTTGATGCGGCGCAGGCGCTGGAACTCCGGCGCGTCGACGAGCGCGACCATCAGGCGCCCCTCGCGCGTGTCCGTGCGCAGGCGGATGATGTTATGGACGGGATCGCGGTAGATGCGCTCACTCACGCGCCGAAGTCTAGCACAAAAGAAATGATGAATGCGGAATGATGAATGCGGAATGATGAGTTAAGAGCTGTTGCCTTTCATTCATCATTCCGCATTCATCATTCATCATTTCTTCCCGTTCTCTTTGATGTACTGTTCGAGCTTCTTGCGGCCGGGGTGGTCGGGGTTCTTTGAGAGGAACTGTTCGTACTCGGCGGCGGCGCGATCCTTGAGGCCGGCGGCGTTGTAGAGCGTGGCGAGACGCAGGTGCGCCTCCGGTTTGCCGAGGCGCGCCGCCTCGACGAGGTAGCCGACCGCCTTCGAGCCCTTTTTGACTTGCAGGTAGGCTTCGCCGAGCAGGAGGTTAGCGTCGGCGCTTCCCGGCTGGAGTTCGACGGCGCGGGTCAGCGGCTCGACCGCCCCCTCGAAATTCTTCTGCGCCGCGCGCGCCCTCCCCAGGTTGAGTTGCGCGAGGAAGAAAGCGGGGCGCGCTTCGACCGCCCGCGCGTAAGCCTTCTCAGCGTCTCCGTTCTTATTCTGGAGCAGGTAGGCAGTCCCCAACTCCGTCCACGCCTGGAAGTCGTTGGGGTCCGTATCGAGAATTTGCCTGAGCAGGATGACCGCCTGCTCGTAGCTCTTCCGGTCAATCGCGCCCTGCGCCTTCCCGAAGTTGGCCTGGTTGGCGGGCGGGCGCTGGTAGAAGTCTGCGGCGGCAAGGGTCTGCTTCTTTGTGGGCTCGCCCGCGCCCGACGCACCCTTCTTCCATTCCAGTTCGATGTCCCGCTGGAAGTCCGACGAGAGTCCGGCGGCGCCTAACGAGACGCGCATGCGTGCGACTTCCTGGTTCTCGACCTCGACGACGAGATCGTACTCGCCGGCGCGTAAGCCGAAGAAGCGGTAGCGCCCGCCGCTCATGACCTTCTGGCGCGAGAAGACCCGGCCGTCGAGCTGGTAGATGATCACGTCGAAGGAGATGGGCTTCATCCCCGCCGCCTTGCCCTCGTCAACCTTCATGTCTCCGTAGAGCGTGATGCCGGCGCCGGACTGTGCCGGCGCTGTCTTAGTCGCGAGGGCGACGAGCGAGGCTAGCGCCATCGTGGCGAAGACGCAGCGAGACAGCCGCCGCGCCCCGGCGCGAACGCCGCCGCGGCGCCCGGCCGGATTATTCACGAGGGAACGGTCACGCATCGAAATCTACCTCCGTCTCTCCGGCTGAGCTCCCGCGCGTCTCCGCGCCGTGAAAGCAAGGGCGGGCTGCGACCGTAAGCCGCAGCCCGCGTCAGAGGGCGCGGGCTCCCGAGCCCGCGCCGTAGGTTAGAATGAGTAACGCAGTCCGAACTGCATCACCCGCGGCGTGCCCTGAATGGCGGTGAAGTTGCCGAAGCTCCCGGTCGGCGTCTTGCTGGGCTGGAACGGATCGAGCGCTTGGACGAAGCCGTCAACGCCCGTCAGGCGCTGGGTGTTGGTGACGTTGAACGTCTCCCAGCGGAGCTGTAGTTTGTGGCGCTCGCTCCAGGGCATTGACCACGTCTTGCCGAGCCCCAGGTCGAGCGTGACAAAGCCGGGGGCGCGGAAGATGTTACGGTCGCCGCGCTCGCCGGGACGCCCGCTGCGAAAGCTGTGGAACGCCGCCGCGGGGTCTGAGAAGAGGTTGGCCGGGGTGGTGCCGTTGCCGCGGTTCGGGTTCGCCTCGATGGGCGCGATCCGCACCGTGTAGTTGCGGCGGTTCCAGTTGGTGGGCCAGCCGCCGAAGTCGAGCGGGGCTTCGACGGGCAGCCCCGAGTTCCAGCGGAAGATGCTGGAGAGCTGCCAGCCGCCGAGGATGGCGTTGGCGACGCCGCCCTCGCTCAGCCACTTCCTGCCACGCCCGAAGGGGAGCTGCCAGATCGCGTTGGCGTTGACGAGGTGGCGCACGTCGAAGTCCGACACGGCGCGCTGCTGCTTGAGGGCGAGCGCGTTGAGGATGAACGGCGTGAAGGGCGCGTCGGTCTGGAGCCCCGACACGTCGTCCATCGACTTCGAGAGCGTGTAGTTGAAGTCGAGGGTGAGTGCGTCCTTGAAGCGCTCGCGGATCGAGAGCGTGCCCGCGTGGTAGTCGGACGCGGCGATGGTGCTGTAGACAGCCAGCGCGCCGTACTGCGGCTGGTAGAAGTACCGGCGACCGGAGAGGGCGTCCAGTTCGTCCTGTATGCTCGTCCAGTCGTTGCCGTTAGAGAACGCCGCATTGAGATAGACGGCCTGCGTGTTTGTCAGGGCGGCGCATCCCGCCCCGCCGACGATGGCACAGCCCAGCGTACCGGGCGCGTAGAGGTTCTCGAAGAAGGGCAGCGGCTGGATGGCGGATGCCGGCGTGCCGTTGGCGCGCGCGATCTCAAGGATCGTCGCCGCGTCTATCCAGGTCTGCCCCGACTTGGGATCGGTGAAGTTCAGGTTCGGCTGGACGGCGTCGCGCCCGGCTAAGAGGTGGCGCGCGGCGCGGCCGATGTAAGCCGTCTCGATGACGAGCCCGTGGGGCAGTTCTCGCTCGAACGACAAGTTCCAACTGTAATTGGTCGGCGAGACGAGCGAGCCGTCGAGCGAGCTCTCGATGCGGCGGCGGTTGTCGGCGGGGCGCTGCTGCGGGAACGCCAGATCGCCGGGGACCGTGATCAAAGGCAGCGGGCGGATGGCTTGACCGAAGCCGGTGAAGGGCGGAGCGGGCCTCGTCGTCACGTTAAAGCTGTTGGCGGAGACGGTCTGCGACGAGGCGAAGCCGAGCGTGTTCTGTGAGTTGAAGGTGGCCGCCAACTGCTGACCGAAGTAGTCGTTCGTCATGGCGAAGCCGCCGCGCAGCACGCCCTTGTGGTTATGCCCGAAGAAGCTCCCGAGCAGGTTGTCGCCGAAGTCGGGCGACCAGGCGACGCCGACGCGCGGCTGGAAGTTGTTCTTGTCCCAGTTGTAGAGGTGGTTGACCTTGTTGACGACGATCGGCTCGACGTAGTTGATGCCCTGCGAGGCGCTCTCGATGCGGCGGCGCAGGTATTCGCCGAGGGGGATGTTCGGCGCGGCCATGAACCCCTGCGTCTCATAGACGGGTTTGCTCAGCCCGTAGCGCAACCCGTAGGTCACGGTGAGGCTGGGGTTGATCTTCCAGATGTCCTGCCCGTAGAAGTCGTACTCCTCTGTGGCGAACTCGCGGAAGACCGGTGAGCCTGCTTCCAGCGGTTTGCCGTTGAGGTCGAAGTTGAAGCGGGCCGTGTACTGCGAGAGCCGCCCGATAACCGCCGCCAGCGCCGCCTTCAGGTCGTCGGCGTTGCTGGTGATGGTGTAGCCGGCCCCCGACGGTTGTTGGGCTGACGGCAGTTGACCTACCGGCGAGATCAGGACGTTGCCCGATGACTGGTAGAAGAACGGGTTGGTCACGCCGGAGTCGAATGCCGCCCCGTACTCCGTGCGGCGGTTGCGGATGACGCGGATGTTCGTGCCGAATTGCAT
>JAIVJC010000004.1:34043-49928 GCA_020200235.1 Acidobacteriota bacterium | reverse complement strand
GGCTGGGGCGGCGCGGTGTGGAAGACGCTGGGCGAGCCGATCCGCAACGTCTGCTCGCGCCTCGGCTCCATCGACCTCGGACCGCAGAGGATGATCGGCTTGAACAACATCGAGCTGATCACCGACCGCCCGCTCGAAGTGAACCTCCGAGAGATTCGCGACTGCAAGCGCAAGTACCCGAAGCACGCGGTCGTCGTCTCGCTGATGGTCGAATCGAGGCGCGAGGCCTGGCACGAGATCGCGAAGCAGGTGGAGGACACGGGCGCGGACGGCGTCGAATTAAATTTCGGATGCCCGCACGGCATGAGCGAGCGCGGGATGGGCGCGGCGATGGGTCAGGTGCCCGAATACACCTGCCTGGTGACGGGCTGGGTGAAGGAGGCGACGAAGCTTCCCGTCATCGTCAAGCTCACGCCGAACGTGACGAGCATCACGCCGCCCGGTCGCGCGGCTGTCAAGGGCGGAGCCGACGCGCTCTCGCTCATCAACACAATCAACTCCGTCGTCGGAGTCGATCTCGACACGATGATTCCCTACCCGAACGTCAACGGACAGTCAGCGCACGGCGGCTACTGCGGTCCCGCCGTCAAGCCCATCGCCCTCAACATGGTCTCGGAGCTGGCGCGCGACACAGAGATCAATGTTCCCATCTCCGGCATCGGCGGCATCTCTACCTGGCGCGACGCGGCGGAGTTCCTGCTGCTCGGAGCCTCGACCGTGCAGGTCTGCACCGCCGTGATGCACTACGGCTACCGCATCGTCGAAGACATGATCGACGGCTTGTCGAACTACCTCGACGAGAAGGGTCACGCTTCGGTCAACGACATCATCGGCGCGAGCGTGCGCCGGGTCACGGACTGGGGCAACCTCGACCTCAACTACAAGACGGTCGCTCGCATCGACCACGCGAAGTGCATCCAGTGCAACCTCTGCCACGTCGCCTGCGAGGACGGCGCGCACCAGTGCATCCCGCTCGTGCAGGTTCTCGGCTCGCGCTTCCCCGTCGTCGACGAGCACGAGTGCGTCGGCTGCACCTGGCGCGAGCTGTCGAGCCGCGAGCCCGAGACGATGACCGCCGATTGAAGAGCCCCGGACGAATGCCCCGCCGCACCCTTTTCGCGCTCTCGCTCGCGTGCGGCGTCGTCGCCCTCTTCTTCACTGTGTGGATCGTCGCGCCCGCGCCCTCTTACAACCTCTGGCTCGTCTCGGTCGTCGCCAGCGAGTGGAGTTTGTGGTTCGGCGCGCTCGGCTTGGCGGGCGTGGCATTAAGTCTGTTGGCGCGAGCCGCAGGCGTTAGTCAGACAGTGATGCGGCTCGCGCTGATCCTCGGATTGCTGGCGGCTCTCCTGTCGCTGTTCCCGCCACTCACGGCTTGGCGCGAGGCAAGCGCGCGCGATATACGACTCTCGCTCCGGCGTTACATCTCCGGCTCGCTCGCGGACGCGCAAGGGGGACGCGCGCCCGTCACATTCACTTATGCCACCAATGCGAATCCAGGAGGGCGTGCGTTAGAACTCGACGCCTACCTCCCTGCGACCGAAAACGCACAGCCGCGCCCGGCGGTCGTCGTCGTCCACGGCGGATCGTGGAGCGCGGGCGCGCGGAGCGACTTCCCGCGCTGGAACTGGTGGCTCGTCGGCGAGGGATACGCGGTCTTTGACGCCGACTACCGCCTCGCTCCGCAGCCGAACTGGCGCACGGCGACCGGCGACGTGAAGTGCGCCGTCGGTTGGGTGCGCGCTAATGCGTTGCGGTTCAACGTCGATCCCCAACGAATCGCGCTCTACGGACGATCTGCTGGCGGACACCTCGCGCTGCTCGCGGCATACACCACTGGAGATACGCGGTTGCCGCCGACGATCAGTTAGTCCGCGCGGAGAATATGGACTTGCTGTCCACGCGACTCGCGTCGTCGCGCGTGCCTTACGATGCGGTGCGGCTCGCATACGCGCAGCACGGCTTCGACTACAACTTCGACGGGTGGGGCTCGCAGGTGGCACAGCCCGTCGTCGCCGCGTTCCTGCGGGCTCAACTGTCAGAGCCGTCGCTCACGCACCGATAGGCTGCCAGGAAATACAAAACGGATACGCAGAAGTCGCACCCCAGAAACTTCTTCACACAGTCTCGCGCTTCGCATAAACTGGCGAGCACGATCTTCCGAGTCGGCGCGGTTGGAGGTGTTCAATGAGCGGCACGGCGACGAAACTCGTCCTCGATCTATCCGAAGTCGGCGCGAACGACGTGCCGCTCGTCGGCGGCAAGTGTGCGAGCCTCGGAGAGCTGTTCCGCGCGCTCGTGCCGAAGGGCGTGCGCGCCGTGGACGGCTTCGCCACGACGAGCGAGGCGTATCGGCAGCACCTCGCGACCGACAACTTGGGCGAACGCCTCCGCGAGCTGATGTCGGGGCTCGACGCGACGGACGATCACGCGCTCATCAGCGCGGGTCGGAAGGCGCGCACCCTCGTCCTCGAGACGCCGCTCCCGCGCGCCGTCAGCGACGCCATCCTCGACGCCTTCCACCGCCTCTGCGAGCGCACGGGTCGCACGACCGAGGTCGCCGTGCGCTCGTCCGCCACCGCCGAAGATTTGCCCGACGCCTCCTTCGCCGGGCAGCAGGACACGATGCTCAACGTGCGCGGCGAGGAGCGTCTGCTCGACGCCTGCCACCGCTGCTACGCGTCGCTGTGGACGGATCGCGCGATCTCTTACCGGCAGGTGCGGGGCTTCGATCATTTCGACGTTGCCCTCTCGGTCGGCGTGCAGCCGATGGTGCGCGCCGACCTCGCCTCCTCGGGCGTGATGTTCACGCTCGACACAGAGTCGGGCTTCCGCGACGCCGTCGTCATCAACGGCGCGTGGGGCTTGGGCGAAGCCATCGTGCAGGGGATGGCGACGCCAGACGAGTGGGTCGTCTTCAAGCCGACGCTGCGCGAGGGCGCGCGCTCCATCGTCAGCCGCCGCCTCGGCAGTAAAGAGGTGAAGATGGTCTACGGGCTCGACGATCGCGGGACGCGCGTGCGCGACGTGGTCGAGGCGCAGTGCCGACGCTTCTCTCTGAATGATTACGAGGTGCTGCAACTCGCGCAGTGGGCGTGCCTCATCGAGGAGCACTACTCTGAGCGCGCCGGGCGCGATCAGCCCATGGACATCGAGTGGGCGAAGGACGGGCTGACGGGCGATCTCTTCATCCTCCAGGCGCGCCCCGAGACCGTCCACTCGACGAAGAGGGAGAACTACGTCGAGACGTTCCGCCTGACGGGCAGTCACGACGAGCCCGTCTGCACGGGGCAAGCCATCGGGCAGAAGATCGCGCCGGGTAGAGTCCACGTCCTCGCCGATCCAGACCGCCTCACAGAGTTCAAGGAGGGCGACGTGCTCGTCACCTCGATGACCGATCCGGCGTGGGAGCCGATCATGAAGCGCGCCGCCGCGATCGTCACCGACCGCGGTGGGCGCACCTGCCACAGCGCGATCATCTCGCGCGAGCTAGGGCTGCCTTGCATCGTCGGCACGGGCGACGCGACGCGACAGCTCGAGACCGGCGCGGAGGTGACGATCTCCTGCGCCGAGGGCGCGCAGGGCAACGTCTACGCGGGGCGCGTCGAGTTCAGCGTCGAGCGGCACACGGTCGGCGAGGGCGAGCGACCGCGCACGCAGGTGATGATGAACGTCGGCGATCCCGATCACGCCTTCTCGCTCGCCGCGCTCCCGAACGACGGCGTCGGGCTCGCGCGCCTGGAGTTCATCATCAACAACCACATCGGCATCCACCCGATGGCGCTCGTCAACTACCCTCAGCTGGCGCGCAAGGAGGACGTCAAAGAGATCGAGCGCAGGGTCGGCGAGGAAGACCCGCGCGACTTCTTCGTGCGCTGCCTCGCCGAAGGGATCGGACGCATCGCCGCGGCGTTCTACCCGAAGCCGGTCATCGTGAGGATGTCGGACTTCAAGTCGAACGAGTACGCGCGGCTCATCGGCGGGCTCCAGTTCGAGCCCGGGGAGGAGAACCCGATGCTGGGCTTCCGCGGCGCGTCGCGCTACTACGACGAGCGCTACCGCGAGGGCTTCCGCCTCGAGTGCCTGGCGCTGAGGCGCGTGCGCGAGGACATGGGGCTCGTGAACGTGAAGGCGATGATCCCCTTCTGCCGCACGGTCGAGGAGGGCGAGAAGGTGATCGCGCTGATGGGCGATCACGGGCTGCGGCAGGGCAAGGACGGCCTGGAGATTTACGCCATGTGCGAGTTGCCCGCCAACGTCGTGCTCGCCGACGAGTTCCTGCAGGTCTTCGACGGCTACTCCATCGGCTCGAACGATCTCACGCAGCTCGCCCTCGGCTTGGACCGCGACTCGGAGACGGTCGCGCACCTCTTCGACGAGCGCAACGCGGCGGTCGAGCGCATGATCGCGCACGCCATCGAAGCCGCCCACCGCGCCGGCAAGAAGATCGGCATCTGCGGTCAAGCCCCCTCGGACTACCCCGAGTTCGCGCGCTTCCTCGTCGAGCGCGGCATCACCTCGATCTCTCTGAACCCCGACACGGTCATCCAGACCACGCAGACCATCCTCGACGCCGAAGCCTCCGTGCGCGACGAGTGGAAAGTCCCGACGCCCTTCAAGGCGAGCCGCCGCAACGGGGGCGAACGGCACGGCGATGGACTCGACGCGCTCGAAGTTATCGTCACACCTGACGCTGAAATAGAAGGCGTCTAGCTACCGAGTTGATCCAGCACTTGCGGAATCTCGTCGAGCAGTTCGCGCGCGAGGTAGCCGATGCGCCCGACGCGGCGCGCGAGCCTCTCGCCCGCGAGCGCGTGCGCGTGGACGCCCCAGAGCGCGGCTTGCAAGGGCTCCGCCCCGCGCGCCGCGAGCCCCGCGATCAAGCCGGAGAGCACGTCGCCGGAGCCGGAGGTCGCGAGCCCGACGTTCCCGGCGCGGTTCGAGTAGACCTCTGCGGCGCGCGGCGAGGCGATGAAGGTCTCGCGCCCCTTGAGCGCCACGCACGCGCCGAAGCCGTCGGCGGCTTGGCGCGCGGCGCGCGCGGGGTCGCGCCGGATCGCTTCAATCTTCTCGCCCGTCATCTCGGACAGCTCGGTGCGGTTCGGCGTCAACACTACGCGACCGTTGGCTGGGCGGGCTTCTTCGGAGAGTCCGCTGTATTTTTTTAAGAGTACGGCGTCGATGACGAGTGTCGGCTCTTTGATCTCGCGTAGGAGTTCGATGAGATTTTCGAGCAACACCGGATCGTCCAGAAGACCGGGTCCGACGAGAACCGCGCGGGCTTCTCTCGCGAGGTCGGAAATTATCACCCCGGCGCGTAAGTCCCAAGTGCCGGTCTCTCCGAGAGGCAGCGCATAGACGCGCGCTTCGGGTAGCCCGGCGGCGATCGTCTGCGCCGCGTCCGCGGGCGCTGCGACGCGCACCTTGCCCGCGCCCGCGCGCAACGCCGCCACGCCCGCGAGCACTGCCGCGCCCGGCATCTCCGCCGAGCCCGCGACGACGAGCACGCGCCCGCGCGAATCCTTATCGTCGTCCTCGTCCGGCTCGGGCAGAGGCATCCGCCGCAGCAAGTCCGCCGTGACGACGTTCGCGCCCTGCGCGGTCTTCGCCGTGCGCGCGGGCTTACCGGGCAGCTCGCGCGTCTCGCGCTCGCGTGCCACCTGCTCCGCCACCGTCTCTCGACTCTTCTTCATTTCACCCCGCAGTCAGTTTATTTACCACTCACTTGAACTCGGCGACGACCGGCGTGTGATCCGACGGTCGCTCCCAGCCGCGCGGCTCCCTGTCGATCCACGAGCGCGTGCAGTCTTCCGCGAGCGGCTCGGAGACCCAGACGTGATCGATGCGCAGACCCTCGTTGCGCCGGAAGCCGCCCGCCCGGTAGTCCCACCAGGAGTAGAACCCCGCGCGCTCCTCGTGCAGGCGGAAGGCGTCGGTGAAGCCCCACTCTTTGACGCGGGCGATGGCTTCCCTCTCCGGTTTGCTGAAGAGGATGCGACCGCGCCAGAGATCGGGATCGTGCACGTCCCTGTCTTCGGGCGCGACGTTGAAGTCGCCGCAGACGAGCACGCGGTCGTCCGTCCAGCAGTGCTCGTCGAGGTGCTCGCGCAAGCTATTCAGCCATTCGAGCTTGAACTCGAACTTCTCCGATCCGACCGACTGTCCGTTCGGCACGTAGACGTTCACGACGCGCACGCCCTTCACGGTCGCCGCGATCAGGCGCGCGTGCGAGCCCTCTTCGGCGCCGGGGAAGCCGCGCTGCACGTCCTCGCAGGGCGAGCGGGAGAGGATGGCGACGCCGTTGTAAGTCGGCTGCCCGTGCGATTCGATCCGGTAGCCGAGCCGCTCGAACTCTTCGCGCGGGAACCTCTCGTCCGTGCATTTAGTCTCCTGGAGGCACAGCACGTCCGGTCGCTCCTTCTCCAGCCACTTGACGACGAGCGGCTGGCGCGCGATGACGGAGTTGACGTTCCAGGTTGCGATCTTCACCCGACGCATACTATACCCTCCGCATCACGTTTTTATAACGCACGCGGCGGCGGGCGGAGCGGGGGGCGTTTGATGAGTGGGCGGATTCTGATCGTCGAAGACGATCCGGCGCGCTGCGAATGGTTCCGGCGTCGCCTCGGGAGCTATGAATTGGACGTGACCTGTAGCGTCCCGGAAGCGATTGAGTGGCTGGGCTCGCGCGAGTACGAGACGATCCTGCTCGATCACGATCTGCGCGAGGAGCACTACTTCTCCGCCGAGCGGGACGACGATCACACCGGCTACGCCGTCGCCGCGTGGCTCGCCGCGCACCGCGACACACAGCCATCTGCGTCGGTCGTCGTCCACTCGCTAAACTACGAGGGCGCGCGCCGCATGGTCGAGATTCTTCTCGGGGCGGGCTTCGACGCCGAGCACGTCCCCTTCCCTTACCTCCAGACGGGGCTGCGACTGTGAGGGCTCATCCTCGCGCTTCGTCCCGTCCATCGCCCAGACGCACGAGCGACGGGCGCGTGCCGGCGGACTTAACCTCCGGCGCGCGCCGCTCCCACAGTCGCCCGCAAAGGCGGCAGCGAAGAAGTTTTCTGCCGCCGGAGTCCGCGCCTTCGACTTCGTCGAGGAACGCCGCCGCGTAAGCCCGAACGCTCGCGCCCTCCAGCCGCGCGAACTTTTCGCAGGAACACTTCGCCTCGCCCATCGCAGCGCCCGCCCTTTCGACTCAACGGTTTAACCGACAATTTCGTAAATCCCCACGGATGGGTTAAACTTTCGCGACCAGATTACTTCCAACAGGGTAGCACCTCGCGAGCACGAGTTCAGTCCGTCGTGAAACGGATGGAGTCCGGGAGATAGACTTGGCAGCAGCCGCTTTCTACGATCTGGAAGGCACACTCGTCAGCACGAACCTCGTGCACACGGCAGCAGCCGCTTTCTACGATCTGGAAGGCACACTCGTCAGCACGAACCTCGTGCACACGCTCGGCTTCTACTCGCGGAACCAGCAGGGCTTGATGCGCAGCGTCAAGAAGACGGCGGCGACGAAGGCTTCCTGGATTCGCAACTTCGCCGAGCGCGAGCGCATCTCCCTCAGCGAGTCCTACGCCTACTCCGACAGCATGAGCGATCTGCCGATGCTCTCCATCGTCGGGCACCCCGCGGCGGTCAACCCCGACATGCGCCTCCGCCAGACCGCGCTGCACCACGACTGGCCCGTGCTGAATTTGAAGTGATGGGTGATGAGTGATGAGTGATGAGTTTCGGCTTGTCGCTCATCACTCATCACCCATCACTCATCACTTAAAAAGATGAGCTTACAACTACGACGTAAAATCCACGAGTCGGTCGTCTACATCGACCGCGACAGCGCGCCGCGCATCATCCCCTCGGGCGAGGACTTCATCTTAGAAGATTTGCCCGTCGGCACGCGCGTCATCTACCCGAAGCCGTCGATCAAGGGCTTGCCGAACCGCGAGGCGGCGATCCGCTACGCCATCAACCACCCGCACGACACCCCGCCGCTCTACGCGCAGCTCGAACCGGGCATGAAGGTGACGATCGCGGTCGACGACATCTCCCTGCCGCTCCCGCCGATGCGCACGCCCGACGTGCGGCAGACGATGCTGGAGATCGTGCTCGAACTCCTCGCCGCCAACGGCGTGGACGACGTGCACATCATCATCGCCAACTCGCTCCACCGGAAGATGACCGAGTGGGAGATGAAGCGCATGGTCGGCGCGAAAATCTTCTCCGACTACTACCCCGACCGCTACTACAACCACGACGCCGAAGACCCCGACGGGTTGGTCGTGTTGGGTGAGACGCGCCACAAGGAGCCTTTGCGCATCAACCGCCGCTGCGCCGAGAGCGATCTGGTCATCTACTGCAACATCAACCTCGTCCCGATGGACGGCGGCCACAAGTCGGTCGCGGTGGGCTTGTGCGACTACGAGTCTCTGCGCGCGCACCACGAGCCGCAGACCATCCGCGACTCGAACAGTTACATGGACCCGGCGAGCTCGATGCTCAACCACAAGGTCGTCCGCCTCGGCAAGCTGGTCGACGAGCACATGAACGTCTTCCACATCGAGACGGCTCTGAACAACCGTATGTACACGGGCGAGATGGACTTCCTCCTGCGCAACGAGGACGAGTTCTCCGCGCTCGACCGCATGAAGTTCGAGGCAATGCGCTTCACGATGGGCAAGATGCCGCGCGCCGCGCGCCGCAAGATGCTCCACCAGGTGCCCGCCGCCTACGAGGTCATCGCCTGCCACGCCGGGAAGACCGAGCCGACGCACAACGAAATCCTGAAGCGCAACTTCGACCAGTACGCGATCCCCGTCAACGGCCAGTGCGACATCCTCATCACGGGCATCCCCGACATCTCGCCCTACAACGTCTACTCGGTACTGAACCCGTTGCTCGTGCAGGTGATGGCGCTCGGCTACCACTTCAACTTCTACCGCAACAAGCCACTTCTCAAAAAGGGCGGCGTGCTCATACTGCACCACCCCTGTTACGACGAGTTCGACCACAACTTCCACCCGTCGTACATCGAGTTCTTCAACCGCCTGCTTCCCGAGACGCGCGACGCGGACACTTTGCGCGACAAGTACGAGCGCGAGTTCGCGAACAACCCGTCTTACGTGGAGATGTACCGGCGCGGCAACGCCTACCACGGCGCGCACCCGTTCTTCATGTGGTACTGGGGCGAGAACGGGCGGCAGCACGTCGGGCGGGTCATCGCCGCCGGAGCCGAGAACTCGCACGTCCCCGAGCGCATGGGCTGGGAGCGCGCCGATAATCTGACCGAGGCGATCGCGATGGCGCGCAGCCACATGGGGCGCTCCGCCGAGATCACGATGCTCCACCAGCCTGTGATCGCGCTGTGCGAAATGGAGTGATGCCGTGTGATCAAATCGTTTCGCAGCAAAAGTCTCAAAGACTTTTTCGAGTCGGGCAGCAGGCGCGGCATACGCGCTGACCTTGCGAAGCGCATTTGGATCAGGCTGGACGTGATTGATGCGGCGACGAGCCTTCGAGATATTGATCTCCCTGGCTTTCGCCTACACGAGTTGAAAGGTGATCGGGCAGGCACTTGGAGCGTGTGGGTGAGCGGCAACTGGCGCATCACTTTCAAGTTCGCCGGCGGGGACGCTCAAGACGTTGATTTAGAGGATTACCACTGATGCTGAATAACAGGAAGAGGCGACCGACGCACCCTGGCGAGGTCTTGCGTGAGGAGATACTGCCGGAGACACGACTCTCCCAAAGCGAGTTGGCGCGACGATTGGGCGTTTCGCGCGGGGTCGTAACTAAGCTCGTCAACGAGCGCCGGGCGGTCACGCCCGATCTGGCACACCGCCTCGCCCGCGTTTTCAACACGACGCCGGAACTGTGGCTGAACTTGCAGCAGGCGGTCGATGTCTGGGAGACATACGCGGCGAACCGCTTAACCTACACAAAGCTCAAGCCTCTGGGCGACAAGCGCGCCGCCTGAACGAACCTCTTGGTCGAAACCTTGCCGAGGAAGCCCGTGATTGCGCTTTGCGAAGTGGGGTAGAATAGCGAGCCAATGAAGCTGTCACCGACAGAGATTTATCGCGGGCGGAAAATCCTGCTCATCGGGAGCACGGGCTTCCGTTCACCGAGGAGGAGGCGCAGCGCGTAGCTCAAGACGTCGACGTGGTCATCAACAGCGCGGGCAACGTCACCTTCAACCCCACTTTAGAGAGCGCGCTGCGCACGAACGTCGTCGGCACGCAGAACGTCATCGCGTTCGCGAAGCGGATGCGGCGACCCGCGCTCATCCACGTCTCGACCTGCTTCGTCGCGGGCAACCGCTCGGGTCCCGTCTGGGAGAGCGATCCGGTCGTCGGCTACTTCCCGCGCCGCGAGGAGCTGCCCGGCGTCGAGTTCCACGTCGAGGGGGAGATACGCGACTGCGCGAAACTCGCCGAGCGCGTCCGCGACGAGGCGCGCGACGCGATGCAGGCGGCGCGCTTCCGCGAGTCGGCGCGCAAGCGCCTCATCGAGGAGGGGCGCGACCCCGACGATCTCGACTCGATGGGCCTCGCGGTCGCGCGCGAGCGCAAGATGTGGACGAGAGAGCGCCTCACCGACCTCGGCATCGAGCGCGCGGAGTGGTGGGGCTGGCCCAACATCTACACCTACACGAAGAGCCTCGGCGAACAGCTCGTCGCGATGGAAGACTCCATCGTCCGCTCCATCGTCAGACCGAGCATCGTCGAGTCCGCCGAGAAGTTCCCCTTCCCCGGCTGGAACGAGGGCTTCACGACGACCGCGCCGCTCATCTTCATCTCGCTCAAGGGGCAGACGCTGATCCCCGTCAACGAGAAGCTCGTCCTCGACATCACGCCCGTCGATCAGGTCGCCGCGGTGATGCTCGCCGTCTCGGCGGAGGCGATCGTCGGCGAGCCGCGCCTCGTCTACCAGGCGGCGACCGGCGACGCGAACCCGAACGACATGAAGCGCATCGTCGGGATGGTCGGGCTCTACAAGCGCAAGCACTTCTCCGAGAAGGAGACGGGCTTTAAGATCGTCAACGAGATCGCCGCGCGCATGGAGACGAAGCCCGTCACGCCCTCCTACTTCGAGAAGACTTCCACGCCGATGTTCAACGCGGTGGCGAAGCGGGCGTCCAGGTTGCTCGACGACGCGCGCCCGCGCTGGGGCGGCGGGCGGCTGACCGAGTGGATCGACCACGCGAAGAAGACCGTGGATCGCGTCGAGGAGGTCACCAGAGAGACGAAGGAGGCGTTCGAGCTGTTCCGCCCCTTCATGGTCGAGAACGCCTACGTCTTCCGCGCCGACAATGTGCGCTCGCTCTTCTCGCGCATCCGCAAGGACGAGCAGGCGCTGCTGCCCTGGCACCCGGAGAAGCTCGACTGGTACGACTACTGGATGCACGTCCACTTCCCCGGCTTGAAGAAGTGGGTCTTCCCGCAGCTCGAAGAGGACATGCGCGCCGTCGAGAAGCGCGTCTACACCTACCGCGACCTGCTGGAGCTGTTCGAGACTTCGACCAAGCGCTTCTCCACCCGCGTCGCCATGCGCATCGAGCGCGACGGGCGCAAGGAGCAGTACACCTACGCCGACCTGCACGAGCTGGCGACGCGCGCCGCGGCGTTCTTCGTCGGCGAGGGCGTGAAGGCGAACGAGCGCGTCGTGCTCTTAAGCAACAACGCGCCGGAGTGGGGCATGACCTACTTCGGCGTGCTGAAGGCGGGCGCCACCTGCGTCCCCGTCGATCCGGAAAGTCTGACCGGCGAGGTCGTCAACTTCGCGCGGGCGAGCGGGGCTACGGGCGTCGTCATCTCCGAGGAGATGGACGAGAAGCACCCAGACCTGCGCGGGCGGCTCGACGAAGAGGGGCTCTCGGCGACGCGCGTCTGGAATTTCGCGGAAGTCTTCGCGCTCCCGCCGGAGAAGCTGGAGGAGGAGCGCGTCGCGCTGCTCCCGGCGCGCGTCCCCGCGCAGACGGTCGCCTCGCTCATCTTCACCTCGGGCACGACGGGGCAGCCGAAGGGCGTGATGCTCACGCACAAGAATTTCACGAACATGGTCTCGATGCTCGCCTCCGTCTTCGACATGAAGACGACCGACGGCGTGCTCTCGGTGCTCCCGCTCCACCACACGTTCGAATTCTCCACAGGCTTCCTCACCCCCCTCTCGCGCGGCGCGCAGATCACGTACCTTCCCGAGCTCAGCAGCGAAGAGCTCACGCGCGCGATCAAGAACGGTCACGTGACGGGGATGGTCGGCGTGCCCGCGTTGTGGGAGCTGCTGCACCGCCGCATCAGGAACCGCCTGAACGAGCGCGCGAAGTGGATCGGCGAGTCGGCTGACGTTCTGATCCGCGCGAACAGCTGGCTGCGCGACAACACGCCTTTCAACATGGGGCAGATCGTCTTCCGCCCGATCCACAACGGCTTGGGCGGGCGCATCCGCTACCTGATCAGCGGCGGCTCGGCTTTGAACGACCGCGTCAAGCGAGATTTTCACGGGCTCGGCTTCACCATCCTCGAGGGCTACGGCTTGACGGAAGCCTCGCCCGTGCTGACCGTCACGCGCCCGCAGAACAGCCTGATCGCGGGCAGCGTCGGGCGCCCCGTGCCCGGCGTCGAGGTCAAGATTTTAGACGCGAACTCGGCGGGGATCGGCGAGGTCGTCGCGCGCGGGCCCAACGTGATGCTCGGCTACTTCAACAACAAGGAGGCGACCGAGGCGGTCTTGCAGAACCGCTGGCTCTACACGGGCGACCTCGGTCGGCTCGACGACGAGGGCAACCTCTACCTCGTCGGTCGCTCCAAAGACATCATCGTCGACACGAACGGCAAGAACGTCTACCCCGACGAGATCGAAGACCTCTACTCCGACTCGCCCTTCATCAAGGAGCTGAGCGTGGTGGGTCTGCCCGACGGGCTGGGCGAGAAGGTCGCGTGCATGGTCGCGCCCGACTACGATCACGACATCACACTCACGCGCGAGGAGGTGCAGCGCCGCGTGGAGGAACACTTCAAGGACGTCTCGTCCTCACTCCCCTTCTTCAAGCGCGTCAAGGTCATCCACTTCTCTGACGACGAGCTGCCGCGCACCGCCACGCGCAAGGTGAAGCGGCGCGAGGTCGTCCGGCTCATGCAGGGTGCAGGACGTGCGCGAGCTGCTCTCGGTCGTCGAGCGCAGGCAGGCGGAGGCGCGCCGCGAGGACGCGAGCCGCCGCCGCGCCGAAGAGGTGCGGCGCGAGGACGAGGAGATTTACATTCCCTCGCTGGTGCGCACGGTGGGCAACCGCGGGCTCGACGTTTTGCAGCGCGCCTTCTACGACAAGTTCCTGCACACGAAGATCGAGGGCGCGACGAACGTGCCCGCGCACACGAACTTCATCGTCGTCGCCAACCACGCCTCGCACCTCGACATGGGACTCGTCAAGATGGCGCTCGGCGAGCAGGGCAGAGACCTCGTGGCGCTCGCCGCTGCCGACTACTTTTTCGACAACAAGTATAAGCGCGCCTACATGGACAACTTCACCAACCTCGTCCCGATGGAGCGCAGCGGTTCTTTGCGCAAGTCGCTCCGGCACGCGCTCTCGTTTCTGGAGCGCGGCTACAACGCGCTCGTCTTCCCCGAAGGCACGCGCTCCGTGACGGGCGAGATCGTCGACTTCAAGCCCGTCCTCGGCTTCCTCGCGCTGACCGCCCGCACCGGCATCCTGCCCGTCTACCTGCACGGCACTTACGAGGCGCTTCCCAAAGGCTCGAACATGATCCGCAGCCGCGACATCGGCGCGCGCATCGGTCGCTTCATCCCGGTCGAGGAGCTCGACGCGATGTCGAAGGGGATGCCGAAGTCCGAGGGCTACCGGCTCATCGCGGCATACGCGCGCCACCGCATCGAGAACCTGCGCGACGGCGCGGCGAGCAGCTTCGACGCGAAGGGTTTGCGCCGGCGCTGGCGCGCCGAGCGTCGCGCGCACCTCGCCGAGGCTGACGCCGCTGCGCCCGAAGATCAACTCACGCCGACCGGAGACTGAACCTAAGTGATGAGTGATGAGTGATGAGTGATGAGTTAATAGAACTCTAGCCGCTCATCACTCATCACTCATCACTCATCACTTTTAATGGCGACGAAGAAAAAAGAGGGCGGTGGGGCGAAGGCTGCGGCGAAGCCGAGGGTTAAAGCCGCGAAGGCGAAGCCCGCCGCGAAGGACGCGCCGGGGACGACCGCGCTCGCTCGGCGCGGGAACGCCTACACGCTCGTGACGGGCGGGACGGGTTTTTTGGGGAGCCACCTCGTGCGCCGGCTCGTCGAGGCGGGCGTGAAGAACGTGCGAGTGTTCTCCACGTCCGCGCCCGCTTGGCTCGCCGAAGCTGGCGTCGAATCCGTCGCTGGCTCGATCACGAACGCGGAGGACGTGCGCCGCGCGGTGGAGAACGTCGGGAGCGTATACCACCTCGCGGGGCTCGTCTCGCGCCGCCAGGCGGACGCGCACCGGATGTACGCCGTCCACGTGGACGGGACGCGGCTGCTCTGCGAGGCGGCCCGCGCCGCGGGCGTGAAGTCGATGGTGCTCGCCTCGACGAGCGGGACGATCGCTGTCACGAAGGACGGCTCTGGTGTGCCCGACGAAGGCCACCCGCCGCCTCTCGAGATCATCTCGCGCTGGGCTTACTACGCGAGCAAGCTCTACCAGGAGCGCGCTGCGCTGGAAATCTTCGACGGCGACTCGCGCCGCCTCGTCATCGTCAACCCCAGCCTGCTCTTGGGTCCCGGCGACGAGCGGTTGAGCTCCACGAAAGTCGTGCTCGATTTCCTCGCGCGGAAAATCCGCGCCGTGCCCGGCGGCGGCTTGAGCTTCGTCGACGCGCGCGACGCTGCCGAAGCGCTCATCAGTGCGATGAGCCGCGGCCGCCACGGCGAGCGGTACCTGCTCGGCGCGGCGAACTGGACGTTCGACAAGTTCTTCGGTCGCCTCGAACGCCTCACCAAAACTTCCGCGCCGCGCTTCACGCTCCCCTCGCGCTTCGCCGTCGCGGGGGCGCGCAGCCTCCACGCGCTCTACCAGCACTGGAACCTCGCGCCGCCCGTGGAGCCGACCGAGGTCGAGATGGCTGAGCACTTCTGGTACGTCGACGCTTCGAAGGCTGCGCGCGAGCTGGGGTTCAGCCCGCGCGATCCCGGCGAGACGTTGCACGAGACCGTGGCTTACGTGCGCGAGAATTTCTTAGGGCAAGGCGCGCTCGCCTGAGCGGGCGCGCGCAGCCGGAGCGCGGCGGGCAGGATTTCAAACGTCGCGGGCAACCGCCCGACCAACTCGCCGTCAACTTCGAGCAGGACTTTCGCTTCGCCGCCGTCGTCCGCGGGGCTCACGGCGATCTTCCGCGCGAGCGCGTGATGAACCTGACTCATCCCGAGGTGCGTGCCGAGGTAGAGGCGGTGCGCGTTCGTAAAGATCGAGAGCGCGCCCAGATCGCCGATGGCGACCACGTCGAACAGCCCGTCCGTCAACTTCGCGTCGGGCGCGACCTTCATGCCGCCGCCGAAGTAGCGCGCGTTGGCGACGCAGAGGTTCGCGGCGACGAGTTGGCGCTCGCGCCCGCCGTCGAGGCTCAGGCGCAGGCGCGGGTTCTCGAACGAGAGCGCGGCTTGCGCGGAGGCGAGCGCGTAGGAGGCTCTGCCGCCGACGAGGTTCGCGCCGCGCGCCGCGAGTGAGGTCGCGTCGGCTTCTTTCACTCGCCGGATCACTTCGCCCCCCATCCCGCACGAAGCGACGTTGACGAAGTGGCGCGCTTCCCTCCCGCCCGCCTCGCCCTCGAATTCGACGCGCCCCGCGTCGATGCGGACGGTGCGCCCTTCGCGCAGGGCGCGCGCCGCCTCGCG
>JAIVJC010000004.1:0-33863 GCA_020200235.1 Acidobacteriota bacterium | reverse complement strand
CGGCCCGCCCGCGCCTCGCGCGCCGCGATCTCGCGCGCGTCGCCCGCGCCCTTCGTGAACGCGCAGTTGAACGCGCCGAAGTGCTCGCGCAGATCAGCCGCCGCGCGCGCCCACCCAGCGCCCGTCGCGCCGCCCGCCGAGGCGGGGTTGACGATGATGAGAGGCAAAGTCATAGGAGTGATGAGTGATGAGTGATGGGTGATGAGTAAGAAGCGGGAACTCATTACTCATCACCCATCACTCATCACTTCTTCTCGTAGAGTGCGCGGTCGCGCTCGGCTAGCTCGGCGAGCCTGGACATGACGAACTCGGATATCTCTTTGTAGGTGCGCATCCCGTCGCGGTCGCGGAAGCGCGAGAAGTCTATCGCCTCGCCGAAGTGGACGCGGATCGGATCGCCCCCCGTCCAGTTGCGCCTGATCTGGCGCGTGAGATCGTTCGTGAGCCCCGCGACGAAGACGGGGACGACCTGTGGGTCGGCTTCGCGGATGAGCTTGCCGATGCCGAACTTCGGCGGGAGCAGGCTGTAGGGGTCTGGGCTCCGGTTGCGCGTGCCTTCAGGGTGGAAGCCGATCACGTGCCCGCGACCCTGCCGGCAGAGATCGACCAGCTCGCGCATCGAGAACTTGTCGAACTCTCGCTTCTCCGGCAGCGGGTTGCTGCCCGCCGCGAAGAAGGGCGGGTACATCGACCACCAGCCCATCACAAGGTTGACCAGCATCCCCACGGGCGACTCGTAGAAGAAGCGGCCGCGGACGGGGAAGAAGAGGCGCTTCTCGAAGCTCGTGCGGCGGAACAGCTCAGCCGAGACGACGTACATGTCGAAGAACGTGCGGTGGTTGGCGACGAGCAGCAGCGGGCGTTCGTGCGAGACGGCCTCGACGTGCTCGACGCCGTAGACGCGCATCAGGTTGTAAGTGCACAGGCGTATCCAGCCCATCCCGACCGTGCGCTGGCAGAAAGTCCAGAACCTCTTCCACCCGCCCCGGTTCATCCGACGCGAGAAGCGGAACGCGAAACGCTCCATCGGCGACAGGACGGAGAGCTCCTCCGGCGTCGGCTCGCACGCGGCGTCCGGCAGGGCGGGCTCGCGTGGCTCGACCTGTCGCGGCGTTGTCGTCGGCTCAGTCTCTACAGTGGACATGACGGTGCGTCAATCGTAAATCGAGACCGCGAATAGTGGAAGCTCAGAACGACTTTCTTCACTACTCGCGGTCTCGATTTACGATTGACGATTCAAGGTCTCTCAGTCGACGGAAAAGTATTTCGCCTCTTCGTGGTGGACGATGATCGCGGAGGTCGATTGCTCGGGTTCGAGCTGAAACTCTTCGGTCAGCGAAACGTCGATGCGCGATGGGTCGAGCAGCTCGAAGAGTTTAGTCTGGTCTTCGAGGCGCGGGCAGGCCGGGTAGCCGAAGCTGAAGCGCGAGCCCTGGTAGCCCTGGTGGAAGAGTTTCGTGATCTCTTTCGCGTCGCGCCCGGCGATGCCTAATTCCTCGCGCACGCGCTTGTGCCACAGCTCTGCGAGGGCTTCGGCGCTCTCGACCGAGAGGCCGTGGAAGAAGAGGTATTCGGTGTAGTTGTCAGACTTGAACAGCTCCTGCGCGTACTCGCTCGCGCGCCGCCCGACGGTGACGAGCTGGAACGCGACCACGTCCACGCGCCCCGACTCTTTGGACGCGAAGTAGTCCGCCAGGCACAAACGCCTGCCCGCGGGCTGGCGCGGGAAGGTGAAGCGCGCGCGCTCCGTCCGCTCGTCGTCGTGGTAGACGACGAGATCGTTCCCTTCCGCCTGGCACGGGAAGTAGCCGTAGACGAGTCGCGGCGTGAGCAGCCGCTCGCGCTCCGAGCGCTGCTTCAGCTCCTCGTAAACGGGTCTCACCTTCTCGGCGACGAGTTGGCGGTACTCTTCGGTGCTCCTACGCCCCTGCTTGAACTGCCACTGTCCCTTGAAGAGCGCCGACTCATTGACGAACGCGAAGACCTCGGAGAGCGGCAGGTCTTCGACGACGCGCGAGCCATAGAAGGGCGCGGCGGGCACGAGCGCATCCGGGTTCGCATCCGAACGATTGGTGTGCGTCGTGTCGCCCGCAGGCTTCGCGGCGCGGGGTCGCGCGGGCTTGCGTATGCCGAGCTTCGCCTCCTCGCCGATCAAATCTTCTGCGTCCTCCGTGCCCCCGTCGTCGGCGCCCGCAGCCGCGGCGCGCGCCTTCGCCTGCGCCGCCTCGCCCGCTTCGCCGCCCGCGCTCATCAGCTGATCCATCGTGTGCAGACCGTCGAAGGCGTCGCGCGCGTAGAAGAGCTGACCCGTGTAGATCGGTTTCAAGTCTTCGTCAACGTAGCGGCGGTTGAGCGCTGCTCCGCCGAGGACGACGGGCACGCTGATGCCGCGCTCCGTCATCAGCTCAAGGTTCTCGCGCATGATGAGGGTGGACTTGACGAGGAGCCCCGACATCCCGATGGCGTCCGCGTTGTGCTCGGCGTGGGCTTCGAGGATCGCGTCAATCGTCTGCTTGATGCCGAGGTTGACGACGCGGTAGCCGTTGTTCGTCAGGATGATGTCCACGAGGTTCTTGCCGATGTCGTGCACGTCGCCCTTGACGGTGGCGAGCACCATCGTCCCCTTCGCCGTCGCGCCGCCCTTCTTCTCCATGAATGGTTCGAGGAAGCGCACCGCCGCCTTCATCACCTCCGCCGACTGTAGGACGAAGGGGAGCTGCATCTGCCCGCTGCCGAAGAGATCGCCGACCACCTTCATGCCGTCGAGCAGGATGTCGTTGACGATGTCGAGCGCGGAATATTTTTCCAGCGCGAGCTTCAAATGGTCTTCGAGCTTGAGCTTCTCGCCGTCGATGATGTGCCGCTTGAGCATCTCCTCGACGGGCAGGCTCTCGTCGACCGCCGCCGCCCTCTTCGACGACACCCCCTCGAAGAGCTTCGTGAATTCGGTCAGCGGATCGTAGGTGCAGACCTCGCCGTCGAACTCCCTGCGGTCGTAGATCAGTTGCAGAGAGACCTCGCGCTCGCGCTCGCCGATGCGGTTCAAGGGGACGATCTTGCTCGCGTTGACGATCGCCGAGTCGAGCCCCGCCTCGACCGCCTCGTGCAGGAACACCGAGTTCAGGACGACGCGCGAGGCTGGCGAGAGGCCGAAGGAGATGTTCGAGACGCCGAGGATGGTGGAGCATCCGGGCAGAGCCTCCTTGATCCGGCGGATGCCCTCGATGGTTTCGGCGGCGTTGCGCCGATCCTCCTCGATGCCTGTGGAGATGGGTAGCGCGAGCGGATCGAAGAAGATGTCGTGCGCGGGGAAGCCCAGCTCTTTCGTCGCCTGCACGTAGGCGCGGCGCGCGATCTCCAGCTTGCCGTCGGCGGTGCGCGCCATCCCTACTTCGTCGATCGTGCCGACGACCACAGACGCGCCGTACTCGCGCGCGAGCGAGAAGACTTTCTTGAAGCGCGGCTCGCCGTCCTCGTAGTTGGTTGAATTCAGGATGCACTTGCCGCCCGCGTGCTTGAGCCCCGCCTCCATCTTCTCCCACTCGGTCGAGTCGAACATGAGCGGGATGCGCACCTGCGTGGCGAGCCGCGACGCCAGCTCGTGCATGTCTGCGACGCCGTCGCGACCGACGTAATCGACGTTCACGTCGAGGACGTGCGCGCCCTCGCGCTCCTGCTCTCTAGCGAGCGAGACGAGCCCGTCCCAGTCCTCCGCGCCCAGCAGGTCTCTCATCTTCTTCGAGCCCGAGGCGTTGACGCGCTCGCCGACGATGAGGAACGAGGTGTCCTGCCGGAAAGGCTGCTGCGAGTAGATCGAAGAAGCCGACGGCACGAGCTTCGCATCGCGCCGCTTCGGCGTCACCGCGCGCATCGCCTCGACGACCGACTTCAGGTGCGCGGACGTCGTGCCGCAGCAGCCGCCGACGACGTTGACGCCGAAGTCTTTCGCGAAGTGGAGGAGCTGCGCGGTGAAGGTCTCCGGCGTCTCACCGTAGAACTGTTTGCCGTCGCGGACTTCGGGCAGCCCCGCGTTGGGCAAGACAGAGACGGGCAGCGGCGCGTTCTCGCAGAGGTAGCGGACGCTGTCGGTCATGTGCTTGGGACCCGTCCCGCAGTTCATGCCGATCACGTCGATGGGGAAAGGTTCGAGCGCCGTGAGTGCGGCGCCGATCTCGGTGCCGTTAAGCATCGTGCCGAAGATTTCAATCGTTACCTGCGCGATGACGGGCACGCGGCGGCGCGTCTCCCTGAAGTTCTCGAAGATCGCGGCGAGCGCCGCTTTCGTTTGCAGAGTGTCCTGGCAGGTCTCGACGATGAGGAGGTCGACGCCGCCATCGAGCAAGCCCCGCACCTGTTCGGCGTAGGCGGCACGGAGCGCGTCGAAGGTGATGTGACCGAGCGTCGGGAGTTTCGTGCCCGGTCCCATTGAGCCCGCGACCCAGCGGGGGTGAGCCTTCGTCGAGAAGTCGGCGGCGACGCGGCGGGCGAGCTCGGCGGCTTTGAGGTTCAGCTCGTAAGCCATCTCCGCGATGCCGTACTCGCCGAGCACGAAGGGCAGCCCGCCGAACGTGTCGGTCTCCACCACGTCGCAGCCGACTTCGAGGAACGCCGCGTGGACGCGCTCGACCGCCGAAGGCTTGCTGACGAGCAGGTACTCCGGGCAGCCCTCGAACTGCGCGCCGCCGAAGTCGTCGAGCGTCAGGTTCTGCGACTGGAGGCTCGTCCCCATCGCGCCGTCGAAGACGACGATGCGCTCTTTAAGTGTGGTCAGGAAATCAGTCATTGTAGAAGCTGTTAGCTGTTAGCTGTTAGCTGTTAGCTGTTAGCCAATCCACTAGTTTTTGGCTTTCCTTTACTCTGGCTGAAAGCTAACAGCTAACAGCTAACAGCTACAAAGAAGCCCCGCGCGATAAACAACGCGGGGCTTCGCCGTGGAAAGCCTTTTGACGTGGGGTTCTCTCTTGACGAGACCCGCCCGAGCTGTTTAGCCGTTTGTTTTACGTGGCCGCAAGTCGCCTTAACTCACCACGTCTTTTCGTCGAATTCATTGAAACACCGCGCGCGGGAGGTGTCAAGCAGACTACTTGCCAGCCCTCTGCCAGTCCCTGCGCAGCTCGCTGGCGATCTCGGAGGCTCGCCGCTTGGTCGGCTCTTTGCGCTTGAGCGGGTTGAAGATCAGTCGGTTGCCGAAGTCCTTCGCCCAGAGCCTCGCCCCGCCCGGCGTTTCCAGCTTGACGAAGGCGCGCGCCTCCGTGCGGTCGTCGCCGACGCGCACCGAGAGCGCGCCGGAGAGCACGGCGTCGGCGTCCTCGGCGCGGTTGACGACCGTGAAGCCCTGCTTCGTCAACTCCTCGCCGACGAGGAAGCGGAAGCGCTCGGCTTCGTCGGCGCGACCCATGTCGCCGACGTAAATCTTTTGAACGTCGCGCAGGGCGGGCTGCCGCCGCGGTCGCTGCGAGCCTTCGGAGGCGGGCGAGGCGTGGGCTGACAGGCAGAGCAGGCCGGCGAGCAGAAGCGTGCGGAGGGGCAAACGTCTCATAACTTTCTCCTTCCCCGTTGGGGTTTGTGGGAGTCGCTTCGGGACCGGACTCGCGCGAGGGTGGCGGATCGCGGGCGACTGGTATGACGCTACAGATGCCGCGACGGTTAATGAGAGTTGCGCGCGATTTCCGGGGCGGCTGCTTTTCCGCCGCTCCGTTTCTGTGCTACTTTCGCACGCGCCCGGCGTTTCCGCTCAGTCACCCACGAAACCTATGCGACGTGCCATCTACCCCGGCTCATTCGATCCCGTCACGAACGGTCACCTCGACATCATTGGTCGCTGCTGCCACCTCTTCGACGAGATCGTCGTCGCGGTCGTCGTCAACCCCGAGAAGAAGCCGCTCTTCACGGTCGAGGAGCGGCAGTCGATCCTGCGCGACGCGCTCGGCGGGATCGAGACCGGCACGTGCCGCGTCTCGGTCGATAGCTTCGGCGGGCTGCTGATGAAGTACGCCGTCGAGCAGAAGGCTGACGCCATCGTGCGGGGCATCCGCGCCATCTCCGACTACGAGTACGAGTTGCAGATGGCGCTCATGAACCGCAGGCTCGAACCGCGCGTCGAGACCGTCTTCATGATGTCGGCGGAGGCTTACTCTTACGTCAGCTCGCGGCTCGTCAAAGAGGTCTACCAGCTCGGCGGCAGCGTCCGCGGTCTCGTCCCCGAGCTCGTCGAGGCGCGCATGAGCGAGAAGCTGGGGCGCACTTCGCATCAGTGATGCGCGCCCCGCGCCGGTGATATACTTTTCGCGAACTTTGCGACGCTCTAAATTGTTGCGATGACCAAGCCCGCTCAGAACATCTTTCAGACGTCGGAGCGCGTGGCGCGGATGCGAGCCTCCGCGACGCTCGGCGCGATGCAGAAGGCTCTGGCGCTGAAAGCCGAAGGCGTGGACGTGGTCGATCTCGGCGCGGGCGAGCCCGACTTCGACACGCCCGCGCACGTCAGGCTCGCGGCGCAGGAGGCGATGAGCCGCGGCGAGACGAAGTACACCGCGACGGGCGGCACGCGCGCGCTGCAACGCTCGATCATCGACTATTACGGGCGCGAGTTCGGCGCTCACTACGAGCCCGCAGAGGTGATGGCGACGGCGGGCGGCAAGCAGGCGATCTTCAACGCCGTCGTCACGCTCGCGAACCCCGGCGACGAAATCCTCGTCGCCAAGCCCTACTGGGTCACCTTCCCGGAGATCGCCAAGTTCGCTGGCGCAACCCCCGTCTACATCGAGACCGAGCGCAACGGATTTCAGCTCACCGCCGAAGACGTGCGCGCCGCCGTCACGCCGCGCACGAAACACATCATCATCAACTCGCCGTCGAACCCTTCGGGTCGCGTCATCCCGCCCGCGGAGTTTCGTAAGATTATGGAGGTCTGCGCCGAGCGCGGCGTCTACGTCGTCTCCGACGAGTGCTACCTGCGCTTCGTCTACCCGCCGGGCGAGGTCTTCAGCGCGGCGTCGCTCGCGCCCGAGCTTCGAGCGCGGCTGTGCATCGCGGGCTCGTTCTCGAAGACCTACGCGATGACGGGCTGGCGCATCGGCTACGCCCTCGCGCCCGCCGGGTGGATCAAGGCGATGCTGCTCGTACAGGGTCACTCGACGAGCAACCCGAACTCGGTGGCGCAGGCGGCGGCGGCGGCGGCGATGAACGCCTCGCAGGACTGCGTGCGCGAGATGCTCGGCGAGTACGCGCGCCGTAGGGCATGGCTCATCGGCGCGCTCGCCGAGATCCCCGGCTTCAAGTGCTTCGCGCCCGAAGGCGCGTTCTACGCCTTCCCCGACGTGCGCGGCTGCCTGTCGGGTAGGGTGAAAACTTCCGCCGTGTTCGCCGAAAAACTTCTGACGGACGAGCACGTCGTCGTCACCGACGGCGCGGGCTTCGGCGCGGACGGCTACCTCCGCATCTCCTACGCGACCTCGCTCGAACGGCTGAAAGAAGGGATCACGCGCATCCGCCGCGTTGCCGAAGCCTGCGCGCGTTAGATCAAACTCGCCCCCGTCCGGCGGCAAAGTAAAACGGCGACACGCTTGCGCAAGCGTGTCGCCGTTTCTATTCCGAAGTCGTCTGGCTTTTAGTAGATGTTGAAGTTGTAGTCGACGGTGATGTACTGCGAGACCTTGCGACCGTCCTTCTCGGCGGGCGAGAACTTGATCCTGTGCGCCGCCTGAATCGCCTTCTCGGTCAAGCCGTCGGGCAGCCGCGACATCGCCTGTACGCCCGTCACGCTGCCGTTGGCATTGAGCACCATGCGCACGCGCACCGAGCCCGTGATCTGATTCTTGCGCGCCTCCTCCGTGTAGAGGGGCTCCGGGCGATCGAGAATCTGCGCCTTGCGCGTCACCTCGCTCGGCTTGAAGACGCGGTCGTAATCGGTGCCGCCGCCGCCGCCGCCGGGTCCGCCGCCGCCGTCGTGGCGGTCTCCGCCGCCGGTGTTGCCGCCCCTGCCGGGTCCGACGCCGCCGCCCTCACCGGGGCCGACGCCGCCGCCCGTGCCCGAGCCGATGCCGCCGCCCGTGCCGGGTCCCGAACTCGTCTCTGTAGACTTCGACTTCGGATCGCCGTAAGGGATGGCGCGCGGATCGGGCGGGAACAAGACCGGATCGGCGACGAGGCTCGCCGGGACGGGCAAGTTCGGATTCTTAACCGTGGGCGGGTGCGGATCGGGGGCGCGCACCTGCGGAATGTCTAGTGAGGCGGGCGGGAGCTTGCCAGCCGAAGCGGGCTTCGTCTCTTCGCGACCGCCGCCGCCGCCGCCGTGCGGCTTGTCCTGCTTCGGCTTCGAGCCGCCGCCGGTCCCCTTCGCGTTGCCGGCTGTGCCCTTGTCGGGCGTCGGCTGTTCCTTCGGAACCTCCGTCACCATGCCCGTCAAGACCAATTCCTCGTTTACACGCGCCAGCTCCTGCGTGCTGCAACGCTTGCCGAAGAGCGGGAGCAGGTAGTCGCACTTGAGGCGACCCCAGTTCGCGCCGGTGGCGAGGAGCCCGCCGCCGAGGATCAGGATCGCGAGCGCAGCCAAGATGCCCGCCGCCACGTTCGGCTGCTTGACCGTGCGCGAGACCGCGCTGCCGTAAGCCGCCGCGCCTCGCTTCGTGAAGCCGACGGGATCGCGCTTGAACTCCGGCCACGTCAGTTGCGACTCGCGCCCGACTTCGCCGAGCTCGCGGAAGAGTCTGCGCGTCAGCCCCTCTTCGCTGATGAAAGTGAAGTGGAACTCTTCGCGCTCAATCCCCGCTGGCGCGCCGTGCCCGTTCCCGTTGCCATGGACGTTGCCGCGCGCGAACGGCGACGCCGCGACGGTCGCGGTCGAAACGTCAGCCGCGGCGCCGTTGCCGCCCGACGCCTGCCCGGCGAACGTTTCGCGCGGCGCGGCGTTGAGGGTCACGGTGTCGGGGGTCGCTTCGTCGTAGCCGTTCGACAGGAGAGTGCTATCAACCGGGCAATGCTTAAACTGGTCAGAGAACTCATCCTGGCAAGTCGGACATTTCTTCATCGCGTATCCTCGAAGAGCAGAGGTTCGGCACAGCAGACCGTGCGCCACCTTCGATCCGCCGACGCGCACTTGCGGCGTCGGCTCCTGCAAAGAATCATACAACAGTTAACTTCAATTTGGCTAAAGATTAGCCGGCGGTCGCGCGGGCTCATAAGGCTCGACGCGGATTGGATGCGCTTTCTGACCGTGGAGATTGCCTCGGACGCGCGACTTTTTTTGCGTCCGTTTTTGGCGATCTGCGGGTAGTTCTTAACGACTTTCTCCCAGCCGGTTGACGCTCCGCGACCCGCGCCCTAGACTCTCGCCAGGCATCCCGCGGAAGCCTCAGGCGGCATCAAACCCGGAAGCGCGAAGTGTTCACGCCGCGCGCAAACGAACGCCGACGAAGAAGCAGAATTCGAGCATGAACTTTAGACCCCACGCGCCGCGCCCGCTCGCCGTCAAAATTCTGGCAATCGCCGCCCTGCTGCTCGTCGCGCCGGCGACCCGCGTCTCCCGCGCGCAGACGGTCGCGCCCGAGCCGCGGCGCGAGCAGTTGCTCAACGGGCTGCGGCTGCTGCTCGTCCCGCACCCAGGCGACGCGAAAGTTTGGATGAAGCTGCGCGTCCATAGCGGCGCGGCATTCGATCTCGCCAACAAGGAGGGGACGATGGCGCTTCTCGCCGACGCGCTCTTCCCCGATCCATCCACCCAGCAGTACGTGACGGAGGAGTTGGGCGGGCGCCTCGACGTGCGGACGACTTACGACGCAGTCGAGGTCACCCTCTCCGGCAACGCCTCGGAGTTCGACCGCCTCGTGGAGGTTTTGCGCAACGCCTTCCTCCAGATGCGCCTCGCGCCCGAAGAAGTTCAGCGCCTGAAGGACGCGCGCCTCAAATCCGTCGGGGGCGCGACTCAGACTCCCGCGACGAACGCGGATCGAGCCGTCCGCGCGCGCCTCTTCGGGGCGCACCCCTACGGGCGGACGGTTGACGGGACGACCGCGTCGCTCGCCGCCGTCCAGCGCGCCGACCTGATGCTCGCGCGCGAACGCTTCCTGAACCCGAACAACGCGACCCTCGTGGCGGTCGGCGGCTTCGAACGAGCGCGCGCGATGCGGACGTTCCGGCAGTTTCTCGGCGCGTGGCGCAAGAGCGAGACGATCCCGCCCTCCACATTCACGCAGCCCGCCGCGCCCGACCCGCGCGCCCTCGTCGTCGCCGCCAGCAGCGCGCGCGACGCCGAGGTGAGAGTCGCCGCGCGCGGCGTCTCGCGCTCCGACCGCGACCGCGCCGCCGCGTCGCTCCTCGCCCACGTCGCGCGCGAGCGCTGGCGCGCCGCACTCGCCGACGCGAGTCCGTCGAACGTTTCCGTGCGGCACGACTCTTACGCGGTCGGGGGCGCCTTCGAGATGTCCGCGACTGTGCCGTCAGCGTCCGCCGCGAGAGCCGTCGAGTCCGCGCGTGAAGCCTTGCGCGCGCTCGCCTCCGCGCCCGCCTCCGCCGCCGAACTCGAACGCGCGAGACGCGACGCCGCCGCCGCACGCGCGGCTTCCGCCTCCCAGTTCCCCTTCGCCGACGAATGGCTCGACGCAGCGACCTACAATTACGACGCCGCTTCCGACGCGCGCGCTTTCAATGACGCGACTCCCGCGGAGCTTCAGCGCGTAGCCGCACGGCTCTTCCGCGACGCGCCGCTCGCCACGGTCGTCGCGGGCGACGCTGCGGAGCTGCGCGCCGCGCTTGCGAATCTGTCTGGCGGGGTCGAGGTCGCCGGGTCGCAGCCCGCGCCGCAGAAGCCCGCGCCCGCGCAGCCCCAGCCTTCGCCCCGTCGCCCTTCTCCGGATCGCTGAACAACTCCACAAGACCGCGCCCGCTTCCGTCGCACGTCCCTCTTAAAGTGTCGAAAACAACGAGTCCGCACACGGCAGGGGACGAAGACGCGCGCGGGCGCGCACACGCCGAGCGCGTGCGCGCGATGTTCTCACGCATCTCGTCGCGCTACGATCTGCTGAACCACCTCTTGTCGGCGAACATAGATCGCCGCTGGCGCGCGAGGGTCGTCCGGCACGCCCGCGAGAATTTGCGCGGCGGCGCGCGCGCGCTCGACGTCGCCTGCGGCACGGGCGATCTCTCGCTCGCCCTCGCCGCTGGCGGCGACGCGGAGATCACGGGTCTCGACTTCTGCCGCCCGATGCTCGATCTCGCCGCGCGCAAGACGCACGACGGCGGGAGGGTAATCACTTACGTCGAGGGCGACGCGCTGAGCCTGCCGTTCGCCGACGGGACGTTCGACGTGGTGACCATCGCCTTCGGCTTGCGCAACCTGGCGAGCATCGAGGGGGGGCTTCGCGAGCTGCTGCGCGTCGCGCGCGCGGGGGGTCGCGTCTGCGTGCTGGAGTTTTCGCAGCCGTCGGTGCCGGGTCTGCGCGGGCTCTTCAACTTATACTTCACGCGTGTGCTGCCGCGCGTCGGCGGGCTGCTCAGCGGCTCGCGCGTGGCATACGAATACCTGCCCGATTCGGTCTCGCGCTTCCCAGACCAACGGCGGCTCGCGGAGTTGATGCGCGAAGTCGGCTTCGAGAGCGTCGAGTTTGAGAACCTGACGGGCGGCATCGCCGCCATCCACACCGGCACGCGCCCAAGCCCTTTAGCGTGAGGGGTGACGAGTGACGAGTGGCGAGTGACAAGCAAGAAAAGTGGGTTTGCTTGTCACTCGCCACTCGTCACTCGTCACTCGTCACCCGCTGCGCCCTCTGCTATGATCCGCCGCGTAGCTCTTCCAGCTTAAACCCGTATCAGAATCTCTACTCGTGAGGCTGAAGCACAAGCTCTTCGAGGTCGCGCGGCGCGCCGCGATACTGCTGCTCGTCGTGTGGACGGTGGTGTCGCTCGTGACGCTCCTGATCGAGCTCGTGCCCGGCGATCCGGCGGTGGCGATCCTCGGGGAGCAGGCGACGCCCGAACAGATCGAGCAGTTCCGACGCAAGTACGACCTGGACCGACCCGCCTTCTTCTTCACGGCGCCCGAAGACGCCGCGGGCAAGCGCACCCTGCGCTGGCATGGGTGGGAAAACCGCTACGTCGACTACTGGCGCGGCATCCTGCACGGCGATATGGGCAAGTCGTTCCGCACGGAGCGCGGCGTGCGCGAGATGATCTTCGAAAGATACCCCGCCACGATCCAGCTCGCCGTCGCCGCGCTCATCGTCGCGGTCGCCATCGCCATCCCGCTCGGAGTCATCGCGGGGCGCAACCGCGGGAAGATCACGGACAACTTTCTCTCGGTCGTCGCGCTCGTCGGCATCAGCGTGCCGGGCTTCGTCATCGGTCCCATGCTCATCTACGTCTTCGCCGTGAAGCTCGGCTGGCTCCCCGCTTATGGTCGCGAGTACCCGGAATCGACGATCCTGCCTGCCGTCACGCTCGGCGCGGCGCTCTCCGCGCTCCTGACGCGCATGGTGCGCTCCTCCGTCATCGAGGAGCTCGGCGAGGACTACGTGCGCACCGCCCGCGCGAAGGGCTTGAACGAGAGGCACGTGCTCTATAAGCACGTGCTCAAGAACGGACTCATCCCCGTCGTCACGATCCTCGGGCTCCAACTCGGCGTCCTGCTCGCGGGCGCGATCATCACCGAGAAGATTTTCAACTGGCCCGGCGTCGGGCTGCTTTTGATCGACGACGGCATCAGCAAGCGCGACTACCGGCTCGTGCAGGGCTGCGTCCTCGTCATCAGCGTCACCTACATCCTCGCCAACACGCTGACCGACATGGTCTACCGCTGGCTCGACCCAAGAATTAGAGTCAACTGATTGCGGAATGCGGATTGCGGATTGCGGATTGCGGATTGAAGAGGCATCAATGGTGAATCACAAACTAGCTATTATGAATCACAAGCGAGCAATAGTGATTGCAATGTTCCCAAATCCGCATTCCGCATTCCGCATTCCGCAATCGACATGAGTCGTCTCGCCATCATCGGCTTCGTCATCGTCGTCGTGCTCGTCGTCGTCGCGCTCGCGGCGCCGCTCATCGCGACGCAGGACGTGGGCGCGACCGATCTGCTCCACCGCTACGAGGCGCCCTCGGCGTCGCACTGGCTGGGGACGGACGCGACGGGTCGCGACATCTTCTCGCGCGTGGTCTACGGCGCGCGCATCTCCCTGCGCGTCGGGCTCGTGGTCGTCACAGTCTCCGCCCTCGTCGGGACTGTCATCGGCGCGCTCGCGGGCTTCTACGGGGGCTGGGTGGATCGCTTCGTCGCGGGCTACTTCTTCAACATCTTCCTCGCCTTCCCCGGCCTCCTCCTCGCCATCGCGATGGTCGCCTTCCTCGGCGCGGGGATCAACAAGCTGATCTTCGCGCTCTGCATCATCGGCTGGGTCGGCTACGCGCGCGTCATCCGCGCGCAGGTCTTGAAGGTGCGCGAGTACGACTTCGTGCAGGCGGCGCGCGCGCTCGGCGCGGGCGACCTGCGCCTCCTCTTCCGCCACATCCTGCCGAACGCCGTCCAGCCGCTCATCGTGCAGGCGAGCCTCGGCATGGCGGGCGCGGTGCTCTCGGAGGCGACGCTCTCTTTCCTCGGCCTCGGTGTCCCGCCGCCTTCGCCCTCCTGGGGCGTGATGCTCGAAGAGGCGCGCGATCTCTCGACGCTGCAAGCCGCGCCGCACGCGCTCATCGTCCCCGGCGTCGCCATCGCGCTCACCGTCCTCGCCTTCAACTTCATCGGCGACGGGCTGCGCGACTACCTCGATCCGCGCCAGCGCAACCGCTGAACCAAGATGCCCGCCGCCGCGCCCACGCACGAAGACGAAGCGCCCGCGGGCGGCGAACGCGGCGCGGCGATGGTCGTCCGCGATCTCACGAAGGTCTACCCCGTCCAGTTCGCGCGCCTGCGAAAATTCTTCCGCCGCAAGACGACCGCGCCCGTCGAAGCCCTGCGCGGCGTGTCGCTCGACGTTCGCGCCGGAGAAATCTTCGGGCTCATCGGGCGCAACGGCGCCGGGAAAACAACGTTCGCCAAGATCATCGCCACGCTCGTGCAGCCGACCTCGGGGTCGGTCACGGTGCGCGGCTTCGACAGCGTGAAAGATGAGGGGCGCGTGCGCGCGCAGGTCGGGCTCGCGAGCGCCGAGGAGCGCAGCTTCTACTGGCGTCTGACCATCGAGCAGAACCTGCTCTTCTTCGCGCGCCTCTACGGCATGGGCGACCGCGCCGCGCGCGCGCGCATCGCGGAGCTCGTCGCTCTCTTCGAGCTGGAGCCGCTCGCGCGCAGGCGCTTCGGGCAACTCTCGACGGGCAACAAGCAGCGCGTCATCGTCGCGCGCGCGATGATGAGCGATCCGCCGATCCTCCTGCTCGACGAGCCGACTCGCTCGCTCGACCCGCTCGCCGCCGCCGAGATGCGCGCCACCATTCGCAAGCTCGCCGCCGGGCACGAGCCGAAAACCGTCCTCCTCACCTCCCACAACCTCGCCGAGATCGAAGAGCTCTGCGACCGCGTCGCCATCATCAGCCGCGGTGTGATCCGCGCCGTCGACACGCCGCGCGCACTCCGCTCACTGCACAAGCCGACCGAGCGCGTCCGGCTCACGCTGCGCGGCAAGACGCGCGACGAGGCGGTGCGCGCACTGAGTTCACTCGCGCTCGTCGACTTCGCGGCGCACGAAGCGGGCGGCAACGTCGTGGCTGAGTTCACGCGAGAGGTGGACGACCGCGCGCTCGACCGCGCGCTTGGGGCGTTGCGCGAAGTGGGGGGCGAAGTAGTCTCCGCCGATGCGGAGCGCGCGACGCTGCTCGAAGTGCTGGAACAGTACGAGCGCGGGCACGACTCCGAGTCCGCGCACGGCGGAAAGGACTGATGGTGTGAACAGTTTCGTGCTGCTCATGCGCCGCATCCGCGCTTATGTCGTCCGCGACTTCCAGCTCGAAGTCAGCTACCGCCTCGCCTTCTTCCTGCGCATCCTCAGCGTGCTCGGCGTCGTCACGACGTTCTTCTTCGTCTCGCAAATCTTCACGGGCGGCGGCGACTGCCCCTGCGCCGGCTCGCCCTTCTCGCAGTGGCGCGATCCACTCGCCGCCTGGATCACGGGTCTGGCTGTGCTGAATTACTTCATGACCGGCTTCTCGAGCCTCGCCAACGCCATCCGCTCGGAGCAGGCGCAAGGGACGCTCGAAGCGACTTTGATGACCCCCATCAGCATCACCACTCTGGTCGTCGCCAGCTCGGCGTGGGACTTCGTGCAGGCGACCTTCTTTTCGTCGCTCTATTTCTTCTTCGGCTGGGCGTTTTTCGGAGTCCGCTTTCAGGGGAGCTTTCTACTCGCCTTCGCGATCCTGCTGCTCACGACTCTCGTGCTCGCCTCCATCGGCATCCTCTCAGCCAGTTTCGCGATGGTTTTCAAGCGCGGCGATCCGTTCGCCATCTTCCTCGGAACGGGCTCGGCGATTTTCTCGGGCGTCTTTTTTCCCACGCAGTTGTTGGGCAGCAGGTTCAACAACGTCTCGCGGGCGCTGCCCCCGACCTACGGGCTGGACGGCATCCGCGGCGTGCTCATCGAGGGTCGCGGCTTCTCCGACGTGCGCGAACCCGTCTTCACGCTCATGATTTTCCTCGCCGTCCTCCTCCCCTTCTCTGTCTGGGTCTTCAGCCGCGCCGTCCGCCGCGCCAAGCGCGAAGGCAGCCTGATACAATATTGATTGCGGATTGCGGATTAAAAGCCGGGGACACCTTCGTTCTTCTGAATCCGCAATCCGCAATCCGCATTCCGCAATCGATATGCTCGTTTGCTACACGCCGCGATACTACGCGGACATCGGGGAGGGTCACGTCTTCCCGATCCGGAAGTTCGAGTTGGTCTGCCGGAGGCTGCTGGCGGAGGGGACGCTGCGCGCGGAAGACTTGTTCGAGCCGCAGCCCGCGGCGTTAGCCGACGTGCTGCTCGTCCACACGGACGACTACGTGACGCGGCTGAGGGCGGGCGCGCTGACGGAGCGCGAGGTGCGTCGGCTGGGGCTGCCGTGGTCGAAGGCTCTGGTGCGCCGCTCGTTCCTCGCCGCCTCGGGCACGATCAACGCGGTGCGCTTCGCGCTCTCCGACGGCGTGGGCTCGAACCTCGCGGGCGGCACGCACCACGCCTTCGCGGATCACGGCGAGGGCTTCTGCGTCCTCAACGACGTGGCGATCGCCGTCCGCGCCCTGCGCCGCGACGGGCTCATCAGGAGAGCCGCCGTCATCGATCTGGACGTGCATCAGGGCAACGGCACGGCGGCGATCTTCGAGGGAGACCCGACGGTCTTCACCTTCTCGATGCACGGCGCGAAGAACTACCCGCTCTTCAAAACGCGCTCGACGCTCGACGTGGAACTCGCCGACGGGACGGGCGACGAGGAATACTTGCGCGCCCTCGAAGAGAGCCTGCCCAGCGTCTACGCGCACGAGCCCGATCTCGTTTTTTATCTCGGCGGCGCAGACCCATACGCGGGCGACAAGCTCGGTCGCCTCTCGCTCTCGATCGAAGGTCTCCGCGCCCGCGACGAAATGGTGTTGCGCGACTGCCTGCGGCGGGGCGTGCCGGTCGCGACCGTCATGTCCGGCGGCTACGCGGCGAACATCGACGACACGGTCGAGATTCACTGCAACACGATCCGCGCCGTGCGCGGAGTCTTCGCGCGGCGCGCGTGGGGACAGTCGGCGGCGATCACATGAAGTTCAGTGCGGCGGCTCACCGTGCCCCTCCCCATCCACTGGGACAGACGAAGCTTGCGCTCAACTCTAACTGAACTGCCGCTGAATCTTCACCCTGGCTGCCAGCGACCACGTTAACGGTTATAATCCTGCGCCGTTCGTCGACGAACTTATCGCCCGCTGCAAGGCACGCTTGAACGGATGAGGAAAATCTGGAAGATCATCAAGATCGTCGCGCTCGCGATCTCCGCGGCGCTCGTGCTGCTGCTCGTTTACGAGATCGCCACCTTCCCGCGCGTGCGGCGGCTGAAGGACGCGAACCCCGAGACGACGGCGATGATCGAGATTCGTGCGCGGGAGGCGCGAGAGCGCGGCGAGCAGCCGCGGCGCGTGCAGCAGTGGATGCCGCTCGAGCGCATCTCCCCCAACCTCCAGCGCGCCGTGCTGGCGGGCGAGGACTCGAACTTCACGACGCACCACGGCTTCGACTACGAGGCGATCCAGAAGGCTTGGGATCAGGCGCAGCGCGACGCGGCGAAGGAGGCGAAGGAGGCGGGCGAGGATCAGTCGGGCTGGATACCGGCGATGCCGAGCTTCAAGCGCGGGGCTTCGACCGTCACGCAGCAGCTCGCGAAAAATCTCTACCTCTCTTCGGAGCGATCTTTCGTCCGCAAGGCGCGCGAGGCTGCCATCACTTACTTCATCGAGAAGAATCTGCCGAAGCGTCGCATCCTGGAAATCTACCTGAACGTGATCGAGTGGGGCGACGGCGTCTACGGCGCTGAAGCCGCGGCGCGCACTTACTTCGGGAAGTCGGCCGCGAACCTCACTGCGCAGGAGGCGGCGTTCCTCTCGGCGATCATCCCGAACCCGCGAACGGAGTTCAACCCCAGGCTCCACCCGAAGCGCGTCGCGCGCCGACAGCGCATCATCCTGCGCGGGATGCCTTCCGTCCGCCTGCCGTAAAAGGTCTAGAGTCTGGAGTCTAAAGACTAAAAGTCCGAGGTCGAAAGTCACCACACAGAGTGACTTCAACCTCGGACTTTTGACTCCAGACTCTAGACTCTAGACTTTTTTAGAGCGAGAACTCGCGCGCGAGGTCGAGCTCGACCTTGCGCAGCTCGAAGCGACCCCGTCCGAGGTTGCCGTCCTTCGCGACGGCGAGCACGACGAAGTAGTCGTGGTTGAAGAGTCGCATCAGCACGCTCGTGTCGTCGAAGCCGAGGACGACCTCGCTGAGGTGACCGAGCCCGATGTCGCCGCCCGCGCGCTGTGCGGAGCGCACGAGCGAGGTGAACTCGGCGGCGGCGACGTCGAGGTTGGCGTCGCGCGCCTCGGGCGTGAGCACCTTCTCGACGGCGATGCCGTCCATGCCCATGATGAGTGCGCCGGTCGCGCCCTCCGTCCGCTCGATCATCTTCTGGAGAGTCTCACGAAACATGTTTGTCTAGTCCTCCTCCCTCATCGGCGGTCTCTCCGAGCTGGGTCGCGCCGCGGGCTGGTTGCCCTGCGAGTCGGACGGCGGCACGCCGGGCGAGCCGGGCGCAAGGGGCGGCGGCGTGTTCGACTGCGGGTTGCCGAGCGGCACGGGCTGGTTGATCGTCGTCGAGCGCGTGCGATCCGTGACCGCGCCGGCGGTGGGTCGCCCCTGGAAGTCGGGGCGGTAGATGCGAGGCGTGATGAAGAAGAGCAGCTCGTTGGTGGTGCGCGTCGTCGCGCGCCGCTTGAAGAGGTTGCCGAGGACGGGGATGCCGGAGAGCCCCGGCGTGCGGTTCTGCGTCTCCGCCTCGACGTCCGCGAGGACGCCGCCGACGATCGTCGTGCCGCCGTCCGGGACGAGCACTTCGGTCTGCATCCGCTGCGTGTCGATGCCGGGCGTGCCGAGCGAGTTCGTCAACGAAAGGTTGACCGAGTTGTTCTCGGCGGTGACGCGCAACACGACAGTGCCCGCGTCGGTGATCTGCGGCGTGATCGACAGACGCAGGGGGACGGAGACGAAGGTCGTCGTGAAGACGACGGCTCCGCCGGAAGTCGCGCCGCTCTGCGGGGAGACGACCGGAATCTGCGAGCCCGATTCGATCTGCGCCGGGCGGTTGTTCAAAGCCGTGACGCGCGGGTTGGCGACGATCTTCGCCTGACCCTTCGACTCGGCGGCGGTGATGAGCGCGCTGATCTGCGCCGTGCCGATGATGCCCGTCGTCAGACCGATGACGGTGCTGGGAGCGTTCGCGCCGAGCGAGCGAGTCGGCTCGATGCCCATGCCCGTCGGGATGCCGCCGGGGACGAGCGTCGTCTCCGGGAACAGTACGCCCGTGGTGCCGGGCAGTCGCGAGCCGGGGACGGTCGCGATCGTGCCCGCCGCGCCGTTGCCGGTGTTGATGGCGAGCGCGGAAATCTGCACGCCGAGGTCGCGGCTGAAGTTGCGGCTGGCGATGACGATCCGCGTCTCGATCTCGACCTGCGGCTCGGGCTGATCGAGCAGCGTGACGAGCTGGCGGATCGAAGAGATATTCTCGCGCACGTCCGTCACGATGAGCGTGTTGCTGCGGCCGTCGACCTCGACGCTGCCGCGGCGCGAGAGGCGCCGGGAGATGATGGGCAGGATGCCCTGATCGCCGCTCTTGCCGGTGGAGTCGCCGCCGGAGCCGCCGGAGTAGCTCTGGTTGGTCGAGCCGCCGGAGAACCCGCCGGTCGAGCCCGCGGCTTGCGCGAGCGTGCCGACGGCGCGCGCGTAGTTGAGCCTGATGAACTCCGTGACGAGCGGCGAGGCGTCGAGCTTCGCGTTGTTGATCGCCGCCTGCGCGTCAGCCTCTTCGGCGAGCACCTTCAGGGTGGCGACGCGAAGGATGTTGCCGGTGACTTCGATGCCGAGGCGGTTGGCGCGCAAAATCGAATCGAGCGCGATGTTCCACGGCACGTCCGTCACGTTGACGGTGACGGGGACTGCGCCGACCGAGGAGTCGATGACGAAGTTCACGCCGTACTGCTCCGTGACGTAGTTGAGCACGTCGCGGATGTCGGCGTTGACGACGTTGATGTTGATCGGCTCGCCGACGAATCCGTACTCGCCGTAGCGCTGACCCTGACCGGCGGGTGTCATGGCGGAAGTCTTCGCCCCGTCGCTGGAAGCGCCGATCAGGATGTTCGGCGTCGGCGTGGGGGTGGGCGTTGAGCGCACCTGCGGCGCGTCGGCGATCGCGGCGGACACGACGGGACCCATCACGTGCTGCCCGGACATCGTCGGAGTCAGCTCGACGACGAGGTCGTTCGCCACGAGATAGGTGCGCTCGCGCGCGGGCTGGCGCAATGTCACGAGCAGGCGACCCACGGGCTCGCCCGCGGTCGAGTAGTCGCAGCGCACGGAGAGCCCCGTGATGAGCGGGGAGACGGAGAGGTAGGAAGGCGCGAGCTTGGCGGCGTCGACGCCGGGCAGCTCGATGACGAGCGTGCGCTCGTCGGCGCGCCGCACGCTGTGGGCGAGCGGGGCGGTGCCGGAGACGGTGATGCGCGTCGCCGCGCCCTCGACCGAAGTCTTGACGGTGGTGGCGAAGACGTGCGCCGGCTTCGTGCCGGCGAGCGCGAGCGCGTTGAGTTGGGAGAGCAGGAAGAGGACGAGCGCGCCTCTGTCGATGACTGCTCTGAGCGGGTGTCGTCGATTGAAAATCATTTTTCTTCCTCGGTTCGAGCCTGCTTCAGCCGCCACGCGCTAACGCTCGTCCGGGTTCGCGCCCTCGCACTTTCCCTTCAAGCGCGCGCCGCACAACGCGGTCGCCGCGGGTTCGAACTTTGTCATTCGCGAGCTGTCTGGTGTGGGTTGGAGGCGGCTCACGCGTTGGGGCTGCCTCGGTTCGTGTGGTGAGAAGTGTTTGCGAGGTACTGATCGGGGCGCGATGCTCTAACGTCTGGCGCTATCGCCCGCAGACGACCGTTCCGTCCATCTGGAACGAGGCTTTGCCGCCGCGCTCCTGGCACTGTTTTGCTTTCTCCTCGATCTCTTTGCCGTGCTTGTCGAGCAAGCCCCAGATGCCCGCGCGGTCTTGCTGGTTCGCGGATGCGGCGCCGGAGTTCGCCGCCACCTGCTGAGCGGCGGGTGAACTGGCTCCCGAGGCGCTCGATGTGGCAGTCGTCATCGCGTCCTTGACCGCGTTGGGCGGGGCGAGGGCTTTCATCTCGACCGCGGTCTCGCGCTTGCCGTCAGACCAGCGGACTTCGCGGCGCAGGACGAGACGGTCTTCCTCGATGGCGACCAGCATCCCGTTGTAGAAGGACTCGCCGGGGTAGATGACGTAGGAGAGCTTGATCGGCTTCGCCTCGACCATCGCCGCCCAGCCGCGCGGGGTGCGGAAGATGCCCGTCACCTGAATCTCGTTCAGCAGGAAGGCGGTCGTCGGCTTGGGCGCGGGGAGTTGCGCCGCCATCGCCTCAGCCTTCTTCGCCTTGAACGCCTGGATGCGCGCCTCGACCGCGGGCGGCTCGATGAGCTTCGGACCCGGCTTGACAGTCTTGGCGATGAACTTCCGCTTCTCGAAGGGGTCGCGCTGCGCGCCCTTGTAGGACGAGCTCACCTGCTGCGCCGCGGCGGAGGTCGCGAGCGAGAGCAGAAGACCCGCGGCGAGTGTCGCCAACTTTTTCGTCTTCATCGTCTGTTCCTGTTTCATGATTCTCACCCCGTGCGGTTTGCTGAGAGACAAATCCGTTCGCGTTAACTCCGCGCCCCTTACTTCGCCTCAGGCGCGTGCGGCGCGGCGGGAGTAGCAGGCTTCGCCGCGGGCTTGGCGGCGCTCTGAAGTTTCTCGTTGGAGACGTAGTAGGCGGTCAGGAGGAACTGCGCGTCGAGCGTCTTGTCGCCGCCGGCCTGCTCCTTCATGCGCGTGAGCTTGAAGTCCGTGATGGAGACGATGCGTTGGTAGGCGGCCATCTGCGCGAAGAACGCGCCGAGCTTGTTGTAGCTGCTCGACACCTCGACCTCGACGGGCTTGCCGGAGAAGTAGTCCTGTTGCACGTCGTCCTTCGGCGTGAAGCGCGTCACCATGAGGCGGCCCCGCGCGCGATCCTGGATGCCCTGCAGGACGTTGGTCAGCTCGCGCTGCTCGGGCAGGAGCGCCTTCAGGTCCGCGTAGTCGGACTGAGCGCGCGCGAAAGACGCCTTGAACTCGTTGAGGCGCTGCGCCGCGGCTTGTGCGCGCGCGTTCTCGCCGCGCAGATTATCGACCTGCGCCTGAGTGTTCTTCGTCTCCTCGCGGATGGGGCTCGTGACGAGCCACCAGAAGGGGGCGTAGAGCAGGAGCGCGACCAGCGCGGAGAGCGCGAACTGGACGTACCAGGGTTTCTGTAGGAGTGCTGCCAGTCTGGACATGAGCTTTCGATCCCCTCCCGGCGCGCGAGCGGCGCGCCTTGCCTCGTCGGGTTACTTCTGCGCGATCTGGTTGGCGGACGGCGCGGCTGCCTTCTGCGTCTGCTGATTGCCCGCGCCCTGCGGCGTGTACTTGCACTTGACCGTGAACGAGACGGTCGTCGGCTTCGCGGCTTCGGGCAGCTCCTTGGCGGACGGCGGGAGCGCCTCCTTCGGCACTTCCATCTTCTCGCGCTTCGTCTCGATGCTCACGTTCGTGAACAGCCCCGAGGAGAACTCCATGCTGCGACCGAACTGCGTGACGGCGGCTTCGTCCGGAGAGTCGCCCTTGACGACGACCTCGTCGCCCTTCTGCTCGATGCTCTCGAGGCGGAAATCGGCGACGCGCGGGAGCCGGTCGTTGACCGCGGAGAGTACGGCGACGGGTCCCTGCTGCGCGGCGCGCAGCTTCTTGATCGCGTCGATGCGCGTCTGCACTTCCTGCGTCCGCTTCTCCAGTTCCTTCATCTCTTTCTTGATGGCTTCCATCCGCGCGGCGACTTCCTGCTGTCGCTGGAGTTCCGCCATCGCCTCGGCTCGCGCGCCGCGCGCGCTCACCCAGTCGAAGGTCACGCCCGCGACGAGAAGACCTGCGACGACCAGCAGGGCGAGGAGCCCCCGCCCGCGCGGGCTGGAGACGCGCGCCTCCACCGCGGCGACGCTGCCGCCGTTGCGGTCGGTCACGGATTCCAAAAGGTTGACCCTGATCATTTAAGCCTCCACTCCTCTCAAAGCGAGCCCGACCGCGACAGCCATCTCGGGAACGACTTCCTTCAGGTACTCGGGATCGAAGCGGCGCGCGTCGATCTTGATGTTGCGGAACGGGTCGAAGTGCTCGACCGGAATCTCAAAGCGGTTCGTCAGGAAGTCCGCGAGACCGGGCAGCTTCGAGCCGCCGCCCGACACGAGAATCTTCTGCACAGCGCCCTCGCCGTCGTCGGAGGTGGCGCGGTAGAGCTCCTTCTGTAGGAGCGAGGTGTACTGGTTGCCGCCGACGGAGACGTCGCGCGTGAAGACGCTGCGCGTCCCCTGCACGATGTTGATGTTCATCGTCGAGGCTCCGATGTTGAGGAGCGCGACCGCCTGGTTGGGCTGCGGATCGTAGTTGACCTCGTAGCAGTTCTGGAGCGCGAAGGCGTCGACGTCGATGATCACGGGCTCCTTGCCCGCGAGCTGGATCGCCTGCTTGATGTTGGCGACGAAGTCGCGCTTGCACGCCGCCATCAGGACGCTCAGCGAGTCGGCGTTCGAGCCGACGATCTGGTAGTCGAGGCTCACGTCGGCGATGTCGAAAGGGATGTGCTCCTCGGCGTGCCAGTCGATGGACTCTTCCAGCTCAGCCTCGCTCATCGGCGGCACGATGATGTTCTTGACGATGACGGAGCTGCCCGAGACGCCAGCCGCCACGCGCTCGGTCTTGATCTGGTTGGACTGGAAGATGCTGGCGATGGTCTGCGACACGGAGTTCAGCTCCATGATCTGACCGTCGACGACGGAGTCGGGCTGGAGGCTCTCGTGCGCGAGGTTCAGCAGGACGAGGCTGCCGAGCTTCCCTTGAAGCTCGACGGCTTTGACGGAGCTTGAGCCGATGTCCAAGCCGACGAGATTGTTCTTCTTCGTGTTCCGTTTGAACATGAGCTATTTGTCCCTTGAAATCTTTTGCGTTCTCCGGCGCTGATCGCGTCGCAGGCGGGCGCGAATGCGTCGGACTCTGGTGCGTTGCGTGCGGGAGGACGGTCTGGCGGTCGTGTGGGTGGCGGGAATCATTAAGGTGGCGACGGCGGGCGCTTGGTCGGCGCGGAACGACACGGTGGGAGAAAAACTCAGACCGGAAACCGGGGAAGAAGCGCGATGCGAAGGCTGAGACGGGCGGGGTCGGAATCGTCTGAGAGCGAACGCCTCGGACGACACACCTTTCGGCAACCCAGCCGAGTCAAACGCGACGCGCGAACGCCCAGCGCCTGACTCCCGTCGGCTTTGCGACCCCCGCTCACACGGGGTGTGCTTTTTCGTCGGTGTCAAAGAAACAGCTTGCTTTAACCGGGGAGCGAGATTGCAATCCCACCCCCGTTGAGAATATAGCCCACCGGCTTTAAGACTGTCAACATCTATTTTGATTGTTTAACTTATAGGCATTATGCGGTTTGACGTGGAAGTTTTGTGGAATGCGGAGACCTTTCTGGAAAAACTCCGTCGTGGTTCCAGACTCGTTTATGCTGAAGTGTCGCGCGCTATTAGCCGCAGACGTAGACGACGGTTGACGAAGATGCGGGGCTGAGTGCGAACCCGATTGCTCTTGCTACGCCTTCTGGACGAAGTTACGATTGCGGCGATGGGAAGAATCTTGCGTTCACTCGTGTTGCTATTTTGCGGACTCATTCTGCTGTCGGTCGTGTGGCTATGGTGGGATCGCCCCGAGCGCGTCGAGATGGCTTCGTACGTCCCTCAGGACTCCCTCATTTACATCGAAGCCGATAGCGTGCCCGACATTCTCGCCGCACTCACGACGACCGCAGCGTGGCGATCTGTTGCCCCCGCCGCGGGAGTGCGCGCGAACGTGGGTCGCCTCGGCTGGCTCACGCGCTTCGCGGGGTGGACGGGGATCGGGTCGGCTGAGTCGGTCGTGTTCGCGCGCGCGCAGGTGGCAGTCGCGGTTCTCAGCGTCGACGCGAAAGAGGGGCGCGACCTCGCGCTCGAGATCAGCCCGCGCATCGTGATCGTCGCAGAGACTCACGCGAGCGAATCGCGCGCGCGCAACGCGGTCACGAAATTCGTCGGCGAGTTCGCGCGCAAGGCTTATGGCGATCCGAAGTTTGAGCAGGCTGATCGCGGCGGCACGCTGTTCGAGACGTGGACTGCGCCCGCGAGCGGTAAAAAGATCGTCGCAGCTTTCTCGGGCAGCGCGGCGTTCGTCGGCAACGACGAGTCGGCTGTCCAGGCTTGTCTCGCGGCTCACAGGGGCGAGCGCGCCGCGATGTCGAGCGACCCGGAGCTGGCGGGGATGCGGCAGCGCGTCGGGGCACAGAAGGCGCTCGCGTTCGGCTACGTCCCGCAGAGTGGGGCGCCGAAGCTGACGCAACTCGCCGCGCTCGTCCTCGCGAGCCGTCGAACCTCACGTCGAGACTCGCCGTCGCGCTCGAAGCGTCGACCGATGCTTCATTCCATTCAGCAGAATACCTCCCCGCCGACGCGCACCAGCTCACGCGTTACAACTTCTCGGAGCCCGGAGAGACCTGGCGCGGCATCAACGCGATCATCTCTTCGGAGCTTGATCCGACCTTCGCGCCTATCGCCGGGGCTTTTCTCGGACAATCGTTAGAGCCCTTCGGCATCGACGAGCCGAGAGAGTTCCTGCGCGTGGTGGGTCCGGAAGTCGCGACCGCGCGTCTGGACCCGGAGGGCGAAGAGCTAGCCTTCGTCGCGTCGGTGCGCGACGAGAAGACCCTGCGATCGTTGATTGACAAGAGACTCGGCGAGGGCTCTCACACTGAGCGCGTCGGCGATGCGGAGATGCGCGTCTCGCGGGACGCTGAGCGCGGCGCGGCGAGCGTGTTCGAGAACCGCGTCATCCTGGGGAGCGAAGACGCGGTTCGTCGCTGCCTTGAAGCGCGCGCCACGGGGAAGACTTTGGCTTCGACTGACGCCTTCAAGAACCCCCTCGGCTTCGCCACGCAGGGCGGCTCGCAGTCGCCGATTGTATCTCTCACCGACGACCGCGAGCAGGCGCGCCGCTTCGTCTCGCTCGCCGCGCCCCGCCGCGCCGCGACGCCCGACGCCCCGGACGCCGCGACGCTCGCGCGCGCCGTGGCGACCCTCCCCTTCTCCGTGAGCGTGACGAGAATCGCGACCGACGGCGTCGAGCGGAAGACGCTTTCGCCCTTCGGGCAGTTCGCGGTAATCGCTCTACAACTCGCGCCGGACGCGGAGGCGGGGAGATGAGAGGGGCGCAGACACGTCACTCGAAGAGTCGCCGGCAGCGCCGACTGTCTTCGCAGCCCGCGACCTCAGTCAACTATTTTGGGATATTGGAACGGGTGATCGGCGAGGACGGCGCGCATACTGATCTGGTTGAAGAGCGCGTCGAGGTAGGTGGCGAAGCGGTGCAGCACGGGGGCGAGCTCGCCCGCGCCGCGCGCGGCTGTGGTCTCGGCGACGAAACGCTCGAACGATTCCCAGTCCTTGAACATCAGGTGTCGCATCGCGTCGCCCTCGAAGGCGCGCAGGCGCGAGACGAGCGGGGCGAGTGGCTTGCGGTCGCAGTCGTGCTCGGCGCGGCGGACGAGTTCCGAGAGTTCCCAAATCTCTTCGCGCAGGCGCAGCGATTGTTGCAGCTTCGAGAGGATTGTTTCGAACAGGGTCGAGCCGTCGAAGGTTGGATCGAACGCCGTCACGAGCGAGAGGATCGTCTGCTGGAAACAGTCGCGCAAAAGGCCGTGCGCGTTTTCGACGCGCGTGTAGATCGCCGCGGGGCGTCGGGAGGCGGAGAGTCCCGCCAGTTCGCGGCAGAAGACTTTGTTGAGCTCCATCCCGACGGCGTAGCCCGCGCCGTCGAACAGCTCGTAGAGCTCGACCTTCTCATCGACGGCGCGCGCCGCCATCCTTTCGAGCGCGGCGACCGCTTCCCTCGCCCGCCCGTGGACGTGAGCGAAGATCGGCAGGGTCATCTTGAGCGGCTGATCGCTCGCGAGGAGGGTGCCGACGAAGGAGAGCTGTTCCAGCGCGTCGGCGAGGAGTGCGAGGACGCCCGGCAGCTCGCCCGCTGAGGTCTGTTGGACGGCAGTCTCGCCCAGCCCGCGCAAAACATGGGTATGAGGGCGACCATCTACGGCGTAGGTCTTCGAGACTGCGTCGTCGCCGATCTCGTCGATCTCTCGGAGGAACAAGCTGCCCAAACTCGACCAGGACGCGGCGTCAACTTTAGTCGTCCGCGACAGGGCTCGGCAAACGCCGTAGAGCGTGCTCAGAATTTCGTAGGTGTGGTAATAAGAAGTCTGTCGCGGCGGCTCCGTGAGCGCACGCGCGAATTCGTGTTCGGCGACGGACGTGGCGCCGCCCGGCGCAGCGGTCGAGGTTTCCGAGCTGAGGTACAGGCAGAGGTGCAGGCAGTGGCGAAGCACCTGCTGGAAGATGCGTACCACGTCGGGAGGGTGTCCTTACGAAGGCTCGATGGGAGGCGTTCGTGATGAACGTCCCTCTTGAATTATTGTTAACAGAAATCCAGTGGCTTGAAAAGAATTAAATATTCGCGCCCCGGCTGACGCATTGAAAGGCACGCCAAACACATGACGACTGACCCGAGCCGGGAACTGCTGCTCGCGACCTCGAACTCCGGGAAGGTCCGTGAACTCACGCAACTGCTCGAAGGCTTGCCCCTCAGGCTTCGCGAACTTTCGGAGTTTGAGCCGATCCAGCCCGTCGAAGAGACCGGGGTTACTTTCGATGAGAATGCTTCGCTCAAGGCCACCTCTTACGGTCGTCTGACGGGTTTGCTGACGCTCGCCGACGATTCGGGTCTCGAAGTTGAGGCTCTGGGGGGCGCGCCCGGCGTACGTTCTGCGCGCTATGCTGGGGTGGACGCGACCGACGCGCAACGCGTCACGCGGCTGCTCGAGGAGTTGAAGGGGGTGACGGACGATGGGAGGGGGGCGCGCTTCGTCTGCGTCCTCGCCCTCTTCGATCCGTCAGTCGCGAAACTACGATCTTTCCGCGGGGTTTGTGCGGGACGGATCGCTACGTCGGCACGCGGCTCTCGTGGTTTCGGCTATGATCCGGTTTTCGTGCCCGAAGGCTACGACCTCTCATTCGCCCAACTCCCGAGCGAAATTAAACAACAGATCAGCCACCGCGCCCGCGCCCTCTCCGAAGCACGCGACCACCTCAAGCTCCACTTCGGCAATGTCGCTTCACGGCACTGACACTCGCCAGCCGCGCGGGAGTCTGTTAATATCCCGCCGCAAAGTGACGTATCGCGGGGCGTAGCACAGCCTGGTAGTGCGCTCGGTTTGGGACCGAGAGGTCGGAGGTTCGAATCCTCTCGCCCCGATTCAAGGATTCGAAGGCGGTCGGGCGAGCCCCCCGGCATTTCGCCTGAGACGTGTTCTGCCCGAATTGTTTGAAAAATAACCCAAATTTTTCGGTTTTTTTGCAGACATCGGGGCTCTGGTGTGATATATGTCCTGCTGCAAGTTTTACTAATTCTTCCCTGTCCGCTAGGAGGTAGTCACACTTTTCATGGCGACCAAATCAACGAAGAAGCGCATGACGCAGTCCGAGGTCTTCAACCACTTCGCCGAGAAAACCGGCATGAAGCGCTCGCAGGTCAAGGAGTTTTTCGACGAGCTGGCTAACCTCGCCAGCTCCGAAGTCAAGGGCAACGGCGAGTTCGTGCTCCCCGGCTTCGGCAAGATGGTGCTCTCCGATAGGAAAGCTCGCGAGGGGCGCAACCCGCAGACCGGCGAGACCATTCAAATCCCCGCTAAGACGACGCTGAAGTTCCGTCTCGGCAAGGCGATGAAGGACACGGTCGTCCCTAAGAAGTAGCCCGTACTCCTTCGCCAAACCCTTCTCATCAGCTTAACGCGCCGACTGCGAGTGGCGGGACACCTAACCGCACGTTTTTCGCAGTCGGTTTCGCGTTTTTTGACGGCGCCTTCGGGTCACCCCCTCACGATCTATCACCTGCCTCACCTCTTTTTTTATCGTTCAACTACAAGAGTGCTTTTTCTAGTTAAACGTTGCTATTCACCTAGCTTTACATTCCCGATTTTGCCAGTAAATGTGCCTCAACCGGGCTGAAAAAAATTTCTGGCTTTTTCCTCCCTCTTAAGCTAATATCCCTGGTTTCTTAGGCAGCAGTTTTCCGAACCAAGCGTTGCCCGAGCAACTTTCGGAGGCTTCTCTGCGTTTTTTCGGTCAATCATAACCGAAACACACCATATTTGGCGTGTTCGGCATCTACAATCTAGGCATTCGAAGTCAGGCAGCCGTCTTCCGAGACGGTCTGAAAAGGAGAAAAGGCACAGTGACTTTCAACGTGACACTTCCGCTCGAAGAGCGGTTGAAACTGATCGACCACATTCAGGCGCGCCGTTATTCCAAGCTGTCGGGGACTGGGCTCGACATCGCGACCGAAGGCATCCTCCGTCACCTGCGCGCGTGTGACCGCATGGACGTTAACCCTGATGTCGCCGCGGTGCGCGAGATCATCGACGACGCGATCAACGGTCGCCGAGTCTTCGCCGAGACCGTCACCGTCGACGACCGCTACGCAGCTTAATTCCCCCGCAATTTAAATCCGTCGCGAAGAAGACCGCCCGACCCGTAGAGGTCAGGCGGTCTTCTTTTTTCGGCAACCCTGAAGCTGAACGTCTCGCCCTGTTCAAGCGGCGCCCTCGGTCGAGCGCAGCAATTGATAATGCAAGATCGCGATGACGCTGACGCTGTCCGTTATCTCCCCTTCGAGAACCATGCGGACGGCTTCGCGGAACGGCACGCGGCGGACTCGCAACTCCTCGCTGCCTTCCGGACGCTCCTCACCCTGCGTGAGCCCGGAAGCCAGGTACCAGACGGCTAACTCGTCGGAGACTGAGTTCGAGAGGTGAGACTCGCCGAGCTTACGCCAGTCGGCGGCGCGCAGACCGGTCTCCTCTTCGAGTTCGCGGCGCGCGGCGTCGAGCGTGTCCTCGCCCTCGGGACAGCCACCCTCGGGAATCTCCCACGAGTAACGTTCGAGCGGGTAGCGGTATTGCCCGACGAGGTAGATGTCTTCGCCGTCGAAGGCGAGCACGCCGACGGCGACGTTCTTGTAGTGGACGACGCCGTAGATTCCCAACGCGCCGTCCGGGTGGACGACCCCATCCTCCCTCACACTGATCCAAGGGTTGTCGTACACGGCTTTCGACGAGAGCGTCTTCCACGGATTCTTACTTTCACTGCTGTCCACGTCGGCTCTTTCCCTCATTCGCGCGTGATGGCGTGCCCGGACGCGCGCATGATAACATCGCCGCGCCGAACGGCTCGCTCCCGTAGCTCAGTCGGATAGAGCAACAGCCTTCTAAGCTGTGGGTCGCAGGTTCGAGTCCTGCCGGGGGCGTTTCGGTCTGACCCGCGCGACTTCGGCTCGACGCCTCCGACGCGACGTGACGCGAGACGAAGGAAAGCCCGCGAGCTTGTCAGACATTGAGAGCTTAGTTACTATTACCATCAACGCGAGAGCGATGCGGCGGCTATAGCTCAGTCGGTTAGAGCGCAAGATTGTGGATCTTGAGGTCGTGGGTTCGAGACCCACTAGCCGCCTGGTAAAATCAAAAGGATACGGGGATCAATCCGATGCCCGTATCCTTTTTTGTGTGCCAACTGCGTGCCAACCTTAAACATCAATGTGGCTCTGGACGCTTCTGCCGCCTCTGTTGAGTACGTGAGTGTAGATCATCGTCGTCTTCACCTCCGAATGCCCTAATAACTCTTGCACGGTTCTGTTGTCGTAGCCATCTTCCATGAGGTGGGTGGCGAAGCTGTGCCGGAAGGTGTGGCAACTACCAGGCTTGTTCATCCCCGCCGTGCTTTTCAGCCCGGCGCCTGCGCGCGTACTCGGCTAGGACTTGGCGCGTCAGGCGGTCGTACGCGCGGCTGGTATGAATTCTATTCACTTCAGCAGATGACCTGAGGGAGTTTTTCCGCGGCCTACGCGTGTATGTATGAAGGGCAATTTGAAGCGCCCTGGGGCGGTGGTCATGGCTCAGAAATAACCCCAGACGGGGGCGCGAGGCACTAGGCCCGTCCCTGGCACGCCCCGCGCCGAAGAAGCCTGAGAGCAGAAGCCTAAGAGCCGGTGTGTAGCGGAAGAGAAGATGGGAGCTCGCAACCGAAACGGAGCGGCGCTTCAAGCTCAGGATGTCTGGCCCGGCGCCTACGGTTCGGTGCGAGCAATGTTCACAGTCACTGGTTTTAGCACAGGAGACTATTGTCGTTACCGGGCTCGGTTTGCGCACGATCCAACGCATGGGGGAGGCGGAGAAGTTCACTTCGTCGAGGCGCCCGCCGGGGCGTTGTTCATCTGCCCCGATCCGTTATGGAGCGGCGCAGGTGAAGATGACGGAGAATCGTTTATCAGGCGGTTTCTCACGAAAGGAAGGTTCCCAAGATGATCAGGTCACCAAAGAATGTAAAGAGGTTCCCGCTCGTGCCGGGTCTCGTGTCCGCCGGCTGTGTTGCGGCGCTAATCTTCGCCCCACTCGCCTCCGCCAAGCACTTCGGCGAGTGGGGCGCGCCCGTCAACGCCGAGTCGATCCCCGGCACGAGCGCGCAACTCAACACGCCGTTCAACGACGGCTGCCCGATCCAGTCGCCAGACGGACAGAGCCTCTTCATCGCCTCGAACCGCCCCGGCGGCCTAGGCGGCCAGGACATCTGGACGGCCGTGCGGGGGAGCACGGACGAAGACTGGGCGGCGCCCGTCAACCTAACCGCGGTTAACAGCGCGGCAAACGAGACGCGGGCGACGCTCTCTTGGGACGGGCTGACGATGGTCTTCGGCTCGAACCGCCCGGGCACCGAAGGGGCGAGCGACGAGGTCGTGGCTTGTTCAATCGACGCGTCAAACTTCTCGATTGATTGAAGCGATTCTCCCAGCTTCCCTCTCAACTTCGTCGCCGCGTCTCCGAGCTTGCCTAATACCTGTTCCTTGCCTGCCGCTTCAATTTGCTCCCGCGCCAGTGCTTCGCCCGTCCGCGGGTTTAAGGCTTCCAGCGTGATGACGTAGTTATTGCCGAGATTCGCAACCGATCCCAGCAACATCGCTTTAATGCCGTTGCGTTCGCAAATCTCTCGCGCCACATCTTTTGTGATGCGTTCATCCGGCTTCCGATTCATCAGGCGCAGCGTCTCTTGAATTCGGTCGTCCGGGTAAATGTTCAGAAACGGTGTTTGCCCGAGCTGCACGGCAAGAGCCTGCTTCAGGGTCAGGTCGAACACCGGGTCCCCGGTCGTGTTGACGAAATCCGCCAGCAGAATCGTATCCTTCTCGGTTAAGACCGGGGAACGGTTGAGGAAGAAGAACAGGGCTATCGAAGCAATCGTGAGCGATAGTAAGCCGAGAAGGGCTGACCGCTTATGGTGTGTAAAGCTGTTGACAACAGATGCCGCGCTCGAAGTTGTGTGCGGGGCAATGTCGCTCGTGGTGGCATTGAAGACTTTTGTTTTCGCCTCTTCCAGATCTGGTGCTGCGGCACGTCCCGACTTATTCTGAAACTCTAAGTCTTGTTTGACGTCTTTCAAATCAATCAGCAAATCTTTCGCCGTCTGGTAGCGCTCTTCCCGGTCTTTTCTGAGCGTTTTGTTGACGAGGCGTTCCAATTCCTTCGGAATGTCGGGGCAGTAAGCGGAGAGCGGCAACGGATTTTTACTTAGAATCGCGCTAATCGTGTCGCTCATCGTTTCGCCCGGGAACGGCGGCATTCCCGACAGCATTTCATATAACACAACTCCCAGACTCCAAACGTCCGTCCGCGCGTCCACTTCTTGCCCGCGCGCCTGTTCCGGCGACATGTAGCGAGCTGTGCCCATCATCATGCCGGGCATCGTCCGCACTTGTTGGCGTGTCCGGGCTTCGGTATCGACCGGCGCGTCCGTACCTTTCCCTGTCAGCTTCGCCAGGCCGAAATCCAACACTTTCACCAGACCGTCCTCGCGCAGCATGACGTTCTCCGGCTTGATATCTCGGTGCACGATACCTCTTCGGTGTGCGGCGTCCAGCGAGGCGGCAATCTGTGTGGCGATGCTGAGCGCTTCCGCAACTTCCGCCCGCTTCGTCTGCAACATCCGCCCCAGCGTCTGGCCCTCTATGAACTCGGTGGCGATGAAATGCGTGTCGCCACAATTTCCGATTTCGTAAATGGTGATGACGTTCGGATGATTGAGAGCCGACGCGGCTTGCGCTTCCTGCTCGAAGCGGTGCAGGCGTTCGCGATCGTTGATCAAATCGGCAGGCAAGACTTTGAGGGCGACGTTACGATTGAGCCGCTGGTCGTGCGCCAGATAAACTTCGCCCATCCCGCCCGCGCCGAGCGCGCTGATGATCTTGTAGGAGCCGAGCGCCTCCCTGTCCTGTAGTGCTTTTTTCTCGTCAGCCATTATTCGCGCGGCCGCTTCATAGGCAGGGGCGTCGAGGAAACTTCCGGTTTTTTCGTGAGAGCTGATGAGCGATTCGACATCCCTGCGCAATGAGTCCTGCCCGTGGCAGGCTGCGGCTAGAAAGCTCTCGCGCTCATCTCGTGGTAGCGCCAGGGCTGAATGGAAGATTTCTTTGACCTGTTGCCATCGCTCAGGTCTCATCATGAGGGTAACTCTATTACAGCAGAGGTAGGGGCTGGGGGCCGGGTAAATTTTATACCCGCGTCAGCTTGGCTTGCCAGATGTATAGGTTCTTGAACAGCGGGCGCGCCTCTTCGCGCAGCGTCGCCCACTCCTCTGGCACTTCGTCCATGCCGTGATGAAAGTCTAAGCGCCGAAAAGTTTTGACCTTCTTGGGGATGGTCGCCAGCGAAGGGCAACTCTCAAAGTACTTCGGGTAAAAAGCGATGCAGCAGTCGAGCAGGGCGTCGGGGTGATCGTTGGACGCCGGAATGATCTTCGTGATGTTGCCGAGCGGCTTGATCGACTTGTCGAAATAATGCACCTCGAACCACTGACGCTCCGCCTCGCCGACGAGGATTTGAAAGAGGATGTGGCTCACGCCGTCGCCGTCCACGCTCTTCCCCCAGCCCTTGGCGGGGGGCTCGG
>JAIVJC010000003.1 GCA_020200235.1 Acidobacteriota bacterium | reverse complement strand
GGCGAAGAAGGATAAGCACCCGAACATCCACGCCTTCCCCTCGTCCATTGACCGCGCGCACTTCGCGCAGGCGCGCGCTGCTGTCGCGGAGCCCGAAGATCAGGCTGCCATCCCGCACCCGCGCATGGGCTTCTTCGGCGTGCTCGACGAGCGCTTCGACGCGGCGCTCCTCGAAGGCGTCGCCGACGCGCGACCCGACTGGCACTTCGTCATCATCGGGCCCGTCGTGAAGATCGGCGAGGACGATCTGCCGCGCCGCGCCAACATCCACTACCTCGGCGGCAAGAGCTACCAGGAGCTGCCCGCCTACCTGGCGGGCTGGGACGTGGCGGCGCTCCTCTTCGCGCGCAACGAGCACACGCGCTTCATCAGCCCGACGAAGACGCCCGAATACCTCGCGGCGGGCAAGCCCGTCGTCTCCACCTCGATCCGCGACGTGGTCAGACCCTACGGCGAGATGGGGCTCGTCCACATCGCGGACGACGTGGCGGAGTTCATCAAGGCGGCTTCGGCGGCGGGGATGGACGATCACGCCGAAGACGAGCAGTGGCTGAAGCGCGTGGACGAGTTCCTCGCGACGAACTCCTGGGACGAGACCTGGCAGAGGATGGCTGCGCACATCGGCGAGGCGGTCGCCGCCGCGCGCAGAGCCGCGAAGCCGAAGGCGGCCGCCGCGCGCGCCGTCTCCGTCGCGAAGCCCGCGCCGGTCGCCGCCACCCGCGCGGCGAGCGCTTCCGCGTACACGAACGCCGCCGACTGACGAGGGATGGGAACGCGCAAGTTATGTTCGACTATCTCATCGTCGGCGCGGGGTACGCCGGGAGTGTGCTCGCCGAGCGGCTCGCCCGCGACGCGGGCAAGAAGGTGCTGGTGTGCGACCGCCGCCCGCACGTCGCGGGCAACGCCTACGATCACTACAACGACGCGGGCGTGCTCGTGCACAAGTACGGCCCGCACATCTTCCACACCAACTCGCGCGAGGTCTTCGAGTACCTCTCGCGCTTCACCGAGTGGCGCGGCTACGAGCACCGCGTGCTGGCGAGCGTGGACGGGCAGCTCCTGCCGATCCCGATCAACCTCGACACCATCAACCGCTACTTCGGCGTGAACCTCACCGCGTTCGAGGTCGAAGACTTCCTCGCACGGATGGCGGAGAAGCGCGAGCGGATCGTGACGAGCGAGGACGTGGTCGTCAACCGCGTCGGGCGGGAGCTGTACGAGAAGTTCTTCCGCAACTACACGCGCAAGCAGTGGGGGCTCGATCCTTCCGAGCTGGACGCCTCGGTGACGGCGAGGGTTCCGATCAGGACGAACCGCGATGATCGGTATTTTACCGACGCCTACCAGGCGATGCCGAAGCACGGCTACACGCGGATGTTCGAGAAGATGCTCGATCACCCGAACATCAAGTTCATGCTGAACACCGACTACCGCGACGTCGAGCGCGTCATCCCGTTCAAGGAGATGATCTACACGGGTCCGGTGGACGAGTTCTTCGATCTGCGCTTCGGGAAGCTCCCGTACAGGTCTCTGGAGTTCAAGCACGAGACGCACGACGCGCCCGTCTTCCAGAGCGCGCCCGTCGTCAACTACCCGAACGACAACCTCTACACGCGCATCACCGAGTTCAAGTACCTGACGGGTCAGGAGCACTCGAAGACGAGCATCGTTTACGAGTTCCCGCGCGCCGAGGGCGATCCCTATTACCCCGTCCCGCGCCCGGAGAACGCCGAGCTGTACGCGAAGTACAAGGCGCTCGCCGACCGGGTTTCGAGAGCGCGACGGGCTATAACGCGAACCGCGAGTGGCTCGATCAGATCGCGGCGACCGAACACGACCTCCGCGCCGACGAAGACTACTCGCTGCTCCGCTCGGTCGGCTTGCGCGCCGCGCGCGAGGGCGTGCGGTGGCCTCTCGTCGACCGTGGCGGCCGCTACGACTTCTCGTCTGTCGCACCCGTCGTCGAGGCGGCCTGCCGCAACGGCGTGGAATTAATTTACGACCTCTTCCACTTCGGCTATCCTGACGGCGTCGATCTCTTCTCCGACAGCTTCCCCGAACGCTTCGCCGACTACTGCTATGCTGTCGCGCGCTATGTCTCCGCGCGGGCCGAAGGCATCTGCTATTTCACGCCGATCAACGAGCCCTCTTACTTCTCTTGGGCGGCGGGCGAGGTCGGGGTGTTCGCCCCGCACGAGCGCGGTCGCGGGTGGGATTTAAAGGTCAATCTCATGAGAGGGGCGATCCGGGGCATTAATGCGATCAAGACAGCATGCCCGGGAGCGAGGATCATAAACGTCGATCCGATATGTCGCGTCGTCGCGCCACTCAACCGCCCTGAACTGCAATCCGAAGCGGATGCATTCAACCGCTGCGCGGTCATGCAGGCGTGGGATATGCTTGCCGGAAGACTGTTGCCTGAACTAGGCGGGAGCCTGCGCCACCTCGATATCGTCGGAATCAACTACTACTGGACTAACCAGTGGGAATTCAACCAAGTTGGCACCCCACTCGACGAATGGGACATGCGGCGGGTACCACTGAGCGAACTAGTGCGTAGCGTGTGGGAGCGCTACGGCGCGGAGATGCTAATAACTGAGACGGGGCACGTCGGTAACATGCGAGCGCCGTGGATGCGTGAACTTTCGGACGAGTGTGAATCAATTCTCCGTGAGGGCATACCTCTGAGCGGTGTCTGTCTCTATCCGATTTTGGGGATGCCAGAATGGCATGCGCGCGATGAATGGGTACGGATGGGGCTTTGGGATTTGGAGCTGGCGGGCGGCAGCTTACAGCGAATACCTTACACTCCCCTACTAGATGCGTTACGCGACGCTCAGCGGCAACTTTCGAGGCGGCGGGAGGTTGAAAGATCAAATTACGCGCATGCATAGAAAACCTCCGCGTCACTTCCGCGCTGGACATCTAGATGATCACCCTCCGGCTTCATCAAGAGATCTGGTTAGAGCGGCCTTCTAACCGCGAAAACCTCCTTTACCGCCCAAGCGAAAAAAAATATTATGACGGACGTTAAGTTCTCACTTCAGCCCCAGAGAGTGCCGGTATGGGAAAAGAACAAATCATCACGCTGATGATCGGAATAGTGGCTGGTTTAATGCCCACCATTATCCAGATAGTCAAGGACTTTTATTTCGAAACGTGGAAAACAAAGCGTGCGATAGAGAGCGACTTTCAGAGGCATAAAAATTGGATCGTCTTGGCTGCTGTCGAACTCTGCCTGATATTGAGGCACATCGTCGTTAAAGACACGCCGGATTTTTTCGATCCAAAACTGTTGCACACGCAGCCCTCCCGCCCCGCGACTATCTTCCCGGACGATCTGTATTACCGAAAATACTATTTAGTGGTTAGTGTTTACCGACTTAGTGCCTTCTTGGGCTGGCTGGAGTTGTACCGGCAGGATATCACCTTTCTGAACAGCGGTGAGCCTGACAAGCGGAACTACTTAGATGGGAACATAGAAAAGATTAGGAATGACCTTGAGAACGATAAACTCAATCGCGCACCGGATAGAGAAAAGTGGACTGATGCTCTTATTTTAAGGGAGGAACAAAGAGCCATCGGGGAGACGATGATTCTCTCCGAGGGAGGTACAAAAATCGTAATCGGATATGGCAAGTATTGTGATCTATTCAACCCCTTAACTGGAGGGGGACAAGATTATTGGATTGAGAAGGCGACAAATTTCTTCTTAGTTCAAGAAAGCGCACTAAGAGATTTTAGACCGGAAAGGATAAAACACCTTATCGTACACCTCGTCGATCTCATCGAACTGCTCAACCCGGAGCGAATCCGAGGAAACCTATCCGAGTGGCGCACCGAGTATAAACGGTCTTTGTCAGGGACCTGAAATAGTTCGCTTGTCTCAGTTAGTTAGTGCGCCATGCGATGACCGTTTTTTAGGCGGACGAACTTAAACTTTCAATCGTGGGCTATCGGCACGACGATTGACTATAAAATCCATAACACCGATTTAGTTGAGTTGTTTTCGGACATGGTACGGACAAAACGGTTAAACCGTGTCCGGAAAGTATCTCGCAGCGGAGCCTACGACGCGGCGGGCATCAACACCGCCGGGACCGAGGGCGACAACCCGAACGTGAGCGTCAGAGGCGGGCACGGCGTGAAGGTCGAGAAGAGTCTGACGATCAACCGCTCGCCCGAAGAGCTGTTCCGCTTCTGGCGCAACTTCGAGAACCTGCCGCGCTTCATGAAGCACCTCGAAGAGGTGCGCGTCACCGGCGACGCCACCTCACACTGGGTGGCGAAGGGTCCCGCCGGGTCTTCGGTCGAGTGGGACGCAGAGGTTTACAACGAGAAGGAGAACGAGCTGATCGCGTGGCGCTCGCTCGAAGGATCGGAGGTCGATAACGCGGGCTCCGTCCACTTCCAGGCGGCGCCGGGCGGGCGCGGCACGCAGGTGAAAGTCGTCCTGAAGTACGATCCGCCCGCGGGTCTGCTCGGCTCGCTCGTCGCGAAGCTCTTCGGCGAGAGCCCGGAGCAGCAGGTGGACGAAGACCTGCGCCGCTTCAAGCAGCTGATGGAGGCGGGCGAGGTCTCGACCACGGAAGGTCAGACTTCGGGTCGCGCCGCGTCGGCGAAGTAAGAGTCTGACTTGACCTCGCACACTGAAAGAACTCCGCGCGCCGCCGCCGCCGGGTGGATCGACCCCCGCGCGACGGCGGCGAGCGCACGGTGCGGTTGAAGGAGTGAAGGCGATGATGAAAAAAGTTTCGGCGTTGGCGCTGCCCGTCGCGGCGGCGTTGCTCATGCTGGCGTGCGCGGGCGACGCGAGCGACGGCGGCAAGAAGTCGGACGGCTTCGCGAAGGAGGCGGCGCAGGGCGGGATGGCTGAGGTGCAGATGGGTAAGCTCGCCACCGAGCGCGGCGGCAGCGCCGTCGTCAAGCTCTTCGGTCAGCGCATGATCGACGATCACACGAAGGCGAACATGGAGCTGAACCAGCTCGCCGCGCGCAAGAACATCCAGCTCCCGCAGGAGCTGACCTCCGATCAAAAGTCGATGATGGACAAGCTCTCGAAGCTCGCGGGCGCTGACTTCGACCAGCAGTACGTGGACATGATGGTCGAGGATCACGAGCACGACGTCGAGGTGTTCCAGACGCAGTCCGAGAAGGGCGACGACGCCGACGTGAGGGCTTTCGCCGCGAAGACCTTGCCCACCCTGCGCGATCACCTGCAGATGATCAAAGACATCAAGTCGAAGATGTAAAGGGGCGACGAAGAGTCCGGGTTCGGATCGGGGCGGGGTGGAAGTTTCGAACGAAATTTTCATCCTGCTCTCAACAGGTCGGAACCGCCTGCCGCAAGCGGGCGGGCTCTTCAATTGCGGAATGCGGATTCCGGATTGCGGATTTCGAGCAGAGGGCTTGAGTGCTCTTCAATCCGCATTCCGCATTCCGCATTCTAAAATCGGCAGACCCGCCCGTTTGCAGCAGGCGGTTCTGACTTACGCAATCGCAGCAAGTCACGATTTCACGAGTCAAGACTTATCATGTCCGGCGAGGAGATCATTCATGCTTAAAACAAACGGGTACGCGGCGATGAGCGCGACCACGCCGCCGGAGCCTTTCGCCTTCGAGCGGAGGGAGCCGGGCGAGCACGACGTGCTGATCGAGATTCTTTTCTGCGGCGTCTGCCACTCCGACATCCACCAGGCGCGCGGCGAGTGGAACAACTCGACGTTCCCGATGGTGCCCGGTCACGAGATCGTCGGTAGAGTCGCGCGCGTCGGCGCGGCGGTCACGAAGTTCAGGGAGGGCGACATGGCGGGCGTCGGCTGCTTCGTCGATTCGTGCCGCGTCTGCGACAACTGCCGTGAGGGCTTGGAGCAGTACTGCGAGGGGCACACCGCGGCCACCTACAACGGGACGGAGATGGACGAGAAGACGCCGACCTACGGCGGCTACTCGACGCAGATCGTCGTGGACGAGAACTACACGCTCAGGATTCCCGCGGGGCTCGACCCCGCCGGGGCGGCGCCGCTGCTCTGCGCCGGGATCACGACCTACTCGCCGCTGCGCCACTTCAACGTCCGCGAGGGGCAGCGCGTCGGCGTCGTCGGGCTCGGGGGCTTGGGGCACATGGGCGTGAAGCTCGCCGCGTCGATGGGCGCCGACGTCACGGTCTTCAGCACCTCGCCCTCGAAGGAGGGGGACGCGCGCCAGCTCGGCGCGCACCACTTCGTCGTGACGCGGGAGCCGGAGAGCCTCGCGCCGCTCGCCAACAAGTTCGATCTCATCCTCGACACCGTCTCCGCGCCGCACGACGTGAACCTCTACCTCAACCTGCTGCGCAGGGACGGGGTGATGGTGCTCGTCGGCGTGCCGGAAAAACCCGTGGAGGTGCAAGCCTTCTCGGTCATCTCGAACCGCCGCAGGTTCGCCGGCTCCAGCATCGGCGGCATCCGCGAGACGCAGGAGATGCTCGACTACTGCGCGGAGCGCCGTATCACCTCCGACGTCGAGGTGATCCCCATCCAGCGGATCGAGGAGGCATACGAGCGCACCGTCAAGGCTGACGTGCGCTACCGCTTCGTCATCGACATCGACTCGCTCCGGCGCGGGCAGTGAGCCAAACGATGAAGTCGGAACGATGAACGATGAAGTAAGAGCATTCGCCTTCAGTTCATCGTTCAGCGTTCATCGTTCCGACTTCATCGCCCCTCTCCGCGCCTCCGCGGTGAGTCCTATTACCGCCATACTCAAGATGGAACCAAACCGCCGACGGCGCGCGTGGGTGTTGACACGCGCGCCCCGCCTTGTTACATAAATCCTGCGAGAGTTCTACCAGCCTGACAAACTCGAACGCCGGGCTCCCGACCGGCTGTGAGCTAAACCATTTATGCCCACAGAGGTCGTGCAGTTCTACACGCTCACGCGCTTCCCCACGCGCTGGACGCGCCCCATCTTCACCGCGCCGGTCTCCGCCGGCTCGCCCTTCCCCGTCGTCGATTACGTGGACGGCAGGATCGATCTCAACAAGCACCTGATCCGAAACTACGCCGCGACCTACTTCGTGCGCGTCTCCGGCGACTCGATGACGGGCGCCGGCATCCACGACGGCGACATCCTCGTCGTGGATCGCTCGGTCGAAGCCTCGGACGGCAAGGTCGTCGTCGCGCGCGTGGACGACGAGTTCGTCGTCAAGCGCCTCATCGAGCGCGACGGCAAAGTCCTGCTCGCGCCGGAGAACGACGCCTACGAGGAGTTAGAGATCGGCGAGCGGCACGACTTCGAGATCTGGGGCGTCGTGACGAGCGTCATCCACAGCCTGTGATCCGCTCCGGATTGCAGCCGCGCCGGAGGTCAGCGGATTTTGTGTGAGGGCATCCCGACGTGGATGTGCGGGCCCGTGGCGGAGCCGGGGATCGCCATGAAAAAGGCGAAGAAGGGGATGCCGTTGGCGCGCAGGTAGTTGACGAGCGCGCGCCCCTCCGCGCTGTCGGGGTTCAGCGCCACGTCCATCGCGTTGCGGTGATCGAAGCCGAGCTGGTTGTGAACCGCCGTCTGACCGAACGCGCTGATCGGCAACTGCTTTTTGAAAGCCTGCGTGTAGAAGCTCATCACGCGACCTGCGCCGGACGAGAGCGAGAACGAGCCCACGCCGCCGTAGCGGATGTAGGCGGTCGTGCGGATCATCTTGCCGCGCGCGGGCGGCGGGGTCTTCGCCGCCTGCTCGACGACCTTCTCCTCGACGAGCGCGTTCGCCACCTGCACGTCCGCCGCCTTCATCTGCTGCTCTGTCTCCAAGACCTTCGCCCGCGCGTCGGCGAGAATTTTCTCGGCGGCTTCAACGTCGCGCTGAGCGATGAGCCCTTCCTTTTTTAACTCCTGTAGCTTGCCGAGCTTTTCCTCCGCCCGCCGCACATCGCGCTCCTGGTAGGGCAGCAAGTCGCCCAAGCCCTTCTTGTACTCGCCCGTCACGCGCACGAACTCGTCGCGCAGCGCCGCCAGCTCGTCCTTCGGCTGCGCTTTCTTCTCCGCCTCTTTCTTGTCAGCCGCTTTCTTCGTCTTCGTCGCAGCCTGCGCCGCGCGCGAGGTCTGTCGCTTGCCCGCCTGCGCGCGCGCCGCGGCGGGAGTGAGGGCGAGGGCGACGATGATCACCGACGCGACGACACGGCACAACGATCCGCCGCGCGGCGCGGTGCGGCGCAACCGAAACTGTTTCGTGAGTCGGTGCCTCAGCATGAGCTGACGAACTGCCGCCGCGTCGCACGGCGCGCAGTGCGGATTCAAGTTAGGGGAGTCTCGCCGGCATAGGATAACACCAACGACCGCGCGGCGTGCAGAGCGCGGAGCGAGCCTACGCTGTCGCGATAATTTCCGCCGTGCTAAAGTCGTCGCGTAGTCGCGGCAAACTTAAAAGAGATCGAAGGGGGAAGAGGATGGCGGATCAGGAAAGGGGCGATCGAGGTTCGGGCGGGCAGGGTCAGCCGCGCGGCGGCGCGGACGCGGAGACGGGCGATCCCGGTCGCACGCCCGGCACCGCCGAGGGCGACGAGGAGACGGCGGACGCCGATCTGAATCGGCTACAGGGCGGGGCGGCGTCGTAAAAAAAGTTCGAGGCGCGCGGCGGAAAAAGTCAGACTTTCCGCCGCGCGCGTCCGTCTAAAGGCTCACGGGGAAGTCGGCGGCGGCGTATTCTCGCCCCGGCTCCGTCGTGAGCTTTTCACTTGGCGGTCGGTTGCGTCGCGCCCCGGCGCGCGCGGGGCGGCGAGTGCGGCGTTAAAAGTTTTGGCGCGGCGGCTGTTGCGTGTTATATTTCCAGCCGTCACAAGGTTCGCGCCCGTCCCCACACGGTTACTGTTTCCCAACAACTCAGTCCCGGTTTTGACCGAAGAGCCTCGCCCTACGGACTTCTCGATGGTGTCTTATGACTGACAATAGCCCACGCCGCTCCCGCGCGCGCTTCGTGCGCCCGCCGCGCGCCGCCGCCGCAGCACTCGTCGCCCTCTTCGCCGCCGCTTCGAGCGCCCTCGCCGCCCCCATCGTCTTGACCGAGCCGAACTCGACGCGCGCCATCGCCGTCGACGCGGTGGCGAAGATGCGCGACCCCTTCGCGATCAACTCGCCGGGCTTGGTCGGCTCAGACCGGCGCACGCGCGTCATCTTCCTCGTGATGAATCTCGACCTCCTCGCGGGCGAGGGGGCGAAGGCGCTCTCGGCTGACGCGGAGGACGGCGCGGGCAAGAAGTACGAGCTGACGGTCGAGGACGTGCGCGACGTGCCGGACACGGGGGAGACGAGATTCGGCGGGATCAAACAGGTCACCGTCCTGCTCGACCCCGCGATGGACAACGTCGGCGACGTGCTCGTCCGCATCAACCTCCACGGCGTCGCGTCGAACCGCGCGCGCATCACGATGGGGCACTCGACGAGTCTGCCGGCGGACGACCCCGGCTCCGTCCCGCAGCCCGCACCTGCCGTGCTGCCCGGCCCGACGCCGACCCCGACGCCGAATCCGTTCACGGGCGCGGCTTCCTACGCCGACACGGTGCGCATGCTCGAACAGGCGACGTGGGGCGCGACGAACTCGGAGGTCGCGCGCGTCCAGCAGCTGGGCTTGCGCGCCTACCTGAACGAACAGTTCAACGCCGCGCCAGCCTTCCCCGCGGATCAGTACGGCGCGGCGAACTACCCCGATCTGACGCTCATGCCCATCGACAACGCGCAGGGCTGCCCGCAGACCGACGCCGCGCAGCGCAGCCTCTGCCTTCGCGACAACTACACGATGTACCAGCTGCAGGTGCGCTTCTTCCAGAACGCGCTCAGCTTCAACCCGCAGTCGGATCAGTTGCGCCAGCGGGTCGCGTGGGCGCTGCACCAGATCACGGTCGTTTCGGGGCGCGAGATCAACCAGCCGTCGTGGATGGCCTACTATCTCCAAATCCTCGACCGCGACGCCTTCGGCAACTACCGTCAGCTCCTGCAGGACATCACGCTCAACCCCGGCATGGGTCGCTACCTCGACGTGGCGGGCAACACGCGCACGAACCCGAACGAGAACTACGCCCGCGAGGTGATGCAGCTCTTCTCCACCGGCCTCTACCAGCTCAACAACGACGGCACGTACAAGCTCGACTCCCAGGGGAGCCTCATCCCGACCTACACGCAGAACGATGTCACCGCCTTCGCGCGCGTCTTCACCGGGCTCAACTTCGCCGCCGCGCCTCCCGGCACGCAGGGCGTCGTCAACTACAAAGACCCGATGAGCGTGCGCGAGACGAACCACGACATCAACGCGAAGACGCTGCTGAACGGCACGACGCTCCCCGCCAACCAGACGACGATGGCGGACGTGGGCGGCGCGCTCGACAACCTCTTCAACCACCCGAATACAGGCCCCTTCATCGGCAAGCAGCTCATTCAGCACCTCGTCACCAGCAACCCCTCGCCCGCTTACGTCGACCGCGTCGCGCGCGCCTTCAACAACGACTGCGACGCGCTCTATCCGGACAACTGTACGGGCGCGCGCGGCCAGATGAAGGCGGTCATCCGGGCGATCCTGTTAGACCCGGAGGCGCGCGGCGACGCGAAGACCGATCCGAAGTACGGCAAGCTCCGAGAGCCCGTGCAGCTCATCAACAACGTGCTGCGCGCCTTTGGCGCCTCCGCCTTCGGCAACCCCTCGGCCCCGAGCGACGGCGTCATCGGGCAGAACTCGACGCGCGGCGATCTGCCCAACTCGCTCGATCAGCCGGTCTTCCTCCCCGCCACCGTCTTCAGCTACTACGCGCCGCTCTACGAAGTGCCGGGGACGAAGCTCTTAGGCCCCGCCTTCGAGATCCTCTCGACCTCGACCACCCTGCGGCGCGCCAACGTCGTCAACACGCTCGTCTATCAGGGCATCTCGCCGAACGCCAACACGCCTTCGGGGACGCAGCTCAACCTCGGCAACCTGACCACGCTCGCCGACAACCCGTCCCAGATGATCGACTCCCTCGACGCGCTCCTGATGCACAACACGATGGGCGCGGCGATGAAGGCGCAGGTCTTGAGCGCCGTCAGCGGCATCCCCGTGACCGACACGGGCTACCAGCTCAAGCGCGCGCGCACCGCCGTCTATCTGGTCGCCACTTCGCAGCAGTATCAAGTGCAAAGGTAGAAGAACGTCATGTCACAAACGCGCAGAGATTTTTTACGCTCGACGGGTTGCGCCGCGCTCGGCACGGGTCTGCTCGCCGCCGGGATTCAGGAGTTCGGCCTGGTGCGCGCCTTCGCCGATACCAACGCCACCGACTACAAGGCGCTCGTCTGCGTCTTCATGTCGGGCGGCAACGACGGCAACAACTTAGTGGTGCCCGTTGACGCGACGCGCTTCGCGCAGTACACCGGCGCGCGGCAGGCGGCCGGTCTCGCGCTCCCCGCGCCCGGTCAGCCCGGCGGCCTGCTCCCCGTCAACCCCGCGAGCGGCGGTCAATACGGTCTTCATCCGAGCCTCGTCGAGATTCAGTCGCTCTTCAGCCAGAGCAAGGCGGCGGTCGTCTGCAACGCCGGCCCGCTCGTCGAGCCCCTGACGAAGGCGATCTACCAGAACGGCACGGGCAAGCGGCCGCTGCAACTCTTCTCCCACTCCGATCAGGTCGGTCAGTGGATGACTTCGGTCTCGAACGATAACAGCCAGACGGGCTGGGGCGGGCGCACGGCGGATCGCGCCGCCACCTTGAACGGCGCGGCGACCTTCCCGCAGATGGTCTCGATTGCGGGCGTCAACCTCTTCGTCACCGGGCAGGCGACGCGCCCGCTCGCCATCGGCGACTCGAACACGCCGCTCGCGAGCGTGCTCCCGCTGAACAACGCCGTCAACGCCGAAGGCTTGACCTTCACCACCGCGCAGAACACCGCGCGCCGCACCGCCTTCGATCAGATTCGCGCCCTCGTCACCAGCGACACGCTGCCCCGAGCCGCCGCCGACATCACGACCTCCGCCCTCCAGACGAGCGCGGCATTGGGGAGCGCGAACCCGACCATCACGACCACGTTCCCGAACACCTCCGCCGGTCGCCAGCTCCTCCAGATCGCGCGCCTCATCGCGCTGCGCGATACGCTCTCGATGAAGCGGCAGATCTTCTTCGTCTCCATCGGCGGCTTCGACACGCACAACAACCAGATGGCGGCGAACGGTCAGTCGAGCCTGCTCACGCAGTTGAGCCAGGCGGTCGGCGCCTTCTACAACGCGACGGTCGAGCTGGGCATCGCCGACAAGGTGACGACCTTCACCCTCTCCGACTTCGGGCGCACGCTCCAGCCCGCGGGCGCGGGCGCGGGCGTCGGCTCCGATCATGCGTGGGGCAACCACCACCTCGTCGTCGGCGGCGCAGTCCGCGGCGGCGACTTCTACGGCACGTTCCCGACGCTCGCGCTTGGCGGGCCCGACGACACCGACACGCGCGGTCGCTGGATCCCGACGACCTCGGTCGAGCAGTACGCCGCCACGCTCGCCTCCTGGTACGGGCTCTCGGCGAGCGATCTGCCGCTCGTCTTCCCGCTCATCGGCCGCTTCAACTCGCCGAACCTCGGCTTCATGCTCTGAGGCGTCGTCAGTTTGATGAACTGCGCTCTCCGGCGGGCGCGGCATTCACGGGCATTACGCGAGAATGCCGCGCCCGTTCTTTAACTTGAACCGTAAGTCATGCGCCGCATCAGCCTCGTCAAGCTCTTCGTCATCACACTCTTCGCCGCGCTCGGCGCGGTGGCGCTCCTGACCGACACGCCCGCGAGTCGCCGTGCCTACGCTCGCTCGACCGGACCCGATCCGGGATTCACGGGCGCGCCCGGCGAGTTCAAGTGCGACGAGTGCCACGTCTTCGACGGCGCGCCTCCGGGGACGATCAGCGTCGGCGCGCCGCCAAGTTATGTCCCGGGGCAGACCTACGCGATCACCGTCAACGAGGCGAACGAGAGCCCCACGCTACAGCGCTGGGGCTTCCAACTCACCGCCGTCGATGACGACGGCAACCGCGCGGGCACGCTGCAAGCGGGCGCCGACGGCCGCACGCAGGTCATCAGTGGGCTGCTCGGCAGTCCCGCGCGGCAGTACGTCGAGCACACGCTCGGCGGGACTTCGGTCGGGCAGTCGAACGGCACGAGCTGGACTTTCAACTGGACTGCGCCCGCGACGGACGTGGGACCCGTCACTCTCTACACCGCCGGGAATCAGGCGAACAATGACGGCAACACTTCAGGCGACAGCATCAACTTCACGTTCGTCGTCGTCCAACCTTCGGCAGCCGCGGGCGACTTCAACGTCAACGTCTCGCCCTCCTCGCAGGTCATCGTCCCCGGCGCGAGCGGCGCGTACACCGTCACCGTCACACCAACCAACGGCTTCACCGGCGCGGTCACGCTCGCGGTCACGGGTCTCCCCGCGGGCGCGACGGCGAGCTTCAACCCGACTACTGTAAACATCACCGACGCCACGGCGCGCACCTCGACGCTCACGGTGACTAACGGCGGTTCGACGCCGCTCGGAAGTTTCCCGATCACCGTCACGGGCACGTCGGGCAGCGTCGCGCATACGGGCGGGGCGACGCTCGTCACGGGTCCCGTCATGACGGACGCGAACCTCACGGTGCGACAGGTCGTCGCGGGGTTGAGCCAGCCGACGACTCTGGCGTTCATCGGCAACAACGATTTCCTGATCCTGGAGAAGGCGAGCGGGAAGGTTTTGCGCGTGACGAACGGCGTCGTGCAGGCGACGCCCGCCGTCGATCTCGCCGTCAACAACAACTCCGAGCGCGGCTTGCTCGGAGTCGCGCCGCACCCGCAGTTCCCGTCGAACCCGCGCGTCTACCTCTACTGGACTGAGAGCACGACCGCCGCCGATTCGTCGAACGCCGACGACGTGCCGCTGCTCGGCAACCGCGTCGATAGTTTTCTGTGGAACGGCTCGGCGCTCGCGTTCGAGAAGAACCTGATCCGCCTGCGCGCGTTGCAGCAGGACGCCGGTCAGTCGTCGCGCGGCAACCACAACGGCGGCATCATCCGCTTTGGTCCCGACGGCAAGCTCTACGTCATCATCGGCGACAACGGGCGGCGCGGGATGCTGCAGAACCTGCGCTTCGGTCCCTCCGCCTCGCCCGACGGACCCACCACCGCCGACGATCAGTTCGGCGGACCCGAGCCCGACAACGCGCACCTCACGGGCGTCGTCCTGCGCCTCAACGACGACGGCACGACGCCGACCGACAACCCTTTCTTCAACGCCGACTCGGGTCTCACGGGTGAGGCGGCGGCGAACGTCAGGAAAGTTTTCGGCTACGGCGTGCGCAACAGCTTCGGCATGGCGTTCGATCCCGTCAGCGGCTACCTCTGGACGCAGGAGAACGGCGACGACGCCTTCGACGAGATCAACCGCGTCGCGCCCGGCTTCAACGGCGGCTGGATTCAGTTGATGGGACCCTCTGCGCGCGTCGCGGAGTTCAAGCAGATCGAGACCTCACGCGCGGGCGGCTTGCAACAGATTCGCTGGACGCCCGACCGCATCGCCGACACCGCGGCGCAGGCTCTCTCTCGCCTCTTCGTCCTTCCCGGCTCGCGCTACACCGAGCCCGCGTTCAGCTGGAAGTACGCCGTCGCGCCGTCGCCCGTCGGCTTCGTGCGCGGTCGGGCGCTGGGTCCCGCGTTCGAGGGCGATCTGCTCGTCGGCGCCGCGCGCACCACGCTCGCGGGCGGCTACCTCTTCCGCTTCAAGCTGTCGGACGACCGCGCCGATCTCAAACTCGCGACGACCCAGCTCGCCGATCGCGTCGCCGACAACAGCGACAAGTTCGATCTCACGGAGAGCGAGACGCTGCTCGTCGGTCGCGACTTCGGCATCACGACCGACATCCAGACCGCGCCCGCGGGAAACGTCTACGTCGTCTCGAACACGAACGGAGCCGTCTACGAGATCGGCGCGAAGCCCAGCACGGTGCAACTCTCCGCCGCAACCGTCTCGGTCTCCGAGGCGGCGGCGCGCGTCGTCATCAGCGTCACGCGCGGCGGCGACACTTCGGGCACGGTCGCCGTGGACTACGAGACCATCGACGACACCTCCGCCGTGCGCTGCGACGTGCAGGGCGCGACCGCCTACCCGCGCTGCGACTACGCCTCCGCGCGCGGCACGATCACGTTCGCGCCCAACCAGACGCAAGCCTCCTTTGTCGTCCCCGTCACGGACGACGGACACGTCGAGAACGCGGAGACCTTCGCCGTCCGCCTGCTGAGCCCCGCGGGCGTCACCATCGCCGCGCCCTTCACGACGACCGTCACGATCACGGACAACGACAACGCCTCTTCCGTCAACCCCGTCTACACGACCGGCTTCTTCGTCCGCCAGCACTACCTTGATTTTCTGTCGCGCGAGCCGGAGCCCGGCGAGCCGTGGTCTGCCGTGCTGAACAACTGCCCCGACCCCTTCAACAGCAACCCCGCGAGCCCGTCGGCTACTTGCGACCGCGTCAAGGTCTCCTCCGCCTTCTTCGGCTCGGACGAGTTCAAGCTCAAGGGCTTCTTCGTCTTCCGCTTCTACAAGGCGGCGTTCGGGCGCTTGCCGCGCTACACCGAGATCGTCGCCGACATGGCGGGCTTGACGGCGACGACCACCGGGGAGGTGCGCGCGAAGAAGGCTGCCTTCACCAACTCGTTCGTCCAGCGGCAGGAGTTCAAGGGCTTCTTCGACGCGCTCTCGAACGCGGCGTTCGTCGACGGGCTGATGAATCGCTACTCTCTACAGCAGATCACGACGCCCGATCCGGCCGCGCCGGACGGCTCGACGAAGGTCGTGCTGACGAGAGCCGAACTGCTCAGCCGACTCAGCCAGCAGTCGCTCACGCGCGCGCAAGTCCTGCGCGCTGTCGCCGACTCCGACGAAGTCGCGTCGGCGGAGCTGAATCCCGCTTTCGTCGCGATGCAATACTTCGGCTATTTGAGGAGAGACCCGGAGCCGGGCGGCTACGCCGACTGGCTCCGCACGATCAACGCCAACCCCGCCGACTCCCGCTCGATGGTCAACGGCTTCGTGAACTCCGAGGAGTACGCGCTCCGCTTCGGGGCTCCTCGGTAGTTAGTGAAGAGGAAGAGAACCCGCCACAGTGACACAGAGTTCACAGAGATCACACGGAGAAAAAACTCTGTGCGTCCTCCGTGCCCTCTGTGTCTCTGTGGCGGGTTGTGTTCGGACTGAGACTTGAGCCAACAGACGAGGCGGTTAAAAATTCGCTGCCACTTTACGCACAGGCTCGCTCACGACCTCTTTCAGGATCGTCCCGTCTGGATCAACCCTTACCCCGACGGGGCGACGCGCCAGCGGCACGATCAATGAAGTCTCCCTGCCCGTCGGTCGAACCAACAGCCATCGCACGCCGCCGCCCTCCGTCGCGATCTCGACCGGCACGCCCGTCAAAAACGGCTCGCCCTCTTGCGTCTGCGTGAGGGTGAGCGTCGCGACGCCGCCGCCGCGCCCCGCGCGCGCTCTCCACGCCCACGAAGCGGCGTAGACCGGGTGCCCGCTCCCGTAAACCCAGCGCGCGAAAAACTCTCTCAAGTCCCTGCCCGAAGCGCGCTCCAGCGCCGCGCGTAAATCTTCCGTCGTCGCATTCCCGTCCTTGTGTGCCCTGTAGTAAGCGCGTATGCCGCGGAAGAACGCGGCGTCGCCGAGTTGCGAGCGCAGCGTGTGCAGGATCCACGCGCCCTTCTGGTAGTTGTTCGCGTTGAGCAGCTTGTTCAAATCTTCCGTCTCGCGATCGTGGACGGGCGCGCGCCGCGTCTTCTCGTAGCGCAGGTAGGTCCCGGCGGCGCGGCTCATGTACTCGCGAAACGCCGCCGCGCCCTCGTAGCGTTCGACAAACAGACCCGCGAAGTAGGTCGCGAAGCCCTCGCTCAGCCACAGGTCAGCCCACGTCGCGGGCGTCACCGCGTCGCCGAACCACTGGTGCGCCGTCTCGTGCGCCACGACCTCGACGAGCCCGCGCCTGATGCCGAAGCGACGACTCACGGGCTCTGCGGGTCGCGGATCGAAAAGCGTGCTGGCGTAAACGATCGCGCCGGAGTTCTCCATCCCGCCGTAGCGCGTCGCGCCGACGATGTGCGCGAGCTTCTCGTAAGGGTACGGGGCGATCAACCGGCTGAAGTATTCGAGCGACGGCGGCGCGGCGGCGAAACCCTTCTCGGCGAAGGCGCGATCCGAACGCGCGACATAATAGATGAGCGGCGCGACGGTTTTTGAGACCGGCGTGCGCGGCTCGATCAGTTCGTCGCGCGCGACCACGACGATCATGCAGTAGGGCGGGATCGGGCGCGGCTCGACGTAGAGCCAGTCGGTCTCGCGCGTGCCGGCGCCCGCGCCGACGAGCCTGCCGTTCGCGACGGCGACGGCGTCGGGCGGCGTCGTGATGTGGAAATTGACGCTTGCCTTCGCCGACGGGTGATCGAGCGAAGGTATCCAGTGGTGCAGGCGGTCGGGCCAGTTGTCGCCCGTCGCCGAAGGGTTGCCGTCCTTGTCCTTCGTCAGGATCAGCCCGTCCTTCGGGCGACCGTGGTAGGAAACTGAGATGACTAACTTCTCACCGCGCCGTGCTGGTCGCGCGAGCGAGACGTCGAGGCGGCCGGGCGGACGCTCGTAGCGCGCTGGAGCGCCGCCCACGCTCACGCCGTCAACAATCATCTCGCCGAAGTCGAGATCGACCGTGCCGATGCCGTCCCTCAGGATCAGCACGGTGATCTTCGCCTCCGCCCGCGTCACCTCCGACAGACGGTCGTCGAACGCGAGCGACACTTCGTAGTGGACCGGTCGCCAGCCTTCGACCAGCCTCTCGCGCCGCTCGGCGAAGGCGACCGACTGGCACAACGCGACGAGGGCGAGCGCGACGACGAGCGCGCGCCGCCGCGACGGGGTCGAAAACGCGGTCGAAGTTTTCATCAGCACGTCTCTCATCAACGTTGGAAAGTCAGAACCGCCTGCCGCAAGCGGGCGGGTTCTTCTCGCGGCAAACACCCGCCCGCTTGCGGCAGGCAGTTCTGAAACACCCGCCCGCTACCGCAGGCGGTTCTGACCTGTTGCGGGGCGATCGCGCCGCGTCAGCGCAAGCCCAGCAGCAGCAGCGCGGAGCGTTCTTCGGCGACGCCGCCGCGCTCGCGCCACTCGCGCAGGGGCGCGAGCTCTTCCTCGCGGACGGGGCGGTTGCCGAGCCGAGCCGCGGGTGTCTTCGCGAGCGCGCGGTCGGTCAATGCGAGGTGCGTGGCACGCGGCGTGAGAAGCGACGAGTCTGAAAGCGCGGCTTCCGCCGACTCCACGTCGGGGAAGAGCTCTTCGTAGGCGGACAGGTGCCACACCGCCTCGCCGTCCCGCTCCTCGGCGGCGACGACGCGGAGCAACCCGTAGCCGCTCTCGAGCTGGAAGATAAGATCGTCGCCCGGCGCGAACTGCAAAGCCATGCGTCCTGGAAAACCCCCCGCCCCGCGTCGAATATTTTTCTGTTAACGCGCGGCGGTAAGGTTAGCATAAAGGCGCAAACTCACGCGCGCCAAGGGGAAGGGCGCGGCCGTCTCGCGCGAAGGTCTGGAAAGATTACGGCGCGGCGGGTAGTATTGCCCGGCAAGCGCGCACAGTTTTTGCGGGAGAGGGAAGAGGTTGGCGGAGGGCGAGAAGGATCACTACGAGACGCTCGGCGCGCGACATGATTCGACGCGCGACGAGATCGGTCGCCGCTACAAGCGGCTCGCCTCCGAGCGCCACCCCGACCGCGGCGGCAGCGAAGAGGCGATGAAAGACCTCAACGAAGCCTACCGCGTGCTCGGCGACGATGCCGCGCGCGAGGCTTACGACTCCCGCCGCCGCGCCGCGCGATCGTCACAGGGCGATGACATCGCTGCCGGCAAGACATACGCGGAGAACTTCGCTCCCGAAGAGTTCACGCCCGTCAGTAGTTCGGCGGCGCAGGCGGACGCGATGTGGGGGCGCGCGGCGGGCGCGACGCTGTGCGTCTTCCTCGGGCTCGTGCTGCTCATGCTCGTGCGCGCGCACTACGTCGTCTTCCTCTTCCCGCTCGCGCTGCTCGCCGCCGCGCTCGTCTTCTTCGGCGTCTGGATGGCGCACGCGGCGATGGTCTACGCGCGCGAGGGCTTCCAGCCTTCGCACTTCGCGCGCCGCTCAGCCTGGGCGCAGGAGCTGATCTTCTGGTCTGTGGTGGCGGGCGGCGTGGGCGTCGTCTACCTGCTGCTCACTTCGGTCTGACACTTATGAGCGTCAACGGTCTCGATCTCGTCTTCCTAGAAGTGGACAGCCTGCACGACTCGGTCGAGTTCTACCGCGACGCGCTCGGCTTCGAGCTGGTCGCGCACGACCCGCAAGCCGACCCGCCGATGGCGACGCTGCGCGCGGGCGCGCTCCGCGTGACGCTCGTCCGCCAGCCGCCCGCGATGGGGCGGCGCGGGCGCGGCGTCCATTTCTTCTTCGGCGTCGCGGACGTGGACGCCTTCCACGAGCGTTTGCGCGCGCGCGACATCGCGGTCGCGCCACCGGCGGACGAGGGCTGGGGCGGTCGCTTCATCACCGTCGAAGACCCCGACCGCTACCGCCTCTTCTTCGTCACCTGGCACGACGCCGAAGCCGCGGGCGCGCGCCGTCTCACCGGCTCGCTCGACTCGCTCAGCCTGAACTGAGCGCCGCCCAACGAAAAGTCGCCCTCACTGAACCTCTCTCACCGTGTAATCCGCCGCAAAGCCTTTCGCGCGCAACCCCGCGAGGTGCAGCTCTGCCTCCTCGCGCGCCGCGAAGGTGCCCGTCTGCACGCAGTACCAGGGGCGCCTGGAGTTCCGCTGCTCGACGACGCGCGCCTCGAAGCCCGCGGCGCGCAGCGCGACAGCCTGCGCCTCCGCCTCCGTCGCAACTCTGAATGAGCCGAGCTGGATCGTGAGCCTTGAGGCTTGCGCTTCGACGCCCTCTCCAGCGCGCAGCTCACCGCTCGCGTTCGCGAACGACACGGCGGCGGGCGACGGTGTGTCAGCGAGATCGGCTGGCGCGTCCGAGACGGGCGCGCGCTTCAACTCATTTTGATCAGCCGGCGCGCCCGCGTGCGCCGACGCCCCTACGTCGTAACCGGTTCGGGGTTCGTCCGCGCTGCGGACTGCTTCGTCCGCGGCGGGCTCTTCGGACTGATCCGCGTCAGCCGCGCGCGCGCGTCGCGTGGTGGCGCGGTTCGTCGCCTGGTTGTTCATGGACGCGAGCGCGGAGGCGTCGCCGCCCGCGCGCGGGGCGGGGGTGAGCAGCAGGTCGAAGACGAAGACGAGGACGAAGAACCCGGCGCACGCCGCGAGCATCCACAGCGGCGAGACGTTCATCAGCCGCACGGCGCGCTGGTAATTGTCCGCCCCGGCGCGCGGGCGCGGATCGCGCGCGAACAGCCCGCCCTCGAGGTCGAGCATGACGCACGCCCCGCTTACACGCTCGTCGTCTCGGGCGTCAACGCGCGGGAGCGCGAGCACGTCGTCTTCCTCAGCGCGGGTCTTCGCGCTCAAAGAATCGACGATGAAGGATCGCGGCGCGGCGACTTGCGGCGCGGTCGCGCGCGCCGTGATGAACGCCGAGGAAGCGGTGGGCACGCGCGTCGAGGCGGTTGCCACGGTCTGCGATTCGAACAGGGGCGGGACGGCGCGGAATGGCGCGGCGCAGCGCGGGCAGACGGCGCTCGAAGAGAGATCGGACAGGGACTCGGCGTCGATCAAACCTCTCCGGTCGCAGACGGGGCAGATGACTCGCATGGTTGGTTGCTCCTGATGCTTTACGCGGTCGGGGCGTTGGCGGGCGTCCCGCTCTCGCGTCGCTTCGGCTGTCGTGGCGTGGGTGTCGCGCGCGTGCGACGGCGCGGATTCGGCGAGGCTGGAGGAAGTGGGAAGGGAAGACTTCGGGGGTCGCTCTTCGCGACGAGTCTTGCAAGACCTGAAAGACGCGGGGCGTGTCGGGCGCGGCACTGCCGTGCCTCATAAAAATAGTAAACGCTCGCGACGTGATAGGGCAAGCAAAAGTTCGCGGGGTCACGCCTCATCGCCCCGTCGCAGCGGGCGTAATGATCGGGCTAAAGAGGGCGTGCGAATCCCCGATCGGTCAATCAGCCTGACGCGACCGCGCCCTTCTGACCGCGTAGTGGCGGGCGGCGGACTCCGCGCGCGTCAGTTTTGTCTCTAAAAATAATGGTTGTTGACTCCGCCGGGTGCTGGCACTTAAATTGTATTGGGGAGTATGTTGTGCTCCCCTCACACCCAAGTAGTCCCGCACTCATCACGACATTCACGATTGTAAGTTTCGCCGTAAAATGATCACGCTGAACGATCTTCGCCAGAACCGCGCCCTGCGCGCTTTCGTGGTCGCGCTCGGGGCTTGCGTGGTCGCGCTGGCGGCGTTGCGCCTGCCCATCGGGCGCGTGGACGTGCCGTTCCTGCTGCTCTCGCTCGTCGTCAACGTCGGCACGCGCCTGCGCGCGCGCATCCCGCAAACCTCCGCCTCGGTCTCGCACGCCGACATCCTCCTGACCGTCACGCTGCTCGTCTACGGGGGCGAACTCGCGGTGGCGCTCGCCGCCGTGGCGGCGCTGTGCGCCTCCGTCCAGCCGAACCGCAAGCCCTTCGCGATTCTGCGCAACGCCGCCGCCGCGTCCGGCTCGACCTTCCTCGTCGCCTTGGCGCTCCGCCTCTCTTTCGGCGCGGGCAGCCTCGCGCAGACGCTCACGCCGCCATCGCTCGCCGCCGCCGTCTGCCTCGCCACTCTCGTCCAATCAGTCTTCCGCGCGGTCGCCGCCGGGGGCGAGGGCGACAGCGGGATCGAAGACGAAGGCGCGCGGGAGGCGTGGGCGGCTCGCGCGAAGGGCTTCGCGTGGACATTCGTCGCGTACCTCGCCGTGAACTCCGCCGGGCTCGTCATCGCGGTACTGATCGGGCTGGTCGGCTTCAACGGCGCGCTCGCCTTCACGCTCGCCTGCGCGTTCGTCCACTACGCGGCTGACGTTTACCTGCGCGGCATCAGCGCCTCGGTCTCGCGCGCGCGCCAGATCGAGTCGCGCGTGGTGGTGCTCGAAGAGAGCGAGGGGCTGTTCCACAGCGCGTTCGATCACGCCGCCATCGGCATGGCGATAGTCTCGGCGAACGGGCAGCTCGTGCAGGTCAACCGCTCGCTCTGCGAGATGCTCGGCTACTCGGAAGACGAGCTGGTCGCGACCTCCTTCCAGCAGATCACGCACGCTGACGATCTCGGCAACGTCCTCGCCAGCGTCGAGGATCTGCTGCGCGGCCGCGCCGCCGCCTTCCACGTCGAGAAGCGCTTCATCCACAAGCAGGGTCACCCCGTCTGGATGCTGTGCAGCGTCTCGCGCGTGCGTGAGCGCGCGACCGACCGCGCGCACCTCATTTTCCAGACGCAGGACATCACCGACCGCAAGCGCGCCGAGAAGCGGCTGCTGCACGACGCCTTCCACGACGCCCTGACCGGCTTGCCGAACCGATCGCTCTTCATCGATCACCTCAAGCTGGCGATCGCGCGGCGGCAGCGGAACTTTGAGCAGAACTTCGCCGTCCTCTTCCTCGACCTCGACCGCTTCAAGGTCATCAACGACAGCCTCGGCCACATGATCGGCGATCAGCTCCTCGTCGGCATCGCGCGCCGGCTGGAGCTGTGCCTCCGGTCCGGCGACACGGTCGCGCGCGTCGGCGGCGACGAGTTCACCGTCCTGCTCGAAGGCGTGAGCGACGAGGCGGAGGCGGTTGCCGTCGCCGAGCGCATCCAGCAGGAGCTGTCGCTGCCGTTCTACCTCAGCGGGCGCGAGGTCTTCACCACCACTTCCATCGGCATCGCGCCGGGCACGGCCGACTACGCGCTGCCCGAAGAGGCTCTGCGCGACGCCGACACGGCGATGTACCGCGCCAAGTCTCTGGGCAAGGCGCGGCACGAGGTCTTCGACAAGGAGATGCACGCCATCGCGATGAACCTCTTGCAGACGGAGACCGACCTGCGCGGCGCGTGCGAGCGGGGCGAGTTCTTCCTCCATTATCAGGCTATCGTCTCGCTCGACGACTTGGGCGTGAGGGGCTTCGAGGCGCTCGTGCGCTGGCAGCACCCGGAGCGGGGTCTGGTCTCGCCGATGGACTTCATCCCCGTCGCGGAGGAGTCGGGTCAGGTCGTCGCCATCGGGCAGTGGGCTCTGCGCGAGGCGTGCCTGCGGATGCGGGAGTGGCAGCTACGCTTCCCCGCGGACCCGCCGCTCTTCATCAGCGTCAACCTCTCGATCCGCCAGTTCAACGAGCCGCGCCTCATCGAGCAGGTCGAGGAGATCCTCGCCGAGACCGGGCTCGACCCGCGCAGCCTTAAACTAGAGATCACCGAGAGCGCCGTGATGGACAACATCGACGCGGCGACCGAGATGCTCGAACAGCTCCGCGCCCTCGGCGTGAAGCTCTCCATCGACGACTTCGGGACGGGCTACTCGTCGCTCAGTTATTTGCACCGTTTCCCGATCAACACCTTGAAAGTGGATCGCTCGTTCGTCATGCGCATGGCGGACAACAACGAGAACTCAGAGATCGTCCGCACGATCCTGATGCTCGCGCAGAACCTCGGCATGGACGTGGTCGCCGAGGGCGTCGAGACGCGCGAGCAGTTGGCGCTGCTGCGCAAGCTGGGCTGCGAGTACGGGCAGGGCTTCCTCTTCTCGAAGCCCGTGGGCGCCGACGGCGCGGAGCGGATCATCGCGGAGACGCGCGCGGGCGCGGGCCACGCGCCCGCCGAGCAGGAGAATGAGGCGCAGGTCGCCTGAAAAAGAAGGAGGGGACAATGTTCGCTGGCGACAGGAGACATAGGGAGCGCGTGAGGGTCAGCCTCGACGCCTGCTGGGAGGGCCTGACGGCGCAGTGCGGCGGCCTCGTCGTGGACTTGAGCGAGATGGGCTGCTTCATCCTCACCTCGGATCGCGTGGTGTCGCGCGAGACCGTGAGGCTGGAGCTGCGCCCCGCCTGGGGCGGGCGCGTCTACGTCTGGGGCGAAGTCGTTTACCAGGTCGCGGAGATGGGCTTCGCGCTGCGCTTCGTCCACGACGGCGAAGACGTGACGCCGCTCACGCGCCTCATCGAACGCCTCCGCGACGGGCGCTTCGCGGAGGCCGTCGCCTGAGACGGAAACACTCGCGGGGAATGGTTACGACGGCGGGCGGGGCGAAAGCCTCCGCCCGCCGCTCTGTTTGACCGTAGCGCGAGAAACGGTATCATCTGAGCGACTGAGCGACACGAAGGATTGACTCCCGGCGATCCTCATCGGAGACAAATACGCCCGAGGAGTCAAACAGCCATGCGCCACGTCGAGAACCCGCCGAATCCCTGGCTCGACACACACGTCGAGTGGATCGGCGAGCCGCCAGAATCCCGGCTCGAAGTCTTCGAGGAAGAAGCCACACGCACCATCATCAACAAGAACGACAGCCCGGACGTGGGCTTCGATTACTCGGTCAACGTCTACCGCGGCTGCCAGCACGCCTGCACCTACTGCTTCTCGCGCCCCACACACGAGTACCTCGGCTTCGGCGCGGGCACCGACTTCGAGCGCAAGATCGTCGTCAAGGTCAACGCGGCGAAGCTGCTGCGCGCCGAGATGATGAAGCCTTCGTGGAAGGGGAGCGAGCTGGTCTTCTCCTTCACCTCCGACCCCTACCTCCCGCTCGAAGCGCACTACAAGCTGACGCGCGCGTGCCTCGAAGTCTGCCTGGAGTTTCGCAACCCGGTCGGCATCGTCACCAAGTCCGCGCTCGTGCGCCGCGACGCCGACGTGCTGGCGGCTCTCGCGCGCGAGGCGTCGGCGGCGGTCTTCTTCACCATCGGCTTCGTCGATAACAAGACGGCGCGCGCCCTCGAGCCGCACGCCCCGTCGCCCGACTCGCGCTTCAAGGCGATGGAGGAGCTGGCGCGCGCGGGCGTGCCCGTAGGGCTAGGCATCGCGCCCGTCACCCCCGGCTTGAACGATCCGCACATCCCGCAGCTTCTGAAGCGCGCGAAAGAGTGCGGCGCGCGCTACGCCTTCATCAACCTCTTGCGGCTGCCGGGCTCGGTCGCGCCCTACTTCGAGCAGCGCCTGCGCGAGGAGTTGCCCGACCGCGCGGATCGCATCCTGAACCGCGTGCGCGAGGTGCGCGGCGGGAAGCTGAACGTCTCCGAGTTCGGCAAGCGGATGACGGGCGAGGGCGAGTACTGGAAGATGATCGAGCAAAGTTTTCGCCTCCACGCGCGCCGCCTCGGCTTCAACGAGCCGCGGCACGCCGCGGAGTTTGAGCCGCGCAAAACTTTCCGCCGACCGACCGCGCAAGGGTCACTCTTCGACTGACCGCGCTCACGCGGACGACTGATTCGAAACCCGACGAAGTGTAGGGAACCGCGACCGGCGCCGCGCGTTTGATGGGCGTGCCAGAGCTCGCGCGCCCGGTTTATAATCCGCGCGCCCGTCTCGCCCCCTCGAAGGGAGTCAGCCCCGTGAAAGTCAGCCTCGTCGTCGCACTCGCGCTCTGCCTCGTCACGCCCGCGCCCGCTCTCGCCGCGCGCGCGCCGAAGGGTCAGTCGTCACAACAGACGCAGGATCAGAAGCAGCCCGCGCGACCGAGCCCGGCTGCGAGCCCCGCCCCCGCCGCGTCCCCGCAGAAGAAGTCGACCGCCGCGAAGCCGACCCCGGAGCCGGCCTTCACCGATCCGCAGAAGCTCGACGCCGTCAACCTGCTCGTCAAAGAGATCGGGCGCGCGAAGCTCTACCGGCGACCGAGCCACGCCGCGCGCGTCCTCGTCGAGGCGACGGACGTGGTGTGGGACTACCGCGACTCCATCGCCGAGAAGGGCTTGCGCGACGCCTGGGCGCTGACCGACCGGGAGCTCGACGACGAGGGGAAGATCAAGGGCTCGGAGCGCGACGCCTTCTCGCTCCACCAGCTCCGCACGGAGTTGCGCTCCGACATCCTCGCCGTCGCCGAGCGGCACAAGCCCGAACTCGTCAAAGTTTTCGCGGAGACCATCGAGGAGAAGGGCGAGGACGCGACGGCCTCGCACAACGATCCGATAGTCTTCGGCACGGGGAGCCTCCGGCAGCAACAGCTCGCGCAGTTCGCCCTGCGGCTCGCCGCGACCGAGCCGGCGCGCGCCGTCGAGTACGCCTCGGCGAGCCTCGACTACGGGATGCCGCAGGAGTTGCAGGGCATCTTCAAGACGCTCACGGCGTCGAGCCCCGCCCTCGCGCACGATCTCTTCGCGCGTTCGGTGCGGGCGTTCGCCGCCGATCAGTCGCCGAACCTCTACGACGCGATCTTCGTCGCCTCTTACCTGCGCAACCTGCCGAGCCCCGAAGGCGATGTCGCGCTCGTCCGCTCGTTCCTCGACGCCGCGCTCGCGCGCCTCGCGCGCCAGCGCAATCAGCAGCTCGCCGCCGCCAACTCCGAGCAGGGCGTGCGCAGCGCGATGCTCTTCGCGCTCAACTACCTCCAGCCGTTCTTCCAGACTTACTACCCGGAGCGTGCCAACGAGCTGGTCATGCTCAGCCAGCAGCTCCGCCCGGAAATCCCCTCCGCCGAGTACGAGGCGGACGCGCTCAACCTGACGTCAGCCGATAACCCGAACGCGCCCGAAAACATTCTCTCCCGCGCCGCCTCCGAGAAGAACGACGATACACGCGACGCGCTCTACATGCAGGCGGCGCTGCGCTACGCGAACCTGAAGAAGTTCGAACGCGCCTTCGAGACGCTGCTCAGGGCGCGCGTGACCACGAAGCGCGACGACATCATGACCTCGCTGCGCTTCCAGCACGCGAAGTATCTGGCGGAGACGAATGAGCTGAACGACGCGGCGAAGGCGCTCGAAAAGATACCCGACCCCGAGATGCGCGCCGAGGCGACCGTCGCGGTCGCGACCGCCGCGCGCAGGAAGAAGGACTTGATCCTCGCGCGCTACGTCCTCGATCAGACCGTCAAGCTGATCGGCGACCGGCCGGGCTCCGCGCCGCACGCGCGCGCCTACCTCTGGATCGCGTCCGCCTACGCCACGGTCGATCCGCCGACCGCCTTCGAGATGATGTGGGCGGCGGTCAAGGCGGCGAACGCCGCGCCGACGCTCGTCGAGCTCTTCCCCGCTCGCAGGTTCATGGTGCTCGGCGGGACGGTGCGCGAGGGCTTCTCAAAGAGAAGCCGAAGGCTACCCCGGCCGAGGGCGCGGACGAGCAGCCGGAGGCGCGGAGGTAGGCGAACCGTGCCGGGAAGTTCCGCCGGCGCCTGATTGGGTCTTGAAATTCCCGCCGTAAAGAATTACAACTCTCACCGCCGGATCGGTTTTCACCAGACACAGAAGCGGGGGTGGGGCGATGGTCACAATCGGCGACGTGATTCGCGACCGCGAGCCTTTCTTCGTGCGCGACACGGCGACGGCTTTCGACGCGGCGGAGTACATGACCGAGCGCAACGTCGGGGCGGTCTGCGTGCTCGACGCCGAGGGGCGTCTGCGCGGAATCTTTTCGGAGCGCGACCTGCTGCGCCGCGTCGTCTTGAAGAGGGACGATCCAGCCCGAGTCCCCATCAGCGCCGTGATGAGCGCGATCGACGTGGTCATCGACTGCGGCGACACGCCGCACCAGGCTCTGGAGCGGATGGAGCAGTTCGGCACGCGCCACCTGCCGGTGGTGCGCGGCGCGCGCTGGGTCGGGATGCTCTCGATCCGCGACCTCATGCGCGTCGAACTCGGCGAGCAGGGCGACGAGCTGCGCCTCCTGCACGAGTACATCCAGCACTAAGCCACCGTTGGAGTGTCCGCGTGGCCTTCGAGAGTGAGCTGCTTAATCAGTGTATCAAAGCCTTCATCCTCCTACCCGACCCTTATAGGTTCAGATTACGTGAGTCGTACTTGATGTCTGCTCGTTACGCGCACAACTATAATCCTTCTTGACGGTCCTCTCTAAGAGGGCTAATCTCGGCGGTACAGCATGATGTGTTGAGCAAATCCTCACGGGTTTTATCAACTTAACTTCACGTTATTAAGCATCAAAGTGTGCTGTTGATAGCTTGTCTAAGTACATCCGGGTGGAGGTTTAGCCATGACGAAACGCATGAAAAACCCTATGGTGCTGTGCGCGGTTATCGTAGTGTTACTTGTAACCACACTAGCGGCGATGCAAAACCAGAAGCACTCCTTAACACAGGAAGAGGCAACGCCGATAAAAGAAGGGACAATGTCTGAAAAGCAAAGGGAACATGGAAAGCTCTATAAAGAATATGAGACCGGTAAGAAATTGCATGATCTTACGCAAAAAATAGGTGACGTAAAGTTGAGGAGACATGTAGGAACTCCCGGTGGGGATGTTAACGAGCCCTCAATTGGTCTCGATAAATTCCTACAAAGCATAGCGTGCCATGCAGACGCTGTAGTTATGGGAGAGGTGACGGGTAAGTCCTCTCAGTTAACTGAAAATGAGGATTATATCTTCACGGATTACTACGTGGCTGTCGAGGAGGTGATAAAGGACAATCCCACAGCTCATATAGCACTTAAGACCGAGATCAGTGTCACCCGACCCGGAGGGAAGATTAAGCTTAACGGTCGGACTGTTGAAGCCATTGATGATGCTTTCCAGCTTTTCAAGATAGGTAACCGTTACGTACTTTTTCTCCGATTCATACCGCAGACAGGGGCATATAAAACTCTTAGTAGCACGAGCAGCTTCCAAGTGCAAGTTAGTAAAATAAACAAATCTACGAAGGAACATCTTTATGCTGAAAATGAGCTGGAGAACGAGAATGCAGAGTCTTTCTTGGTTAAAGTACGAGCAGCTTCAATAAGTAGTTGCGTGGAGCGCGAAAAGGGGAATGCGAAATGAACAAGCTCTCTTCATTCAATACCCCTAGGCACTCTATCTTAGCAGTATTGAGTATTCTACTAATGGCACTGAGCAGCATTCCTTTGAGGTCAACTGCTCAGTGCTCAACAACAGAAAAAGAACATTGGGAATCAGAAACGACGGTATATGTGAACTTCGGGAATATTACTGATCCTGAACAAATAAGGCAGATTACACAAGCACTCAACTCATGGGACACCGCGAACGGCAGCAACAATTCAAGAGTCAGATTCGTTACAGATCAACCACCACCATCGGGCGCGGCTACGCTTTCTTTCCAAAATGGAACTTCAAGTGGTAGCAATGCTGCACACACAGATACCGTAGTAAGATACGGCGCGGTATATGATTCAATTCAGTCTGCAACCATCACTTTTTATACGCAAGGAAGAACGCCTGGCGGCGCTCCGATTTATAACAGTAATGCTTCTGGTTATGACACCATCTTCAGGAAAATTGCTTTACACGAAATTGGGCACACTATGGGTTTGGATGAAGCACCAGTGCCTACTAATCCCGATGGCTCATCAAACTATTGTGGTCAAACTGACGGTGCGACCGTGATGAACGGTTATTGTGAAACAAATGATCAAGGTGGTAATTATCCAATAGAAATCCCGGCATGTGACCTCGACAATGTTAACGCGCAATTTGATCCGCCGCCACCTAGTCCGACACCGCCGTCCTGCCCTGACGAAGCAGTACAACAGTCCTATTGCGAGGGGCGTGGGGGCTACTGGTTTCACGCGGGGTGCTACTGCCAGGGGATGGAGGTTAATAAAGATTACGACCCGGCGTGCGCGTCGTGCATGAACAACGGCGGCGCGTGGTGCGTCGGCGGCAGCTGCGGCACGCCCGTTCTCGTCGACGTGAGCGGCGATGGCTTCCGCCTGACGGACGCGGCTCACGGCGTCGTCTTCGACCGCGATGCCACCGGCATCCCTGTCCGCACCGCTTGGACGGAGGCTCACACGGACGACGCTTGGCTCGCTCTCGACCGCAACGGAAACGGCGGAATAGACAGCGGCGCGGAACTATTCGGCGATAAGACGCCACAGCCCGCTTCCGTCGTCCCGAACGGATTCCTCGCGCTGGCGGAGTTCGACAAGACTGAGAACGGCGGTAACGCCGACGGCGTGATCGACAGCCGGGATACGGTTTTCGCTAGCTTGCGCCTGTGGCAGGACGTGAATCACAACGGCGTCTCGGAGCCGAGCGAGCTATTCACCCTAGGGTCTCTAGACGTTGATTCCATCGGGCTCGATTACAAAGAATCGAGGCGGCGGGATAAGCGCGGGAATTGGTTCCGTTACCGGGCGCGGGTGGAAGACGCCGGGCACGCCCGCACCGGGCGTTGGGCGTGGGACGTGTGGTTACGCACCGCGCCGTGAGCCAGGCTAAAAAGAGCTTTATGAATTAAACCGCGCGCGAGTCAGGGACATCTCGCGCGCGGTTTTTTTTCTCTTAGAGCGTCCGCGTCACTTTGGAGAGCGAGCGGGGGGCGTCAGGGTCGAGCCCCTTGGCCGAGGCGAGGAGGGCGGCGAAGAGCTGCGCGGGGATGATGTAGGGGATGGGCGCGAGCAGCTCGCCGAGCCCGGCGGGCATGACGAGGGCGCGCGTGCAGGAGGACGCGACGCGCTCGTCGTCCGTGATGGCGAGCGTGTCGGCGCGCAGCTCCCGCAGGCGCGAGACGAGCGCGCGCGTCGCCTCGCGCGTCACGCCGGGCTGCGCGAAGAGGAAGACGGGGAAGTGGCGCTCGACCATCGCGAGCGGTCCGTGCAGGAAGTCGGCGGAGGAGAACCTTTCGGCGACGACGTAGCAGGTCTCCATCAGCTTGAGCGCCATCTCGTAGGCGTTGGCGTAGAGCAGCCCGCGCCCCACCACGACGCAGTTCTCCATGAAGACGTAGCGCTCGACCATCTCCGCGACCGCGCCCTGCAGCTCCAGCGCGCGCTCAGCCCAGTCGGGGATGGGCGCGTAGTCGATCCTGTCCGCCTCGCTTTCGGCGAGCGCGGAGGCGAGCATGTAGAAGTGGAGCATCTGCCCCGTGAAAGTCTTAGTCGCCGCCACGGAGCGTTCCCGCCCGCCGTGCGTCAAGAGCGTCTCTTCGACGACGCCGGTCATCGCCGAGTCGATCTCGTTCGTGATGCCGACCGTGTAAGCCCCGCCCGCCCGCGCGTTCTCGAGCACCAGGTTGATGTCCTCGCCCTCGCCCGACTGCGAGACGCCGACGACGAGCGCGCGCGAGAGGTCGAGGCGCGCGCGGTAGAGCGTGTGGACGGACGGCGCGGAGAGCGAGACGGGGATGCCGGTCTTGATCTCCAGCAGGTAGCGACCGAACAGCGCGGCGTTGTCGCTGGAGCCGCGCGCGACGAGCACGATCAGATCGATGCCGCGCGCGCGCAGGAATTTCCCGAGCCGCGCCACCTTCGCGCCCTCTTCCGCGATGGTCTTGCGCAGGGCGGCGGGCTGCTCCGCGATCTCCTGCAACATCAGCGACAACTCTCAAGCTCCTTCGGCGCGCGCGCCGCGCTGTTGCCATCCACGAACGTTTCGGGTAAAAGCACTGATTGCCCGACGATCTCAGGCTCAGAGGTCAGCCTTCAGGCTCTCCGAAGCGAAACACGCTGAGGCGTGAACTCTGGACCCCGCTTCCCGCGCGCCGACGCAGACGCGGGAGAGCTAGCGCATCACCCCGGTTACCCGGATCATGTCAATAACTTTATCACGAAGCCTCGCGCGGCGTCTGTCCGCGATCCCCGCCGCCATTCTACTGATCTGCGCCGCGCTCGCGCAGACCGCGTCCGCGCAATCCGCGACCGCGCCGACGACTCAGGCGGCGGACGCCGTCCACGTCGTCCCCGCGCCGAGGCAGTTGACGCAGACCGGCGCGCGCTTCGCGCTCACGCGCGACGTGCGGGTCGCGCTCGCCGACCCGCGCTCGGAAGACGACCGCTTCGCCGCGCAGGACTTCATCGACGACATGAAGGACGCGGCGAGCCTCACCCTGCGGAGGCGTCGAAGCCCCGTCGAACCTGAACGAGGAGGGCTACGTGCTGAGCGTGAGCCAGCGCGAGATCGTCGTCGCCGGTCGCACGCCCGCCGGGACGTTCTACGGCGTGCAGACCTTGAAGCAACTCGTGGCGGGCGAGGGCGCGTCGGCGTTCGTCCCCGGCGTCCGCGTCGTCGATTACCCGCAGATGCGCTGGCGCGCGATGTTCGACGACATCAACCGCGGTCCCGTGCCCACGATGGAGTACGTCAAGCGGCAGCTTAGAACCGAGGCGGCGTTCAAGCTCAACATGCACTCCTTCAACATGGAGAACATCGTGCGCTTCGCGTCGCACCCGCTTTTGGGACCCGAGGGCGGCGCGCTCACGCCCGCAGAGATTCGCGAGCTCGCGGCTTACGCGCGCCGCTATCACATCGAGCTGGTGCCGCAGCAGCAGACCTTCGGGCACCTGCACAAGGTTCTGAGCTTGGAACGTTACGCGCCGCTCGCCGAAGCCCCTTACGGCGACGTGCTCTCGCCGCAGCAGGAGGAGACTTACAAGCTCGTCGCCGACTGGTACAAAGAGTTAAACGATCTCTTCCCCGGCCGCTTCTTCCACGTCGGCGAGGACGAGACGTTCGAGCTGGGCGAGGGGCAGAGCCGCGAGCAGGTGCGCGCCAAGGGCGTGGGCGCGGTTTACTTCGGGCACCTGCGCCGCGTGCAGGAAGTGCTCAAGCCCTACAACCGCCGCCTGATGTTCTGGGGTGACATCGCCCTGAGCCACCCCGATCTGATCGGCGAGGTGCCGAAAGAGATGATCGTGATGAACTGGGCTTACGGCGGCAGGGACGACTTCAAGCCGCGCATCAAGCCGTTCAAAGACGCCGGGCTCGATCAGTTCGTCTGCCCCGGCGTGCAGACCTGGAACCAGATCTTCCCCAACAACGACACGGCGGTCAAGAACATCGTCAACTTCGTCCGCGACGGTCAGGAGGCGAATGCTCTGGGGATGATGAACACGCAGTGGGACGACGACGGCGAGTCGCTGTTCGAGTCCGCGTGGTACGGCGTGATCTTAGGCGCGGCGGCGTCTTGGCAGCAGGGGCAGTTGGACACCGCGCGCTTCGAGCGCGACTTCGACTGGGCGTTCTTCCGCGCCGGCGGCGACACGTTCGTCCGCTCGATGCGCTCGCTGGGGAGCGTCAACACCCTGCTCGGCGTCGGCACCACCGACGCGCTCTTCTGGCAGGAGCCCTTCACCGCCGCCTTCCAGACGCAGGCGCGCAAGTCGGCTGACAAGATGAAGCAGATGCGCCTGCTGGTCGAGGGCGTGGAAGAGACGCTCAGGCGCGACGGCGGTCGCGCGCGCCGCAACCGGGCGATGATCCCGGCGATGATCTTCGCCGCGCGCCGCTTCGATCACCTGGGGCGGCGCACGGAGGTCGTCGAGCAGTTCAGCCGCGACTACTGGGCGGCGTACCTCAACCTCGGCGACCGCGTGCGCGTCGGTCGCCTGCGCCGCTACCACGGCGCGATCTACAACAACTTGCGCGAGATGGCTGAGGAGCTCTCGCTCCTGCGCGAGGGCTACCGCGAGCGTTGGCTCGCCGAGAACCGACCCTACTGGCTGGCGAGCGTCCTCGCGCGCTACGACCGCGCCGTCGGCGTGTGGCTCGCCAAGAGCGCGGCGGTCGAGGAGGCGATGCGCTCCTACAACGCCAACTCGACGCTGCCCAGCCCCGAAGAGTTCGGTCTCGGCTCTCGCCCGCAGCCCTGACGCCTGACGCGCCGCAGACCCTTCCGAAGGGCGCGCGGGGAGCTCCTGACGATGAACGAATCGAACACTGAAGAGGGCGGCGTGAAGGGGACGGATCGGCTGCTCTCGCTCGACGTGTTCCGCGGCATCACCATCGCCGGGATGATCCTCGTCAACAACCCCGGCACGTGGAGCCACATCTACTGGCCGTTAGAGCACGCTCAGTGGCACGGCTGGACGCCGACCGATCTCGTCTTCCCGTTCTTCCTCTTCATCGTCGGCGTCTCGATCACGCTCGCGCTCGGTCGCCGCGTCGAACGGGGCGGCTCGAAGCGTGATCTCTACCTGAAGATCGCGCGGCGGAGCGTCCTGATTTACGCGCTCGGTCTCTTCCTCGCGGGCTTCCCCTATTTCAACCTCTCGTCCATCCGCCTGACCGGCGTGCTCGCGCGCATCAGTGTGTGCTACCTCGTGACCGCTCTGATCTTCATCAACACGCGTTGGCGCACGCAGGCTTTCGTCGCCGCCGTGCTGCTCGTCGCGTACTGCGTCGTGCTGACGAAGGTCGCGACGCCGGGCTACGCCGTCGGCGACCTGTCGAAGGAGGGCAGCATCGCGTCGTTCGTCGATCGGAAACTGCTGGGCAATCACATCTGGAAGGGCGGCGGCAAGATTTACGACCCCGAAGGTATCCTCAGCACCTTCCCGGCGATCGCGACGACGCTGCTCGGCGTGCTCGCGGGCCACTGGCTGCGCCGCCGCGCAGACGACTACGAGAAGGTCGCCGCCCTCTTCGTCGCCGGGGTCGCGTGCGCCGTCGCGGGCTGGTGCTGGAACCCTTTCTTCCCCATCAACAAGGCGCTGTGGACGAGTTCGTACGTGCTGTTCACGGCGGGGCTCGCGCTGCAACTGCTCGCCGTCTGCTACTGGCTCATCGACATCAAGGGCTACAAACGTTGGGCGCTGGCGTTCCGCGTCTTCGGCGTCAACGCCCTCGCCGTCTTCGTCCTCACCGGCTGGATGGCGCGCGTGATGACGATCAAGGAGTGGTGGAACTTCACACGCACGGACGGGACGGCGGGCGCCAACCTGCAAACGTTCGTCTACCAGCGCGCCTTCGCGTCGTGGCTCTCGCCCGTCAACGCCTCGCTCGCCTACGCCGTCTGCTTCGTGCTGTTGTGGCTGGGCCTGATGGCGATACTCTACAGGAAGAAGATTTACATCAAGGTCTAACCCGAACTTTGAATCGTCAACATTCAAGCCCGCCGTCAGCGCGATTCGTGGTCAGCGTCTTCTGCACGCTCTGCGTCGTCTTGGTTTGCCTCGCCGCCACCCCTTACGCCGGCAGCCCCGTCGCCGCGCGCGGCGGGGCGCGCACCGTGCGCGTGATGAGCTACAACGTCCACGTCGGCGTTGGGATGGACAGGAAACTCGATCTGCCGCGCGTCGCCGAAGTGATCAGGCGCGAGCGCCCCGACCTCGTCGGCTTGCAGGAAGTCGATCGCGGCGTCGAGCGCACGGGGAGAGTCGATCAGATCGAGGAGCTGGCGCGCCTCACGGGG
>JAIVJC010000253.1 GCA_020200235.1 Acidobacteriota bacterium | reverse complement strand
GGGGTCTGAGGGTCTTCAGTCGCCATTCGTCAGAGTCGAAAGCTTGCGAACTTCGTACCTACCAAATATCGCTCGTTAATAAATCTTCGTAAGTGTCGCGGCGGCGGGCGAGATCGGCGCGGCCGCCTTCGCGGATCATGACGGCGGCGGGCAGCGGGCGACCGTTGTAGGGGAACGACTGCGCGAGCGTGTACGCGCCGGAGTTCAAAAGCGCGAGGACTTCGCCGGGCTGGACGCCCGCCGGGAGGTTGCGGTAGTCGGGGAGCCGGCCGCCGCCCTCGATGTCGAAGTAAACGTCGCCGGAGTCGCAGAGTGGACCGGCGACTTTGTAGGGCGTGTCGGGAGGCGCGTCGGCGCGCGAGGCGGAGACGAGCTGGTAGTACCAGTTGTAAGTCGTCATCGAGAGCAGGAGGTTGAAGCCCGCGTCCGTCAGGAGCCACACGTCGCCGGTCTCCGGGCGCTGCTTGATGTTACGCACGGTCGTGAGCACCACGCCGGCGTCGGCGATGACGCTGCGACCGGGCTCGAGCAGGATCGTGACGCGGTCGAGCAGGTGCTCCGCCTCGGCGGTGCGCGCCGACTCGCGCGCGATCTTCATCACCGCTTTGAAAACTTCCGAAGGCTCGAGCGAGGCTCCGAGCATCTCGCGCTCAGCCTGTGGCAGTTGATCCGCCTGCGAGCGGTCGCGCAGGTAGTTGACGGGGATGCCGCCGCCGAGGTTGATGTGCGAGAGCGTGTGCCCGGTCTCGCGGTGCAGCTCGACGAGGTGCGACCACATCGCGCGGAAGGCTTCGGCGAACGGCTCCACGTCGGGCGTCTGCGAGCCGACGTGGATGTGAATCCCGGCGACGTTCAGCAGATCGGGGTTGGTGAGCGCGCGGCGGAACGCCCCCTGCACCTCCGAGTGCGTGATGCCGAACTTCGACGTGAGCAGCGCCGTCTGCAAGCCGATGTGCGAGCGCGTGCCGATTTCGGGTACGAGCCGCAGCGTCACGTTCGCGCGCCGCCCCGTGCGCCGCGCCGCCGCTTCGACTAAACCGATCTCGTAGACGGAATCGACGTTGATCGAGAGGACGCCGGCGCCGACGGCGTCGTCCAGCTCGTCTCCGGTCTTGCTCGTGCCGTTGAAGATGATCTGGTCGGGCCGGAAGCCCGCGCGCAGAGCCTTGAACAGCTCGCCGCCGCTGTTGACCTCGATGTCTATCCGCGCGTCGAGCACGGCTTTGAGGACTGCCATGTTCGAGTTCGCCTTCGAGGCGTAGCAGAACCTGACGGGGCGATCCGCTGACTCTGCCGCGCCGACGAGGCGCGCGACGTTCGAGCGGATGCGCGGCTCGGAGAAGACGTAGAGCGGCGAGCCGAACTTCCTGACGAGCTCGACGGCGTCCGCGCCGCTGACGTGGAGGCGGCCGTCGCGCGCTTCGAGGTATCGGGGGATCGACCACGCGGGCGCGGCTCGGTCGTGCGCGACAAGCTCGGTCGTCATGTTGTAAAACTCCTTAAAGGTCGGCGGCGTGTAAACCCGTGCGAAGATAATCGCGCGCGCGCCGAAGCGTCAAGCGGCTCGACCGTAAAACCGCGCCGGGAGGCGGGGGTGGAGGGAACATGGCTGACGAGTTCGATTGGTGGGGCGTGCGGCGCGACTTCGCTGTGACGGAAAGGATCGCGTACCTCAACAGCGCGGCGACCGGCGCGATCCCGCGGCAGGTCGCCGACGCCGCCACGGGTTTTTACGCCGACGTGCTCGCGTCGGGCGACGCGCACTGGAACGACTGGATGAGTCGGCGCGAGCGCGTGCGCGGGCTGGTCGCGCGGCTCGTCAACGCCGAGCGCGACTGCTGAAGGCGCGCGGCGGCGAGATTAAAACTGAAGACGTTGCTGATGCGGCGAATGATCGCGGGGGCGTCATTTGTCTCAGCCACGTGCAGTTCTCGAACGGCTTCCGCGCGCCGCTCGCGGAGATCGGCGCGTCGAAGGGGCGGCGCAAGTTCGTCGTCAACGCGGCGCAGTCGGCGGGCGTCTTCCAGATCGACGTGAAGCGGATGAAGATCGACGCGCTCTGCTCGACCGGGCACAAGTGGCTGCTCGCGGGCTTCGGCTCCGGCTTCGTCTACCTGAGCCGCGAGCTGCTGGAGGAGACGCGCGCGCGGGCGGTGAGCTGGATGAGCGTCCGTCACCCGTTCGGGATGCGCAACGACGCGCTCGACCTGCGCCGAGACGCAGCCGCGCGCGCCGAGACCGGCTGCCCACACTTCGCCGGAATCTTCGCGCTCGAAGCCGCGGTCGAGTATCACCAGCGGATCGGCGGCGGACTGATCGAGCGGCGCGCGCTGGAACTCAACACTAAGTTGACGGACGGGCTGATCGGAGCCGGATGGAAAATCCTCTCGCCGCTTCGCGACGAGTCGGCGCGCTCGGCTGAGACGCTCGTCGCCTGCGGCGATCCGGCGCGCGTCGTCCGCCACCTGCGCGCGCGCGACGTCGCCGTCACGCAGAAGCCCGAAGGCTTCCGCGTCGCCACACACTTCTTCAACGACGAGTCGGACATTGAACGTTTGATCGATGCGCTCGAAGGGGTGAGGGAAGATTAATCTTGCCGACGGCAGACTGCGTCACGCGAAGATGAGCTTGAAGCCCGCGATGACGAGGACGAGCGCGAGCAGTCGCCTGATCGCGGGCGAGGGGAGTCGTCTGCTGCCCAGCTCCGATCCGATGAGCCCGCCCGCGAGCGCGCCGACGGCGAGGTAGGGGATCGCCGCGGGCAGCGACTTCACGCTCGCGATGTTGCCGAGCAAGCCCGCCGCCGAGTTGACGAGGATGAACGCGGCGGACACGCCCGCCGTGCGCCGCGCGTCCGCCCAGCGCATCAAGAGCAGCACCGGGC
>JAIVJC010000177.1 GCA_020200235.1 Acidobacteriota bacterium | reverse complement strand
CCTAAGAAACTGGGGTAGTGAGGCGCATTAACTTCACTGGCGACGCGCTTCACCTCTCTTTCAAGCTCTTTTAGCCAAGACCACATGATATAGCAACCGAAAGAGACGCCAAGAGAAGCGACGGCAATCAAGAGGGGAAATAATCGTCTGGTAGGAGGCGTAATTTCTTTATTGAAGATGTAAACGCTTAGGGCTGTCACGATCGTGGCATAGAGTGATATCCATTTCCAGAAAAGGTCAAGGTGGTGTTGATACAAACTGATTAATGCCCCTAACTGCTGACGTATTAACTCGCCATCTTTATCAGGTGTCATAATAATCATCCTTACTTCTCACCGGATTAACTCTCGCGCCTAACGGTTGAGTTGACGCGGCGGCGCGCATTCACGCAAGCATCGCCGGACCAATTATCTTGCGAAACACGCTCCCGCCGCTCGCGTCCAACGATTTGTTCGGCGGCGGTGAGCGCAATAACCAAGACGGGTTAAGGTTCTTCATGCGTCACTTCGAAATCAAACGTTGGCCTTCCTGTTTGGCCCACTCGCAGATCGCTCGCACTTCATCGCGCGAGAGCTTCACCTCTTGATGCACGAACGCATAGGAGGCTATGGGCATTGCTCCTTTTTCGCACTGCTCGCAGATCGCCCTTAGGCGCGTTTCTTTCATTCGGGCGCCGTAGCGTCCCCACTCGGAGAAGTTCAATTCAGCACGTCCGTCATTGACGTGACCGACGGTCAGCCACGAGACAGGAGCGACATACGTGTACCATCGCCAGTTCGTCTTGTTGCTGTGGCAGTCGTTGCACGATCGGGCAAACAAAGCAGAGATGTCGGAAGGAACGTTGGTGATACCTTGCAGTGTCTGCGCCTCATCGAAGGGCGGATTCGTGTGCGACGGCGTGGTGAATTGCAAACCGATGAAAATCAAAGCAATGATCACCGCTGCCCATTTCAACTGTTTTTGCACAAGGAATACCCCGGAAGAGCCGCCACATCTCACAATCGTGGCGAATTCAACGGGCGCCCGGCATCTGATCGACAGTCGCGATGATAACGGATTTTCCGTCCGATGCTATCTTCCTCACCCGAGGCAACCAGTCTCGCCGCACGTCCCTAGCCGTGTGCAGGAACTCAATCACATACACGTCACTGCCGAAGAGAGCGACCCCAGTAGGCGACCAGGGACTTTTGGTTTGGAGCAGGGTAGTGACCTTTCCTTGAGGTGTGATTTTCAGCACCCGGGCATCGCCGTTGTCAGCGACGTACATGTCTCCACGGGCATCAACAGCGAGTCCGCGGAGATAGGGATGTTGGTTCGTCCCTGGAATAGACGGCGCGCCAACGGGACCACGAACGGTTGCGGCGGTGCCGATCCTACCTTGAGGTGTGATCCGTTTAATCGCGGTGTCCTCAGTGTAGTACAGCGAACCGTCTGCACCCGCGATGAGCCCCCCAATGTACGGAAGAGGCTGTCCTGTTACTGTGAGAGGAAGCGTGGCGAACACTGACGTTGCCCCAGAAGGAGTCGCACGCATGAGTTGCAAATGACCTGGCCGACCAGACGGGTAATAAAGATTTCCCTCCTGACCTATAGCGATCGGAAAGTCAGTGGAGATGAGCAGTGTTGGATTGGCGCCCACCCTCGTTATTACCCAGTCACCCATCGGGTCTGTCGGCAGTCGTCCACCGGCGAAACCGTTGTTTGCGTCAAGCGCCAGCCAGTGGTTCAACAACCCTGAGAGCTTAGTTAGGCGACCTTGCGTGTCGATCTTCCACAGTCCCGAACCAGTATCCAGAAAATAGACTTGGCCGAGCCGATCGACGGCAATGCCCGACCCAGGATGCGCCGTGACCGACGTTGACAGACACACTGCGGCGAGAATCAGAATTATTAGACGGCAATTGATCTGTAGTCTTTGCATGTTGATCTCTTTCTTTAAGTAACAGCCGCCGAACAACTGATTATGCCGCACCGTGCGGCATAACTCATCAAATAAGCGTGTTATCTCGTACCGGGCGGCATAGCTACACTTTCACCGCTCACGGTAGTGAGCGCGCGGCGAGTCCTACATTGTGGGACGTGGTCATGCGAGACTTCAGCGCTCAAGCAATTAGTCGCTCGTCCGTCCTTCGTCGTCTCGGTCGCCCGCGACTTTGACAAGCGTGTCGGCTCCGACGGGCTTGACGTTGGCGTCGCCGGTCGGGGCGACTGCGGCGGCGGTCGTCTCGCCCGCGGTCTCCACGTCTCCGGCGGAGTCCTCGGTCGAGGTGTCGCGCGCCGCGTCGTCTAAGTTTTCATTCTGATCCGTCATCGCGTCCTCGTGTGTTCGTCCGGATATACGCGCGTCACTTTCGTCCGAGTTGTCCGGTGAGCGTGAGGGCGACCATCTTGAAGTCGGAGATCATCGACCAGAGGGGGTGACCGAAGGTGGCGGGCGTGTTGCGCTCGACGAAGAAGTGCCCGATCCAGGAGAGACCGTAGCCGGGGACGAGCGCGACGGGGAGCCACAGCCAGCGTCGCGTGGCGACGAGGTAGACGATGAGGGCGACGCTCGCGAGAGTCCCGACGGTGTGCAGCCAGCGCGTGGCGGGTCGGCTGTGCTCGCCGAGGTAGTGCGACCAGAAGTCGCCGTAAGTTTTGAACTCGTGTCCTTTCATCAAGAGCAACCCTCAATCATCAAGAGCAACCTCTCAAGAGTATCTTCCCGCCGTCGCCAGGATGATCCCGCCGGTTTTACACCTCCACCCGCGCCGCCGCCTTCAGTCTTCGCCCGCGCCGAACAGTCGCGCGTACTCGTCCGCCGAGGTGGGCGCGACGCGCGCGAGTTGCAGGTTCTCCTCGACGTGAGAGCTCTGGCTCATGCCGACGAGCGCGGTCGCAACGCCGGGCGTCGAGCGCACGAACTGGATCGCGGTGAGCGCGTCGGTGGCGAGCGAGCCGAGCGGCTCGCGGATGTGCTCGGGCAACCCCCGCGCGACCTTGCCCTGCGAGAGCGACGCGCTCGCGACGACCGCGACGCCGAGCGCGCGCGCGGCCTCGAGCAGGGAGACGCGCGCGCGCTGGTACGTCTGGTTGTCGAGCGTCAGGGCTTCCGGCATCGCGAGGTTGAAGGGGAGCTGGACGAAGCGGAAGTGGTGATCGTCGCCCCCGGCTTCGCGCGCCAGCTCCGTCATGCGTTCGAGCGAGTGGTAGCCGCGCTTGTCGGGCGCGGCGCGGAAGCCGTTCCACGTGGCGACGCCGTAAGACCTGATCTTGCCCTCGCCGACGCTGCGCTCCAACTGCTCGAACGCCGCGCGCAAGCGTAGCTCGAACTCCTCGCGCGAGACGACGCCGAGCTGCGTCTCGGGGTTGTGGATGTAGTAGACGTCAACGCAAGCGATGCCCATGTTCGCGAGCGACTGATCGATCTGGTGGGCGAGGTAGCGCGGCGTCATGCAGTGGCTCCCCGCCACGATGTCCGCCGGCTCGACGACGCCCGTCTTGAGGAACGTCTCTTCGACGTAAGCCTGCACGCCGGCCTGACCCTTGGGCGGCTCGGAGTCGAAGGGGATGTAGCCGCCCTTCGTGCAGACGATCACCTCGTCGCGCGCCGCCGTGCCGCCCGCGATCAACTTCCCGAGAGCCGCGCCCACGGATCGCTCGCTGCGCTGGAAGCGGTAGTTGGCGGCGGTGTCGATGACGTTCGCGCCCAGCTCGACGGCGCGAGAGATGGCGTCCGTATAGGCGCGGTCGGTCTCCTCGTCCCACTGGCCGAGGTACGTGCCCACCCCGACGGACGAGAGCCACAAGCCCTGCTCGTTGCGGAAGTGTTCGGGGGCGACCGCGTTCGTTCGGATCGCGCGGTCGCGGTAGCGCGCCGTCCCCTCGGTCGTGGCGTAGCCTTCGATGGTCATTGCCGTCTCGCTGCCTCGCGCCGTCATCCGCCCGGACGCTCGCCCTCGTTGCGTGCCGGTTTCATAGCGTGTGCCTCGTCGGGCGAAAAATTTTCCGGGGTGCGGCTGCGAATATAAGCGCGCCGCGACCGCTTCGGCAAGACGGCTTCGACGCGCGGGCAGGCGTTGTGATAGTTTGAGGCACACGAGACGGGTAGAAAGGTAACTGAGTAAGTGAGCGGTGAGCACGCGGAGTTGATCAGGCACGACGCCGGGGGCGCGGAGGGCGAACCGGCGGGCGACGGCGCGAGCGCGCTCGATCAGGCGGGAGAGTCTGCGGCGTCGCTCGCGTCGAGCGGGTACGAGCGCGAGTTGAGGGTCGCGCTGAGGCTCGCGCGCGCGGCGGGCGCGGAGGCTCTGAAGTTTTACGGCGGCGTGCTCGAGATCAGGGACAAGACCGGCAACGACGATCCCGTCACGCAGGCTGACTACGCCGCGAACCGCGTCATCATGCCCGCGCTCGAACGCGAGTTCCCCTCGGACGGCCTGCTCTCCGAGGAGACGACCGACACCGCGCGCCGCTTGGAGAAGAACCGCGTCTGGATGATCGATCCGATCGACGGGACGAAGGGCTTCATCGAGGGCAACGGCGACTTCGCCGTGCAGATCGGTCTGGCGGTCGGCGGCGAGCCGGCGCTCGGCGTCGTCTACCAGCCCGTCGCGGACGTTTTGCACTGGGCGTCGCGCGGCGCGGGCGCGTGGGTCGTCAGACCGGAAGGCACGGCGCGGCTGCGCGTCTCTCATGAAACCGAGCCGCCGCGGATGCGACTCGCCGCCAGCCGCATGCACCGCGGTCCGCGCATGGATCGCGTCGTCGAGGCGTTCGGCTTCACCGAGGAGGTGCGGCGCGGCGGCGTCGGCATCAAGATCGGTCTCATCGTCGAGCGTCAGTGCGATCTCTACATCACGCTCTCGTCGCGCACGCACCAGTGGGACACCTGCGCGCCCGAGGCGATCCTGAACGAGGCGGGCGGGCGCATGACAGATCTCTGGGGCAACGCGATCGACTACAACTCGCGCGACGTGCGCAACCACGACGGGCTCGCCTGCACCAACGGCGCCTGCCACGCGCTCGTCGTTCGCACGGTCGCGCCACTGCTCAAGGAGTTCGGGCGCGTGCGCAAGGGCGGCGGGAGGAGACGCAGTTGATCCCGAAGGCGATCAAGACCGAGCGACTTGAGTTGATACCAAGCGCGCCCGAAATCTCCCGCGCGCGCGCGGACGACCGCGACGCGCTCTCGCGCTTCCTCGGAGGCGCGCGCGTGCCGGAGACTTGGCCCCCCGAACTCTACGATCAGGACGCGCACGAGTGGACGGCGAACTACCTCGCCGCCCACCCGGACGCCGCCGGCTGGGTGCTCTGGTACCTCGTGCTGCGCGCCGAATCGTCGGCGGACGGCGTCCGCACGGCGGTCGGCATCTGCGGCTTCAAGGGCGAGCCGGGGAGGGACGGCACGGTCGAGATCGGCTACGGCGTGCTCGCGGAGTTTCGGCGCGGCGGCTACGCGAGCGAAGCCGTGCGCGCGCTCATCGGTCGCGCGTTCTCGCACCCGGAAGTGACGCGCGTCATCGCGGAGAGTTACCCCGAGCTCGCGGCGTCGATCCGCGTGATGGAGAAGAACGGTCTGCGCTTCATCGGCGACGGATCGGAAGAGCGCGTCGTCCGCTACGAGCTGACGCGCGCCGACTGGGAAAGACGCGCGCGCCCGGCTTCGTAATCCGACTCTTCAACCGCACCCGCGATGAACCTCCGCGCCAAACTCTTCCCCGCGCTCGTCGCCGCGTGCGTCGCGCTGCTCGTGCTGCTCTGCCTCGCGCAGTACCGGCGCTCGCTGCGCGCGGCGGAAGAATCTCTGCGCGCGGACACCGGGTGGCGCGCCGCGCGCCTCGCGCGCGGGGTCGAGGCGGAGCTGCGTGAGCGCTCGGACGATCTCGCGAGGCAGGCCGCCGCGCCGACGTGGGGCGGACTCTACCGCGCGACCCCCGCGGACGGCCGCCCCCCGCCGCAGCTCGCGACGTACGGGGCGCGCGCTCTCGTCGGCGACTTCTTCGCGGCGCAGCGCGGTCTGTGTGCCGCTCTCACGCTCGTCCGCGGGGCTGATGGAAAGCCGCTCGCGCGCTTCGAGCCTTCGCAGTCCGAGGCGGCGGGCGTGCGGGTCGTCGCGGGCGAGTTGCTGCCGAGCCGCGCCGTTGTGGACGAGCAGAGGCTCACGCCCGATCAGTCGAAGACGCGCGCGACGCTCGCGCGCACGGGCTCGGTCGCCGTCGTCGCGCCCGTCCCCCTCGGCGGCGAAGCGGAGGGCACGCCCACGTCCGCCGCGCTCGTCGCGGAGCTGAAGACCGACGCCCTCGTCGCGCGCGCCGCCGAAAGGCTCGCGGGCGGCGACGCGACAATCGCGCGCGACGCCTTCGCCCTCGACCGCGCGGGCCGCATCCTCTACCACACGAACCCCGCGCTGAAATTTCAGAACGCGACCGGCGCGACGCCGCAACTCGCCGCCGTCGCCGCCGAGATGAACGCGGGTCGCGCGGGCGCGCGCCCCTTCGACGGCGCGGACGGCGCGCGCTGGCTCGCGGCTTACGAGCCCGTGCGTGGTCTCGATCTGTCGGTCGCCGTCGCCGCGAACGAGACCGCCGCGACTGCCGGGGCGCGCCGCGCGGGCAGGGCGTACTTAGCGCTCGCGCTCCTGATCGCGCTCGCCGCGGTCGGGCTCGTCCTCGTGCGCGAGCGGCGCGCGGCGCGGCGCATCGAGCGGGTCGCGCGCGCGGCGCAGGCGGTCGCCGCGGGCAACCTCGACGAGCGGCTCGAAGTGGGCGCGCACGACCGCACGCGCGCCATCGCCGAGAGCTTCAACCTGATGACCGACCGGCTGCGCGAGCACCTGCACCGGGAGTCGGAGAACCGGCAGTTCCAGGCGTTCATGCGCCTGTCCGCGATGCTCACGCACGATCTCAAGAACGCGATCACGGGGCTCTCGATGCTCGTCTCGAACATGGAGCGGCAGTTTCACCGCGAGGAGTTTCGCGCCGACGCCGTCTCGTCGCTGCGCGAGGCGACGGACAAACTGCGCGCTCTCGTCGCGCGCCTGAACAAGCCGGTCGAGACGCTGAGCGGCGAGTACCGCCGCGTGCTCGATCCCGTCGATCTCGTCCCCGTCATCCGCCGCGTCGTCGAGGAGGCGCGCGTGCGCTCGCAGTTCCACGAGATCGAGGCGCGGCTGCCCGACTCTCTCGAAGCCGCGGTCGACGCCGATCGCGTCGAGCGCGTCGTCGAGAATCTGGTCATCAACGCGCTCGAAGCGATGGGCAAGAATGCGGGGCGGCTGATGGTCGAGGCGGGGAGGGAGGGCGCCGGGGAAATCTTCATCGCGGTGGCGGACACGGGGCCCGGCATGAGCCAGGAGTTCGTGCGCGCGAAGCTCTTCCAGCCCTTCTCGACGACGAAGACGCAGGGGCTGGGCTTGGGGCTCTACACCTGCCGCGAGGTGGTCGAGGGGCACGGCGGGCGCATCGAGGTCGGTGCTGGTCGTGGACGACGACCGCGTGCTGCGGCGGCAGCTCTACTGGGCTCTGGAAGCCGAGCATGACGTGGTCGAAGCCGAGACGCGCAGAGAGGCTGTGGAGAAATTGCGCGGGGGCGAGATCGATGTCGTCGTCTCCGACCTCCACCTGCCGCCCGACCTCGACGGCATCACGGAGGGGCTCGCCATCGTCGAAGCCGCGCGCGCGCTGAGACCCGCCGTGCCGGTCGTCGTCATCACCGGGAGCGACGCGCGGGAGGTCGCGCTCGAAGCCGTGCGGTGCGGCGCTTACGGGTTCTTCGAGAAGCCGTTCGCCGAGGCGGAGGTCGCGCACATCGTCCGGCAGGCGGCGCGCGTGCGCCGCCTGGAGCGCGAGAACCTGCGCCTGCGCGACGAGTTCGTCGGGCGCAGCGGTCTGGGTCGCCTGATCGGGACGTCCGCCGCGCTTGCGAGGGTGGTCAAACAGGCGCGGGCGGTTGCCGACACGAGCGCGACCGTCATGCTCGCGGGCGAGAACGGGACGGGCAAGGAGGTGCTGGCGCGCGCCATTCACGAGGAGAGCCCGCGCCGCGCCGCGCCGTTCGTCGCGGTGAGCTGCGCGGCGCTGCCGGAGACGCTCGTCGAGTCGGAGCTGTTCGGTCACGAGCGCGGCGCGTTCACCGGCGCGACCGCGGCGAAGAAGGGGCGCTTCGAGCTCGCTCATGGGGGCACGCTCTTCCTCGACGAGATCGGCGAGCTCTCGCCGGCGGTGCAGGTGAAACTCCTGCGCGTCATACAGGAGAGGAAGTTCGAGCGTCTGGGCGGCGAGAAGACCCTGACGGTGGACATCCGTCTCATCGCCGCGTCGAACCGCGATCTCGAACGCGAGGTCGAGGCGGGCCGCTTCCGAGAGGATCTGTTCTACCGCCTGAACGTCGTGCCGCTGACGCTCCCGCCCCTGAGAGAGCGCCGGGAGGACATCCCCGTGCTCGCCGCGCACCTCGCCGCGCGCGCCGCCGAGAAACACGACCGCGCGACGCCCGCGCTCGACCCGTCGCTCATCGAGGCGCTCGGTGAATACGACTTCCCCGGCAACGTGCGCGAGCTGGAGAACCTGATCGAGCGGCTGGTCGTGCTCTCGAACGCGCCGCGGCTCGGCACCGAGCACCTGCCGGAGAAGATGCTGCTCGCCGCGCCCGCCCACGAGGACGCGCGCGACCGCCGCGACGAGACGACGCTCGAAGGCGCGACGCTCGCGCTGCGCCGACGCCTCGTCGCGGGCGCGCTCCAAGCTGAGGGCGGCAACAAGGTCGCCGCCGCGCGCCGCCTCGCCATCAGCCGCTCCTACCTGCACCGCCTCATCTCCGAACTCGGCATCGACGGCAAGGGCGAGGACGAATGAGCCTCGCCGCTCCCCGAAAGAGGAGCTTTAACGAAGACGCCTCGCCGAACTGACGCCCGATCCACTTTTGTAGACACTCACGCCTCCGCGCCCGTCCACTCCCGTTCACACTTTCGACCGGTTAGTCAGTCGGTTTCGTCACTCCCGCCGTAAATCCGCAGCCGTAGTGTCTGCGGTGTGAGCGGCACGGGCGTTGCTATTGTGTAAGTGCGGAAGACGAAGAGGTAATTTTGATAACGAGCGGGGGCGAGCGGCGTCCGGTTTGTTAGGAACGGGGCGCGGCTGAAGCGGGGGCGCGAGTCGTCGTCGAGTGGGGCAGGGAATTAGTGAAGACCAAAGTTTTAATCGTGGACGACGACGCCGCCGTGAGGCAGCAGCTCTTCTGGATGCTGTGCGACGACTACGAGGTGGTGACGGCTCACGACCTCCAGTCGGCGATGCGCGGGGCGATGATCTACGAGCCGCAGCTCGCCATCCTCGATCTGCACCTGCCGCCCGCCGCCGACACGCCGGAAGTCGGGCTGCACGTCCTCGAATACCTGAAGGAGCACAGCCCCCGCTCGAAGGTGCTCGTCGTCAGCTCCGACGGCGCCGCCGGCACGCGCAAGGCTTGCGCGCAGCGCGGGGCGGACGGCTTCCTGAGCAAGCCCTTCGACGTGGAGTCGCTGCTCTCGACCGTGCGCCGCACCACCATCGCCGCGCGACTCGGCGAGATGTAGCAAGCGAGACCTCGGCGCGGTCGTCAGGCTCACCCGAGTTGACGCGCGCGGGCTGTCGGAACGCAAACGTTGACACCGGATCGAACG
>JAIVJC010000176.1 GCA_020200235.1 Acidobacteriota bacterium | reverse complement strand
CCGGTGGCGGACTCCCGACCGACGCCTCAGGAAAGGAACACCGCCATGCCCTCGTACGATGCCGCGACCGCGCGGTAAAGAGTGATCGGCGCAAGCCCTCGACCGCCCGCGTCGCGGTCGCCCCGTGCGCGCCCGGCGGGCGTCACGAACTCGATGATCCGGAATGAGCGGAGGGTGAGACGGGATGGATGATGAGACGAGGGCGGTTGTCGCCAGTAACCTGACGTGCGCCTATTTCCAGATCCCTGCGGCGACAGAGCTGACCGCGTTCAGTTCCGACGTGAAGCAGCGAGAGCTGCTGCAGGACGAGGTGTGGCGCGTCTACCGGGAGTTCCTGCTCAGGCTCACGTCCGACGGGGAGCCGGTCGCGACACGCTACGGCGGGCAGGGCTGACGGGCGCGGGGTAAGATCAGGGCATGGGTGTAAGTAAACAGGGATCGGCCGAGGAAGAGCTGACGCGGGGGGCCATCCTCGCGGCGTTCGAGAAGATGTTCTCCGGCGCCGAGCAGGGGGTGCGACGCTTCTCCCACTCCGGCGTGCGCCACGTCGCGCTCCCGGGCGGGGCGGAGCTCGTCGAGCAGAACCCGCGGAAGGCGAGCGAGTGGGCGAAGACGCCCGGACACACTATCGAGCATGACATCGCGTGCGCGCGGGGGTAAATTCACCCGTATGAGCACACCTCTCAACATGCACGCGGCGCGGATGGCTCTCAACCGCGATCCGGAACTCCGGCGTTGGGCCGAGCAGTGGCTGAAGGACAGGGAGCGTGGCGCGCAGCCCGCGTTGACCGACGAAGAGTTCGAGAAGCATTGGCTCTACGTCCGCCCCGAGCGGATGCACGAGGGCGCGATCGAGGCGGTCGCCGCCTACACGCAGCGCGACGAGCAGAGTTAGCGCGCGTCGCAAAAACTTCCGCGTCCTGCTTTGCGCCTCCAGCGCCTCCGGCGTGAAACTTGTTCTCACGCCGGAGGCGCTGGAGGCGCAAAGAGAAGCGCGGAGGTTGGCAACGCACTCTCAGTAGTTTGTGAGACGACCCGCGCCCGCTACTGCTTCGCCTTCTGAAGCTCGTCGAGCGTCCGCTTGAGGGATTCGAGCTTCTGCCCCGCCTCGCCCAATTTTCCTTCGGCAGTCAGACGTTTATAGTCCGCGAAGTCCTGCGCGGCGCGGTTGATCAGTTCCGTCGTCGTGCGTGTTGGCGGCGTCTGCATCTGTTGCGCCGGCTGTTGCGGCGGCGCGGTTGCTCCGGAGTCGTTCGTCTGCGCGGGCGTGTTCGGCGCGGGCGTCGGCGCGACCGTCGCGGCGGCGTCGCCGAAGAGACCCGTGAGGGCGTCGGCGAAGGTGGTTGCGTAGGCGAGCCGATCCTGCGTCGCCAGGACGACGAGCCGCAGCTCCGGCATGGGCGAGCGCACGGCTTGCAGGTAGATCGTCTGGACGTACAGGAGACCGCGCCCCAGCGGGATGATGAGGAGGTTGCCGCGCTGCACGCGCGAGCCCTCCTGGTTCCAGAGCGTCAACTGCGAGGAGAGCTGCGCGTTCTGATCGATGCGCGCGTTCACTTGCAGCGGACCGTTGACGAGCTTCGACTTCGGAAATTTATAGACGAGCAGCCGCCCGTAAGCCTCGCCGTCGCTGCGACCCGCCATCCATCCGATCAGGTTGTCGCGCGACGCGGGCGTGAAGGCGACGACGTTGACGAACTCCGTGGTCAAAGATGGCGTCCGCGCCGCGCCGCTCTCGGGCAGTTGCAGCAGCGCGTAGTAGGGCTCAAGCGGCGTCGCCTCGGTGTCGCCCTTGTCCTTCGGCGCGGACTCGCGCGCCACGCTCCACATGTCCTCGCGCTGGAAGAAAACTTTGGCGTCGTCGGTGTGGTAGAGGCTGTAGACGTCCGCCTGCGCGCCGAGCAGCGTCTCGGGGTAGCGCACGTGCGCGCGCAGGTCTTCAGGCATCTGCGCGGCGTCGCGGAAGAGCGTGGGGAAGACGCCGCGGTACGCGCGAAGCACCACGTCGTCCGCGTCGAAGGCGTAGAAAGTCACCGCCCCGTCGTAAGCGTCCACCGTCACCTTGACGCTGTTGCGGACGTAGTTGATAGTTTGCCCTTCCAACTCGTGGTGGCGTGCGAAGGGGTACGTTTGCGTCGTCGTGTAGGCGTCGATGATCCAGTAGAGACGACCTTCGCGGTTGACGACGATGTAGGGGTCGGCGTCGTAGGTGAGGAAGGGCGCGAGCGAGCGCACGCGTTCACTGATGGTGCGGCGCATCAGCACGCGGCTCTCGGGCGTCACGTCGTCGGCGAACGGCAGGCGGGAGAGATCGCCCGTCTCCCACGCGAGCACCCAGCGGCGGAGCGCGCCGCCGACCGCGAAGCCGCCCTCGCCCTCGTAAACGGTCGAGGCGTTAGCGTCGCCCTGCGGGTAGTCGAACTCCTTCTGCCGTGTCTTGACGTAGACGGTCGTGTCGGTCTTCTCGCCGAAGTAAATTTGCGGGCGTGTCAATTTAACTTCCGGCGCGGTCGTCTCCGTCGGCATGTTCGAGAGGATGAACTCGGGGCGGCCCTCGGGCGTGAAGCCGTTGGCGGTGTTCATCGTCGCACCGTATCCGTGCGTGTAGATCAGACGCTCGTTGATCCAGTTGCCGCGCGACGAGGCGGGCAGCTTCGACACGTCCAGCTCGCGCGCCGCGAGCAGGACCTGCCGCGTCTGCCCGCCGATCTGATAGCGGTCGATGTCCACGTCGTTGAAGTCGTAGTAGGTGCGAATCTCCTGCACCTGACGGAGCGTGTCCTGGAGCGCGCGGTAGTCCCAGAGGCGCAGGTTGTCGAGCGTCGTGCGGTTCTCTTCGAGGGCGTAAGCGTCGTTCGCGGTGTCCGCCGGGAAGTCGCGCGCCTCGACCCGCTCGAGGTTGAAGGCGCGCCGCGTCGCGGCGATGTTGTGCCCGATGTAGGGAGCCTCACGATCCAACTCGTTCGGCTTGACGATGAAGCTCTGCACGTAGCCGGGGACGAGGACGACGGCGACGAGGTAGACGACGGCAGGCAGCGCGACGGCGGCGAGCAGGACGCGCACGCGCCGGAGCGCGAAGGCGTTCGCGAGCGCGAGGGCGGCGGAGACGAGGAGCGCGATGGCGACGACGGTGAGTCCGGGCAGCAGGTAGTGGTCTTCCGTGTAGGTGACGCCGCTGAAGATCGTGTGATCGCCGAACAGGTAACCGAAGCGCGAAAGGTAGACGCGCAGGGCGAGGGCGATGAACAGCAGCGCGAGCGCGGCCGAGACCGCGAGGTAAGCGCTCCTGCGCGCCGCCGCCGAAAGAGTCCTCAACTTCGCCGCGCCCGCGCCTTCCGCGTCCGCGCCCGTCGGGATCAGGCTGAGCAACGCGTAGGCGAGTGAGCCGACCAGGACGACGAAGGCGAGCGTGAGCAGCCACGACGCGAGCGTCTCCGCGACCGGCAGCGTGAACAGGTAGAAGCCGACCTGCCTGCCGAAGACGGGATCGACCTCGCCCGTCTGCGGGCGGTTCAGCCACAGCGCGAACCTCTGCCACTCGCCGCTCACGCCGGCGCCGTAAACGAAGCCGAAGAAGATCGCGACGAGCCACGCGACCGGCTTCAAGAGCCGCGCGGGCTCGACGAAGACCGGCTGGTTGTTCAGCAGTATGCGCCGCGGCGCGAGCGCCGACACGTCGAAGGCGCGCTCCATCAGCCAGAACGCGCCGCGGAGGATGAGCGCCGTCGAGACCGCGAAGAGGAGAAAGAGCGCGACCGCGTACTTGAAGGTCGTCCAGTAGACCGCCGCGTAGCCGAGCGAGCCGAACCAGAGCGTGTCGATGTAGATGGACGAGGCGCGCGAGAGCGCGAAGAGGAGCGCGAGCAGGCCGAGGGCGAAAAGCCAACGCCCGCGCCTCCGCCGCTTCGGCGCGCCCGAGGGATGGATGTCGATGACGTTGCCGCCGAAGTCTTCGGGCGTGATCTCTGTTCTCCGTTCGCTCATGCGGACAGGATACGCCGAAGCGACTCGCAAGGCGACTCGCCGTCCCGTCAGTCACTGGGAGAGGCGCGGGAGATTCGAGAGATTCGCCGTCGTCAGCTCGCGTGATCGGTCGGCGCGGCGACGAAGCGGTAGCCGACGCCGCGGACGGTCAGGAGGTGCTTCGGGTTGGAGGGCTCGTCCTCGATGTACTTGCGCAGCCGCACGATGAAGTTGTCGATGGCGCGCGTGTCGGTGTCTTCCTGTAGCTCCCAGACCTCTTCGAGCAGCGACTTGCGCGAGACGACGCGCCCCTCGTGCTTGATCAGGTGGCGCAGCAGCTTCGCCTCCATCAGGGTCAGCCGCATGGTCTCGTCACGGTTGTGCAGCTCCAGCGCGCCGAAGTCGATCTTCTTCCCCGCGAAGACGAACAGCTCGCTCTCGGGCTCGCTCGTTCGCGTTCCGTCTTTTGAGTTGGTCGATGAAGCCGCGTCCGTTTGATCGGCTCCGCCGTTTTGCGTCGACGCCGCGGCGCTGCGGTCGAGGTGGAACCAGTCGCGGCGGCGGAGCAAGCCGTTGATGCGCGCGATCAGGATCGCCAGCTCGAAGGGCTTGGCGAGGTAGTCGTCGGCGCCGGACTCGAAGCCGCGCAGCACGTCGTCGGGGCGCGCGCGCGCGGTGAGCATCAAGACGGGGACGAACTGTCCCGCCTGCCTGAGTTCCGACGCGACGGCGAAGCCGTCCTTGCCCGGAAGCATCACGTCGAGGACGACGGCGTCGTAGTGCTCGCGCCGTTCGAGCAGGAGCGCGAGCGCGGTCTCGCCGTCGGCGACCGTCTTGACCGCGTAGCCTTCGGCTTCGAGGTTGTAACGCAGCCCGTCAGCCAGGTGTTGTTCGTCTTCGACGACGAGAACGGCGCTCATCTCTTTCAAGCCCTCGGGAGTTGGATGGTGAACGTCGAGCCCTGCCCCACGCCCGCGCTCTCGGCGAAGACGCGCCCGCCGTGCCGCTCGACGATCGAGCGCACGATGAAGAGCCCGAGCCCCGTCCCCTTGAAGCGCGCCATGAAGCCGCCGGGCACGCGGTAGAAGCGCTTGAAGATGCGCTTGAGCTGCGCGCGCGGGATGCCGATGCCGCGATCGGCGACCCTCACCGCGACGCGCGCCTGATCGAGGGTGGCGACCTCCACGGAGATCGAGACGTCCTTGTCGGAATACTTGACGGCGTTGTCGAGCAGGTTCGAGACGGCGGCGCGCAGCTCTTCCGGATCGCCCGCGACGCGCGCGCCCGCGCCGTCGAGCCTCTCGGTGTAGCGGAGCGCGCCGTCGTCGAGGTTGTGGCGCAGGCGCGTGAGATCGAGGCAGTCGCGCACGAGCTCGTCGAGATCGACGGGTCGCAACTGGGCGCGCTGCTGCTTGTGCGAGGCGCGCCCGGCCTGCAAGACCTGCTCGACCGTCTGGAAGAGGCGGTCGGTGTCGGCGAGCATGATGTCGTAGAACTCGCGGCGGCGCGCCTCGTCCACGTCGCGGGTCTTGAGGGTTTCGAGGTAGAGGCGCAGCGAGGTGATCGGCGTCTTCAGCTCGTGCGTGACGGCGTTGATGAAGGCGTCGTGCTGCTCGTTGCGCCTGATCTCCCGGATGAGGAAGGTCGTGTTGAGGACGAGCCCGGTGATGATCAGCGCGAAGAAGATGACGCCGAAGACCAGCAGCGCGACCTCGCGCCAGTTGAGCAGAATCCACCCGACGTTCAAGGCGAGCGCGATGACGACGAGGCAGATGCCGAGCGTCAGGAAGAAGACGACTGACTTGCGACGACCGCCGATGCGCATACGAGCGCGCGTGGTGGTTGTTGTGCCAGCCCTCGCCGAAGGTGAGGAGCGCGACCCACCAGTTGTTGGTCGAGTCGTCCGTCGTCGCGAAGCGCCGCTTGCCCCAGAGGTGCGTCGCCGAGTTGACGAGCCACGTCGAGTGCAGGTTGAACGTGATGCGCAGGAAGACGCCCCACATGAAGACCGACCAGCCGCCGAAGGCGAGGAGCGCCGCGCCGACGAGGACGAGCGGCACCCAGTAGATGCGGTTGAGCAGGACGTGGACGCGCTCCTTGAGCAGGTCTGGGGCGTAGCGCGCCATCACCTGCGGACCGTGGAGCTGCGCGGTGCCGCGCAGAATCCACCCCATGTGAGCCCACCACCCGCCGTCGCGCGGCGTGTGCGGGTCTTTGCCCGGCACCTCCGTGTGCGCGTGGTGGATGCGGTGCGTGACCACCCAGTTGATGTGCCCGCCTTCGAGCGCGAGCGAGCCGCAGAGGACGAGGAAGTATTCGACCAGCTTCGGCACCTTGTAGCCGCGGTGCGTGAGCAGCCGGTGGAAGCCCATGCCGACGCCGAGGCTGCCCGCCACCCACCACAGCACGAAGGCGACTGCCAGAGCCGGCCAGCTGAACATGAAGAGCGCGGCGATCGCGCCCACGTGGAAGATGACCATTGTGATCGAGGTGGGCCAGTTGATCGCCATGTCCTCGCCGCTGTCGTCGAACGCCGTTGCTCTTTCCATGAATCCCCCGTTGTTGTTAGATAATCGCGCAGCCGTAAATTTGACGCGCGCGCTCATAACATAGTAGTCGCAAGCGGCGCGGCTGTTTGTAATAGTTATGTAATTGCGGCGGGCGGGGCGGGCGTGTCTAACTTTGTGGTCTTCTTTCGGTTGCGAGAATGTTACGCACTCGCCTGCAAGTCACGCACCGTGAACGGGGCTACGGCTCTCCAACCTGCTCATCCCCTCTTCACTCTTGCATGTCGTCGTGGAGAGCGCGAGTCGGTTGCCGCGCACCTGCCTCTCGCCCTTATCCACCGAGCCGGGCCGGCCGGGCGCGGTCAGGAGGTTCTCCTCGACCGCGGCGCTCACCCGCTCGGGCGCCAGCACCTGCACGACGAGCCGCGCGCCACCGGCGTCGAAGCTGAAGAATCGTTCGCCCTCGCGACTGATGTTGCCGTCGGCGTGCAGCAGCGAAGTGAAGAGCTGCGGCTTGCGCGACGCGAGATCGTCGGTGACGTTGAAGCCTGCGCGCGGCGAGTAGCGGAACTCGCGCACGAACCTGGTCAGCCCCAGCCCGGGGTCGTAGGCGGCCGTGGCGTCGCCGCGCACGAGTACCGAGTTCCCTTTCACCTCGACCGCGCTGATCCTGATCCGGTTCAGCAGGTCGTAGGGCACCTGCGCGAAGGCGTCGTGCCCGCCGCCTTCTTTCGCCTGACCGAGCCCGCCGACGAGCACCGTGTTGTGGTGCGCCGCCAGCGGGACCCCGGCGTAGCCGGAGTCGCCGGTCAGGTAGCGGCCGTTGGCGTAGTGATGAAGCTGTTGGCGTCCGGGTGCGCGTGGCCCGTGTTGAGTCGCCACTCGGGGACGCGCGGCAGCAGCCCCGCGACGTGATGACCTTCGGGCGGATCGCAGCGGAACGCGAAGGCAGTCGCTTCCCTCTGCCAAGAGGTGCGCCAGAAGGCCGTGCCGCTGTCTTTGAAGTAGTGGGCGGTCGGGACGGAGCTCATCGGCGCGGGCTTCACGGCAGGGTCGTGCGCGTGGAAGGCCCAGATTCTTTCGAAGGTGGTCGTCCCCAGATCGCGCCGCAGCCACTCGGCGACGCCCTGCGCCTCCGCGTCCCCGTACTTCGCGGCGAAGCGGTAGAGCACTTCGTAGCCCGTGTTCAGTCGCTCCTTCGACTCGCGGCTGCGCTCTGCCGCACCGCGCCCCGCGTCGCCGAAGTCGAAGAGGTTTCGGCCGTCGGGCAGCACGGAGTGCGCCGCGTAATACTTGAGCGGGACGAAACGCTCGCGCATGCGCGGGTAGAGGTCTTCGCCGGTCGCGTGTTCGAGGGCGTCGAGATAGCGGACGATCCAGTGGAGGCTGAAGGCGTAGTAGTGGAAGCCCTCGTAGTAGTAGCCGTCCGCGTCGAAGGTCAACAACACGCGGTCGTAGACGGCGCGCGCGAGCTGCGCCCACTGCTCTGCCTCCGGCTCCTCGCCCATCAGGGCGAAGGCGGCGACGGCGAGTCCCGTCATGGGGATGAACGTGTGGTTCTGCGCGAACGAGTATTTCTTCTTCGGCTTGTACTTGAAGTAGTCGTACATGAAGCGCGCCTGTCGCGCGAGCTTCGCGCGCACGGCGGCGCGCTCCTCCGCGTTGAGTTGGTCGTAGAGCGCATCGTAGGCGAAGCCGACGGCGTAGAGGAGGTGCGCGGGCGGCAGGTCGACGTTCGGGGTGCGGAAGGTGTAGCCCCACGGGTCGTACTTGATGATCGTCATCAGCCAGCGCTTCGCCGCCTCCAGCTGGCGCGGGTCCTGCTCGACAGAGTATGCGTAGGTCGCCTCCGCGAGGATGTAGGCGATGTCGTACTGCGACATGTCGCCCTCCTCCTGCTCGACGCCGCTGCGGTCGAGCATCGGCGAGCCCGGTTCGGGCGGGTTCAGCTTCAGCGCGCGGATGTCGCCGACCGCCGCCCGCCACAGCTCGCCATCGGCGGTGCGCGCGCGGGCGCGCACCGCCTTCAGCGATGCGGCGTCGAAGAAGACGCGCGGGTGCTTGCCCCGCAGCTCCGGGCGCAGCTTCGCGGGGAGGCGGAGCAGCTCTTCGAAGGGGGTGATTGTCACCCGCGACGCGCGCGCGGCGGTGCGACCCGGGACCGCCCACACCGCGGACACGACGAGAGGGACGAGCATCAGGCATCGCCCCAACGCCCGCGTCTTAGACCAAGCTTCCCTGTTAACGCTAACAGCCATTGTCGGATCGACTCGTCCGCCTTATCAACTATCAGGGTTGTGACTGATTCCCTTCGAGGACTGGTAATGCCGCCGGGCGCGGAGTTCCGAACCGCCTCAGCGACCCGTGACGACGGTCGACTCCCGCACGATCAGCTCGCAGTCGAGGATGTGCTCCTCTCGCGGCAGCGCGTCCTCGCTCTCGACACGCCTGAGCAGTAGCTCCGCGGCGATTCGCCCCTGCTCACGTCCAGGTAACCCTGGAACCGCCTCAAGCCGACGCCGCTCGAGAGCGTGACCCCGATAAAACCTATCCGCTCGTGCCCCAACTCGATCAGGTGACGGGTCGCCTCGTAACCGCCGCGCAGGTGATCTGCTGAGACGAGGTCCGCGTGCGGGTGCCGGAAGTCGCGGCCGATGGCGACGACGGGGACGCCGCTCTCGATCATCTCGGCGAGGTGATCGTTGCCGGGCTTGTTGGCGCGCGTCGCCACGATCAGTCCGTCGACGCGGTGATCGGCCAGTGCGTCGAAGGCGTCGATGTCCTCCTTCACGCTGTGCTCGCTGACGCAGATGAAGACGTTGTAGCCCTTCGCCGTGGCGACCTCGCGGACGGCGCGAGCCAGCTCAGCCGCGAACGGGTTGGCGATGTCGCCGAGCACGGGGCCCATTGTCTCCGTGCGCTGGCGCTTGAGCCCGCGCGCGAGCCCGTTGCGCCGGTAGTTCAGCTCGACCAGGGCGCGCGTCACGCGCTCGCGCGTCGCGGCGCTCACGTACCCGTTCTCGTTGACGACGCGCGAGACCGTCATCGGCGTCACGCCGGCGGCCACGGCGATGTCGGTCAGCGTGGAATGCCTTTTTTTCTGCGGCTTCGCAGTCACGGGTTTTGGCGGTTGATCAGGACATGTTAAGGTTAACAGAAGTTTAATAACACAGCCGGTGATCGGTGGCAACCGGAAATAGTTGGGCGTTCGAACGAAGTTAAAGGCGGGCGTGACGGTCGAACAGGACACGACTAACAGCAGAGGGGCGGGCGCGACGGTGGTCCGGGGCCGGGGCGGGATCGCGCCCCGCCGCTTGCAACTGAACCCCGTTGTAGGGCATCCTAGTTTGCAGGCTACTCCTTCTCTCATCTCTGAACGGTGATGCGCTACTTGCCTCGATTAACAGGCGGCGTTCGGGCTAGTCCGAGAGTAGAGTCGATTTCAACCGCAGAAGCGCCCCTTTGAGGGCACCCGAACACGATCCTTCGCCGCAACCGTTACGCCGAAGCCACTTCGATTCGAAGCTTCTCTTCACACTCCGAAAGGGAGAGGAACACACACCATGGCAATGAAACTTTACGTCGGCAACCTGTCGTTCGACACTTCGAGCGAGGATCTGCAGCAGCTCTTCGGGCAGGCGGGCACGGTCGAGTCGGCTTCGGTGGTCGAGGATCGGGAGACGGGTCGCTCGCGCGGCTTCGGCTTCGTCGAGATGTCGACGAAGGAAGAGGGCGCGGCGGTGATCGCGCAGTTCAACGGCAAGGAAGTCAACGGCCGCGCGTTGACCGTCAACGAAGCCAAGCCGCGTGAGAATCGCGCTGGCGGCGGCGGCGGCGGTCGCGGCGGCTACGGCGGCGGCGGCGGCAACCGCGGCGGCGGCGGTGGCGGCGGCAACCGCTGGTAAGCTCCGAACGGAGCTACCGCAGACGCCTTACGAGTCGAGCGCCCCGGCGAAACTTATTCGCCGGGGCGCTCGATTTTACGCGACAGCGCGCGGCGCGCGTTCGCGCCGCGCGGGCTCGCGGGGCAGATCGATCACAGAGACGGCGGCAGGGCTTTCGCCGAATTAACTCGTCGGGGCTTGTGATGTCTCGCTCGACTAAGAGGTGATGTGGATGACGTCTTCCTTGTCGTGGGTCACGGCGGAGAAGACGACGTAAGCGCCCGTGGCGCACGCGACGAGCGTGGCGGCGACCGCGAGCCAGAGGTTTTGCGTGCCGCCTTCGGGATCGACGCCGCCCGTCGCGTTCCTGAACTGGACGAACAGGTAAAACTGCCAGACGGCGACGAGCGCGCTCAGCGCGCAGAGCGCCGTGATAGCCGTGCGAAGACCTTTGCCGGATTCATTCATTGCGGAGACCTCTTTCACGCCGTGGCTCGACTCCTTCAGTCCGACGACGTCGGGCTGTGAAGCGTGCGCGGGCGTGCCTCACGTCAAGTGGAGCTGTTGACTTCAGAAGGTCTGGAGAATCCCAGAGGGACTGAGAAGGGAGCGAGCTTAGCTCGGTTCGACCTCCATCTTGGGCGCGCGCCGCTGATAAGTCAATCTCGCGATTCGAGTCCCGCATCGGACGGCGCGGCGCCGGCTCCGAAGTTGCATTCACGGTAATAGGCTTTATAGTGAGTCGGGTCCGCCGAAAGAAAAGATCGATCAATGTCTCAAGTTTTACGCACGAGCCTCCGCCGCCTCGACCGGGATAACCTGCATTATTCGTCCTGCGTCCAATTCTTCTTCGTCCACGCCGCCTGCCTGCTCGCCCTCTGGACGGGCGTGAGCGCGGTCGCCGTCTTCGCGTGCGTCGCCCTCTACTTCGTGCGGATGTTCGCCATCACGGCGGGCTTCCACCGCCTCTTCGCGCACCGCACCTACCGCACGGGCAGGGTCTTCCAGTTCATCATGGCGTTTGTGGGGACGGCTTCTTACCAGAAGGGTCCGCTCTGGTGGGCTTCGCACCACCGCCGCCACCACCTCCACGCCGACACGGAGCGCGATCTCCACTCGCCGCTGACGCACACCGTCTGGCAGTCGCACGTCGGCTGGTTCCTGTGCCGCGACAGCCTCGCGACCGATCTCTCGCTCGTCTCCAACCTGACGAAGTACCGCGAGCTGCGCCTGCTGGATCGCTACTACCCCGTGCCGCCCCTCGTCCTCGCGGTCGCCATGTTCCTGCTGGGCGCGGGGCTCGGGCGTTACGCGCCCGGCTTGGGGACTTCGGGCGCGCAGATGCTGGTCTGGGGATTTTTCGTCAGCACCGTGCTGCTCTACCACGGCACGTTCACGGTCAACTCGCTCGCGCACATCTTCGGACGCCGCCGCTACGAGACCGAGGACAACAGCCGCAACAACCTCTTCGTCGCCCTCATCACGCTCGGCGAGGGCTGGCACAACAACCACCACCACTACCCTTCGTCAGAGCGGCAGGGCTTCTACTGGTGGGAGATCGACGTGGCCCACTACACGCTCCGGCTGCTCTCCCTGCTCGGAGTCGTGTGGGACATACGCACGCCCCCCGAGAGGGTCTACCGTCAGCGGATTCTCGACGAGACAGGGGGCGACGAAGCCGCGCCACTTTCACAACCGCGCTCAGCCTAGAGTTCTCCGGCCCGCACACTACGCTTCGATCATAAACCGCCGCCACCCGCGCGCCTCATCCGAGGGGCGCCGCGCGTCGGGACTATTGCGACGTGCTTCGCCCCAACGTGTCGTAGAGCGGCTGGGCGGGGCGCAGCCGCGCGCCCTCGTTCGAGACGGTGACGGCGAGCACGCGGATCTTATCGTTGTCGGGCAGGGTGAGCTTCCGCGCGCCCGCCGGGAGATCGACCGCGTAGGCGAAGAGGTACGAGTAGGCGTAAGCCTCGTTCGCGCCGTCGCCGTTGTGTCGGTGCGAGGCGAACCACGCGAGCGGCGCGCGCTTGACGAAGCCGGGCGTGATGCCCGTCATCTCCAGCACGGTGCGCGTGCGCGGCGTCGCGCCCGGCAGAGGCGTCGGCGCGCCCGGTCGCGGCGCGATCGGCTCCTGCCTGCGGCTCCACTGCCGGTTGTCCCACTGCCCGACGTAACCGCCCCAGTCCTGAATCAGCATCTCGACCGGGCTGTTGCCGACGCGAAAAGTCGCCGTCTGATCGCCGTCCGAAGAAGCCGCGAGCAGGTAGAGCCGCGTGAACTTTCCGGGCGGCAGGCTGATGGACTGACCGCGCGCGACGACCGCGTTCGGCTTCCCCGCCGCGGCGTCGGCGAGTTTGAAGCGCACGCCCGCGTAATCTACGACGGCGGGCAGCATCTCCGCGGGCAGACTGCGCCCCGCCGCGTCGAAGCCGGGCGCGGACTTCGCGCCGTCCGCCGTCGTGGCGGCGAGATCGAAAGGCAGCGCGACCGGCTGCGAGCGCGGCGCGGTTAATCCGGCGCGCGGCGCTGCGAGCCTCACGGCGAACGTGCGCGGCTGGTACGCGCCGAAGCTCGCGACCAGATCGTCGCGTGTCACGGTCGCTTTGCCGACGGGCTGCTCCTGCCCGTTGACCTCGCGCGCGGAGACGAGCGGGGCGGCGAAGTGGACGCGCACGTCGCGCGCGGGCTTGCCGTCCAACTCGACGAGGCGGACGATGACCTCGTCCGCCTCCTCCGCCTTCTTCAACGCGAGCACGCGCACGCGGCTGTCGCTCAACGAGAGGAGCGAAAAGTTTTTGCCGAGGCTCCCGGCGTGCTTCGGCGACTCGAAGGCTATCAAAGGTTGGTTGAGCCGCTGCGCCTGCCAGTCGGTCTCGCCCTTGCGCCAGTCGCCCGCGTGCGAGGCTAAGCCGTAAACAAATTCATGATGCCCCCAGTCCTGCGTCGCCTGATCGGAGTAGAAGCGTCCGTTGCCCTCGCCGATGCCGGGCGTGTAAACGAGCGTCAGGCGCAGGGTGTTGTCGTCGGGCTTGTCCGATCCGTTCTTGCAATCCGTCAGCACGGTCGCGCCGAACGAGCCGCCCGCGTCGGTGAGATCGATCCACTGGTGCGAGGGCACTTCGTACTTCTTCTCGCTGTTGTTGTCGCGCTCGACCGTGCCGATGTCCCAGTTGTAGGTCGCGCGCGGGTTCGACGCCGTGAGCCGGAACGTCGCTTTGAGAGCCGCCGCGCCCGTCTTCCAGTCGATCGCGTTCGCGAACTCGACGCGCTCGCCCGCGCCGCCCGCCGCGAGCCGGACGGTCTGGACGAACTTCGACCCTTCCGTCTCGCGCTCCACCTCGACGGCGACGCGCGCCGCGCCGCGCTCTACGACACGAATCTTCGCCGCGCCCGCGACGTACCCGCGCGGGGGCTTGCGCTGATCCTCCCAATCCATATTCCACGCGGGCCAGTCGTGCGGTCGCTCGGTCTGGAACGCGAGCCGGTGCGGCGCGGAGAGAAGTTCCCTGTTGATTGATTTATCGAAGACGCTCGACACGTCTCCTCCGGCGTCAATCGCGACGCGGTAGCGCGCGTTTTCGAGCGACGACTCCGTGACCTTGAGCGCAGGATTCGCGGCGGGCGCGTCCGACGGCTGCACGTCGTAGACCGCGTAGCCGACCGAAGGGGCTTTCGCGAGGAATAGAATCTTCGTGCCGCCTTTTTCTTCGCCCGCGATCTGCGACGGCACTTCCGCGCCGTCCGGCGAGACGACGCGCACCGCGCGCGGCGCGCCACCCGCGAGCTTAACCGTCGCCTCGACCACGTCCTCGCGCGCGACGTTCAGAGGGTTGTAGACGACGAGCGCCACGCCCTTCGCGCGCGTGTCCAAGCCGGCGGCGACGCCCTCGCTCGCGCTCTCGACGACGCCCGCGAAGTTGTTCGACGCAACAAGATCGTCGTTCCACGAAAACTCGAAAGCCTTCGGCGTCGCCGTCCCCGGCAGGATGTCGTGGAACTGCCCGCCCATCACGAGCGTCCACGCATCGTTCAGACGAGCGATCGGGTACGCGCGCGCGCCGAGCCACGCGGCGGCGACCGAGGCGCGCTCCGCCGCGTCTGCCAGCAGCTCGTTCTTCCTGTTCCAGCGCTTCTGGTAAGTCTGCGACGAGAGCGAGCCCGCCGAGTGCTCGATCAACTCGATGTCGCCCTTGTAGCGCGGCAGCCGATCCGTCCGCCCAGATTTGGCGATGTCTAAAAACATCTGCTCCGCGTTCGCGGAGACGACGTTCAAAGGCCCGTCGCCCACGCGCACCGGCGCGACTGTAGAGGCTGAAGGCTGCTGTTGCTGTCCCCCGCGCGACTGCGGCGTCGGCAGCACTACTGCGCCCTTCGACACTATCGCCTCCATCAGACGCACCGAAGGCTCGCGCGGCGCGCCGCCGACGTCGCCGACGCCGTAGTAGTGGTAGTCGGCGAACAAGCCGCTCGCCCGCCCGTTCAACTCGACGCGCTTCACCCACTGCTCGTCCTTGCTGAGATCGGTCGAGACGTTCCCGTTGTAGCTGCCGGGGTTGAGCGCGGCGATGACGCCCGCGCCGTCGAGCCCCTCCCACCAGCCGACGTTGAAGGGGATGCCCACGGGAGTGTTCTCGACCGAGCCCTCGCCGCCCGCGGGCGCGGCGGAGTGCCACGTCAGCTTCTGCGTGGAGAAGCCCTTGATTCCGGTGTGCGCGAGGATGCTCGGCAGAGACGCCGGGAAGCCGAAGCAGTCGGGCAGCATGTACTCCGCGCTCGACCGGCCGAAGTCGCGCCGGAAGTACTGCGAGCCGTAGAGAATCTGTCGGATGATCGACTCCGCCGAAGGCGAGTTCACGTCGCCCTCCTCCATCGACGACCCGGCGGGGAACCACCGACCCGCGGCGACGTAAGCTTTGAGCCGCGCGTAGTCCGCCGGGTAATACTCCTTCATCATGCGGTAGCGGTTCGCGCCGCTGAAGTTGAAGACGTAGTGCGGGTACTTCTCGAAGAGCGCGAAGTTGTCATGCAGCGTCTTCGGCAGGTACTCGTTGATGGTCTGCGGGTACTCCCAGCGCCACTGCGTGTCGAGGTGCGCGTAGCCGACGACGTAGAGCGTCGGCTGCTTCGTCAGATCGGGCGCGGCAGGATCGGCAATCTGTGCCGGCGTCGCCGTCTGCCCGAGGGCGGTCATGAACGTCAGCGAATACGCCAGCAGCAGCGCGGGTACGCGCCTCAGGTGTCGTCGCATGGTGGGTCTCCTCTTGCGAGTCCGACTGTGAATGACGCTTCGCGGCTCTCGCATCACGCCTCCGTCCCGAGCTCTGCGGATAAATAATCAAACAACTCTTGCACGTCTTCCGCGCCCGACACGCGCCCGCGAAACTCTTCGTCCATCAGCCTGCGCGCGAGCCGCGCGAAGACGCGCAGGTGGCGCGCGGCTGCGTCGCCCGACTCGCGCATCGCCATCAGGATGACGACGCGCACCGGCTCGCCGTCGAGCGCGCCCCACTCGACCGCGCGCCCGAGCCGTAGCACGGCGAGGGTGTCGGCGGCGACCGCGTCAGTCTTGCAGTGGGGGACGGCGAAGCCGTGACCGAGCCCCGTCGAGTACGTCGCCTCGCGCGCCCAGACGGCTTCCTCCAGACGGTCGCGATCACCTGTACGCCCCGAGACGTGAAGCTCGTCGATCAGCTCGCGGATCGCCTCCGCCTTGCTCTCCGCCCCGCCGCCGAGAATGATGAGTTTCGGATCGAGCAGCGGCTGATCGTCGCCGCGCGACTCCGCGCGCGCCAGCAACGCTTCCACCTCTTCGACCGTGCGGCACGCCGCCGCGCGAGCCAGCAACTCTTCGCACGCGCCCGCCGAGAGTTTTGAAATCTTTTCCTTGAGCGACGGGACCGCCGCCGCCGCCGCGCTGATCTCGTCGAGCCCGAGCCCGAGCGTGAGCGGCAGGACTCCGCGAGCCGCGCCTTGAACCAGACGACCTCTTCCAACGACGAGACCATCGGGATCATCAGCCACACGCGACCGAAAGCGGACGCGCGCAAGATCGCACGCAGATGCGCGCCCAACAACTCTTCGCGCCCCGCGTAGGCGCGCACGCCGCGCACGCCGAGAAACGGGTTAGCCTCGTGCGCGAGGTTCAGGTACGAGAGCGGCTTGTCGCCCCCCGCGTCGAGCGCTCGTACGATCACCGTCCGCCCCGCCGCCTCGCGCGCCGCGCGCGCGTAAGTCTCGAACTGCTCGTCCTCGGTCGGCGCGGAGTCGCGCCCCGCGAACAGCATCTCGGTGCGGAAGAGCCCGACCCCGTCCGCGCCGCGGGCGAGAGCGGCGCGCGCCTCCTCCGCCGAAGAGACGTTCGCGGCCACTTCGACCACACGCCCGTCGGTCGTCGTCGCCGGAGACGCCGCGCGGCGCGTCAACTCGGCTTCGCGCCGGCGCAGCGTCTTCGACTCGCGCTCGTAAAACCGCGCGACCTCCGGCGTCGGATCGGAGATAGCGAACCCGCGGCTCGCGTCCACGATCACCTCGCGCCCGCGCGCTAGAAGACGCGTCGCGCCGCGGACGCCGACCAGAGTCGGGACGTTGAAAGAGCGTGCGAGGATGACCGTGTGCGAGGTCGTGCCCGCGCTTTCGAGCACGAGTGCTTTGAGAAAACTTCTGTCGAGCGCGAGCAGTTGCTGCGGCGCGAGAGCCTCGGCGACGAGCGTCGCGGGCTCAGTCAGTTTCACGGCGTCAGTCCGGAAGCTCGTCCCGCAAACCTCTTCGAGCAGTTGGAGGCAGATGTCCTCCATGTCCGCGGCGCGCTCGCGAATGTATGCGCTCTCGGAGCGGCGCAGGACTGCGGTGAAGAACTCGCCCGCCTCCGCGACCGCGCGACCCGCCGCGCCCCCCCCGGCGATCAACTCCTCGACCTTCGCCGCGAACGAAACGTCTTCGAGCATGGCGAGGTGCGCTTTGAGGATCGCCGACTCAGCTTCCGACGCGCCACGCGCCAGCATCTCTCCGATCCGCGCGCGCACCGCAGCCGTCGCGCGCTCGACGCGCGCGCGCTCGTGCCGCGCGTCCCTTGCCGTCTCCGCGTCGAACTCGCGCGGCAAGACTACGCCCCCGGCGATCACCGCCTTCCCGCGCCCGACGCCGCGACTCGCCGGGAGCCCTTGATGAAAATCGACGCCGGCCGCGCGGAGAGAGAGCGGGAGGGCGGCGTTTCGCGCGTCGGCGACGATCTCAGCCGACGGCTCGTCGCACGCGGGCAGCTCGCGCCCGACGAAGCGGCGCAGCGCGTCGCGCGCCTCTGCTTCGTCCGCGCCGCGCAAGAGGATCGCGCACTCGTCGCCCGCGCGCACGTCCGCCGCGATGAGCGCGAGCACGCTCTTGGCGTTCGCCGAAGCGCCCGTGCGGAGGTTCGTGAGCCGGCAGTCGGAGGCGAACCGGTTCGCCACTTCGGAGAGCAGGCTCGCGGGTCGCGCGTGCAGCCCCGCGGGGAGCGGGCACGCGAACGTGAACTCGGTCGCCTCGCGAACTTCGTGCGTCATGTCCCCGTCCCGACTCCTGCTTGAGGATTCAGCCTTGCAGCTTCTCGAAGACGCCCCGCGGGTTCTTGATCGCATCCTGCACGGCGACGCGCACCACCCGCGCGCCCTCGAACCGCTCGCCCCGCTCGACCTCGATGCCGACGGCGAACAGCACCACGTCGGCGCGGCTGACGTCCTCCTCCGACAGCTCGTTCTCGATGCCCATCGCGCCTTGCGTCTCGACCTTGATCTCGTGACCGAGCGCGCGCGCCGTCCTCTCCAACTGCTCGGCGGCCATGTAGGTGTGCGCGATGCCGGTCGGGCACGCGGTCACGGCGACGATTCTCATGCGGCACCCCCGGCCGGTCTCGCCTTCTCCGGCTCCACCTTCTTCTTCGCCAAGCTCTTCGCCGCGATGACGGCGACGGCGGTGACGAACGTGCCGACGACGATCGCCGCGGCGTAGGCGAGCCTGTGATCGACGACGGGGAGGACGATGGGTCCGCCGTGCGGCGCGTGATCGCCGACGCCGCCGATCATCGCTAGAACAGCCGCGACCACCGAGCCGAGCACGATGCAAGGGATGACGCGAACCGGATCAGCCGCGGCGAAAGGGATCGCGCCCTCGGTGATCCCGATGAGTCCCATGGTCAGCCCCGCGACGCCAGCCTCCCGCTCCTCCTCGCTCCAGATTTTTCTGCGTAGCAGCGTCGCGAGCCCCAAGCCCAGGGGCGGCGTGCAGATCGCGGCGGCGCACGCGCCCATGATCTGGTAGTTGCCCTCCTTGATCATCGCCGCGCCGAAGAAGAAGGCGGTCTTGTTGACGGGTCCGCCCATGTCGAACGCGATCATCGCGCCGAGCAAGGCGGCGAGCGCGACGCTGTTGCCCGTGCCCATCGAGCGCAGCGCGCCTCCGGCGTAGGTCATCAGGTTCGCGATAGGCACGCCGAGCACCTTCAGCATCACCACGCCGACGACGAGCGAGGAGATGATCGGGATGACGAGGATGGGCATGACGGGTCGCAGGTGTTTCGAGACCGGAATCTTCTTGAGCAACTGCACGACGTAGCCCGCGAGCAGGCCGGCGAGCAGCGCGCCGAGGAAGCCGGCTTTGATCTCGCCCGACAGGTAGCCGCCGACGAAGCCGGGGACGAGTCCGGGCTTGCCCGCCATCGCGTAAGCGATGTAGCCGGCGAGGACGGGCAGCATCAGGGCGAAGGCGGT
>JAIVJC010000066.1 GCA_020200235.1 Acidobacteriota bacterium | reverse complement strand
GCCCGGCGGCGGCGACGACCCGGCGAAGGAGCCGCCCGCCGCGGAGAAGAAAGACCCGCCCGCACGTCACTGAACGATCAAGCACCGAACAACGAGTGTCGAAGGATCAAAATCGATGAACCGACTCAGCCGCGCCGCTTCCCTGCTCTCGCTCCTCATGATCGCAACCTCAGTCGCGCCCGCGGCGGCCGCGCAGCGCGCGAAGCGCGAGCACCTGACGCCGCAGGAGATCGAGCTCGTGCGCGACGCGCAGGAGCTGGACGTGCGCGCGGGCGTCTTCATCCGAGCCGTCGAGCGCCGCCTGCGTATCATCTTCAACCAGTCCGCGCCCGACACCAAGCAGGAGAAGCAGATCGCCGAAGTCCTCGGCGCGCTCCCGCAAGGGTCGCGCACGGAACTCCTCTACGACATCGCGCACATCCTCGACGAAGCCATCGAGAACGTGGACGACACCGCGCAGCGCAACCCCAAGAGCCCGCTCCTCCCGAAAGCCGTCCGCAAACTCTCCGAAGCCTCAGCGCGCTTCCTCGCGCAGCTCACGCCGCTGCGCGCCTCGATCGCCGACAAGGCTGAGCGCGAGCAGCTCGAACAGGCCATCGACAACGCGCAGCAGATCGTCGAAGCCGCGAAGAAGCTGCCCGCCGAGGAAACGAAGGACAAGTCCGGCAAGAAGGGTTGAGCGGACGAGCGCTTAACCGACCCGGCAAGGAATTGGAACTTTTCTCCGCGCGCAGCTCAATTAAAGACGATAGGCAAAAATCTCGCGCGGGGTGGTGGCAATCATGCGTCGTCGGATCGTCTCCCTGTCCCTTACGTCCATCCTTCTTTCGTCCCACGTCTTCGCGCTCCCGCCCAGCCGCACGGCTCACGCTTCAAACGGTAGGACTCCGCCATCGGCGTCGTCGTCCGCACCGCCCGATCTCAAGCAGATCGGCTGGCTCGACGTGCGCGTCAGCCCGCTCTTCGATCTCTACTACCTCGCGCGCAGGCACGCCACTTCCGACGCGCAGAAGATCGTGGGCTACGAGTGGTTGCAGGAGGTTGTGGACGCGGTGCGGCAATTGGAGAGGGACTTCGGCGGACGCTTCACGCCGCTCTGGAGCATCCTCGACGCCAACCTGATGGACTGCCGCGACGCGGCGGACGCCGTCAGGCTCTTCGCGCAGCTTTCGGAGACGCGCGAGTTCAGGGGCAAGCAGTTCCCTCTGCGCGCGGGCGCGTTGCGGCTGGCGAACGCCCTGAGCGTCGCCGAGCCGCAGTTCCGCAAGCTGGTCTGGTCGAAGCACAAGAAGATCGTCGATGGCGCGGCGCGAATGATCAGGAAGGAGTTCAAGCCGAAGGAGCAGGACTGCCTCGCCTACATCTCGAAGAGCCTGCGCTTGGGCGCGCCGCAGAAACAGCTTCCCCTCTACCTCGTGGCGGAGGCGCAATACCCCGGCGGCTTCACCTACCTGCTGCGCGAGGGCGGCAGGATGAGCGTCGTCGCCGTCGCGCTGAACGAAGGCACCCTGATGCTCGAAACTGTTTTGCACGAGGCGATCCACTCGCTCGACGGGGTCGGCTCGACGGGCGCGCAGGAGGGCGCGGACGCGGGCTCGGTCTTGATGGAGTTGCGCGAGCGGCTGCGCAAGGCGGGCGTCGCCGAGCGCGACGTGGGCGACGCCGCGCACCTGCTGATCTTCATACAGGCGGCGGAGACTGTGCGTCACGTCATCGACGCGAAGCACAAGCCCTACGGCGAAGTGGCGGGGGTTTACGAAAAGCTCCCGCGCGTCAACGCCCTCGTCCCCGTCTGGGTCGCGCACCTGGACGGGAAGCTCACGCGCGAGGACGCGCTCACACAGGCGGTCGAGAAGATCGCCGCGGCGACGAAGGCGGCGTCCAGTGAGAAGAGCAACGCCCCAAAGCAGCCCTGATCGAAACCTGAACCGTCCTACCCCTCTCGACCGTCTTTCAAGACCTGCGCCGCGCGCCGGATCGCTTCGGCGATGCGGCGCGCCGCCTCGCGCGCGTTCGTCGCGTTGCGGGCTTCGATCGCCTGTCGGAGATCGGGGAGCGGCTGCGCGGCGTAGCCGGTGTAGAAGCCGGGCGCGTAAATCTGGTGCGTGTACCACGGGCGACCCGTTAGCCCGCGCGCGTCGGTGAGCGCGCGCTCGGCGGCGAGGAGCGAGTCGTTAATCTTACGCAGGCGCGCGATCGAGCGCGGGTGCGTGTCGTCGGCGCTGACTTTCGAGTGCTCTATTTGTGCGAGCAGATCAGTCTGCATCACCTTTGTGCGATTGGCTTGTCCCCCCAGCTCACTGACTACGTCGAGCAGGGCTTGCGAGTCGAATGAGTCGGCGAGCTTGCGCCGCCGCGCGGTCTTCACGGTCTCGTTGACGAAGTCGCGGATTTGATCGGCGTAGTCGGCGTAGTCGAACGGGAGCGCGGACGCGTCCGCGAGTCGCATCGCGACCGTGCCCCAGATTTGCGCGGCGGCGACGTGGTAGACGAACTGCGGATCGCCGAACTTCGACATCCACGCGAACGAGTCGTATGCCGAGTGGTACACGCCGTAGTCGCCGCCGAAGCCCATGTCGAGCGATGGCACGCCGAGGTGTTGGAGGAACGGCGTGTAGTCGGAGCCCGAGCCGAGCGCGGCGATGCGCGCCTCCGCGATCTTCTCGTCCGTCCCCGACTCGTCGGTCAGCTCCGCCTCGGGGCGATCCTCACGCACGTGATCCTGCCACGCCTGATAGACGCTCTTGCCCGTTTTCGGATCGCGCACGTCGCGCGCCGCCGCGCGGATCAGTTTCCACATCGAAGGGACTGACGACGCGCCGAAGTTCGCGCCCGACACCGCCGCGTCCATGTTGAGGTAGGCGACCGCCTTCTCCTTCAACTCGACCGCGTTCTCCTCAGCCCACTCGGTCGAGCCGATCAAGCCCTGCTCCTCCGCGTCCCAGCTGCACAGGACGATCGTGCGGCGCGGCTTCCACCCCTGCCTCGTCAGCTCGCCGAAGCCGCGCGCGAGTTCGAGCATCGCGGTCGTGCCGCTGTTCGGATCGACCGCGCCGAACGTCCAGGCGTCGCGGTGGTTGCCGAGGACGATCCAGCGATCACGCTCCTCGCCGCCCTCGACGCGACCGACCACGTTCCAGATCGTCGTGGTCTTAAACTCCATGTCGGTCTTGAGGTGGACGCGCACGTCCTGTGTGCCGCCGACGTGGTAGGCGAAGGGCAGTCCGCCCTGAAAGCCCGCGGGTCGCACCTGTCCGCGCAGAGGCTCCAGGAGTTTTCGCGCGTCGCCGTATGAGATCGGCTGCACGGGGAGCTTCGGCAGGTTCGTCGCCTGCTCGCGCGTCAGTCGCGGCGTGCCGGGGACGGCGGGCGCGCCGGGCGTCAGCGGATCGCCGGGGTGTATGAAGAGATACTGCACGGAGCCGCGCTGACCGGAGGTTTCCGGCCGCCAGGGTCCCTTCGGGTACACGTCGCCCTTCGCGTAGCCGTCGTCGGCCGGATCGGAGTAGATGATGACGCCGGCCGCGCCGTGCTCCTCGGCGACCCTCGCTTTGACGCCGCGGAACGAGCGGCCGTAGCGCGCGATGACGATCTTGCCTTTCGGATCGACGTTCAACTTTTTGAGCGCGGCGTAGTCTTCGGGCAAGCCGTAGTTGACGTAGACGAGCGGCGCGGTCACGTCGCCCGACGCGCTGTAGCCGTTGAAGAGCGGGATGATCTTGCGGCTCGCGGACGTGGGGTCTTCCGGGATCGCGGCCTCCTGCAAGCTCAGGCGCTCGCGGCGCGGCGCGACGAGTTCGAGCACGGTCGGCGCTTTCGGGTACGGCAATAGAACTTGATACTCTTTCAGCTCCGCGCTGATGCCGTACTCGCGCATGCGGTCGCGGACGTAGAGGGCGGTCTGGTAGTCCTCGCGCGTCCCGGCGACGTGCGGCTCTTTCGTCAACTGACGCAGGTGCTCTCTTGCGCTCTCGGGCTTCGGGATCGCGCGGAAGCGATCTTCGAGCGCGCGCTCGACCGCGGAGTCGGCGGGCGTGAAGCCTTCGAGCGCCGCGGCGGGCGTCGTCTGCGGGGCGGCGTTCTGCGCGCGAGTCGCGGTCGCGGCGAAGATCAGTTGGGCGGAAATCAAGAGCGCGAGCGAAGCGCGCACGTAACTCTTTCTCATGGCTCCCCCGTCCGGCGTGTCGGTGGTCGTCTCGTGTTGAACTGTCAGGTGTGTTTCAGCGTAGAATGAGTTTGCGCGAATGACAAGCGTGAGAGGGGGCGGGCGAACCGGAGATGGACAGCAGATACTACCCCGGCGTCGAGGCTGACGTGGCGCAGTTGATCGCGGAGCTGCGCAAGCTCTGCGACGAGGGCGACTACGAGGTGCAGACGGTGCAGGTCGCGCAGACCTCGGTCATGCAGGTGCGCAAGTCTTCCACGCTGCGCGACCTCACGGGACTCTCCGCCGCGCTCACGATCAAGATCACGCCGGAGCACGGCGGCACGCGCGTCGAGATCGGGATGCAGAAGTGGTTCGACAAGGCGGCGGTCGCGGCGGTCGCCGTCCTGCTCTCCGCCGGGATGCTGCTCGCGCTGCCCGCGCTCGGGGCGTACTGGCAATATAAGCTGACCGAGAACGCCTGGAAGGTGGTCGAAGATCACATCGCGCGCAAGGCGGGCGGGTACGTGCCGCCTCTGCCGGGCAGGTGCGGCACGTGCGGCGCGGCGAACGTCTCCGGCTCTGACTTCTGCGCGGGCTGCGGCGCGAGCCTGCGGGCGCATCCGAAGTGCGACAACTGCGGCGCGGAGCAGCGCGACGCGAACGCGCGCTTCTGCAACCGCTGCGGCAAGCCCCTCGGCGCGAAGTCGTGAACAGGTCAGAACCGCCTGCGGTAGCGGGCGGGTGTAGTGCCGTAAGAGACCTTCCCACGATATGAGCAATAACAGAACCCGCCCGCTACCGCAGGCGGTTCTGACAAAGCCGACGACATTTTTAGAGTCGAGTATTTTTTCATGAACTCAAAGATAAGTCTTTCGATGTCGTCATCAGTCGCGCGTCGCCTGACGCGCGCCCTGTGCGCCTCGCTCTTCGTCTTCGCATCGGTCTGCGCGGCAGGTGCGCAGTCGGGTCGGCGCGTCCAGCGGCAGCAGGAGATCGCGCCCGTGCCGACGCCGACGCCGGAGCCCGAGGCGAAGAAGCCCGTGCAGGAGGCGGCGAAGAAGATCACGCTGCTCGTGCTCGCCGACAACGCGATCTCGGCGCAGACCTCTTCGTCGGCGCAATCGATCGTCATGCAGACCTTCGGGCAGCGGCTGCGCGAGGCAACGTCCTTCGAGCTCAACACCGAATCGACGCGCACGACGCGCGGCGAGGCGACGCGCAAGGCGAAGGAGGAGAAGGAGCGTTTCGTCGTCTGGCTCTCGCTGAAAGTCAACGGCAGCGACTACGATCCGGCGGGCATCAACCGCCCGAACCCGGAGAACTACCACATCGAATACGGCGTCTACGCGCCGGTGACCGGCAAGTCGATCAGTTACGGCAACGTCTACCTGCGCGCGGGTTACGGGAGCATCGGCGGCGTGCGCGTCGGCGCGCCGAGCTGCTACCCGGCGACCTTCGCCTACGAGTACGAGTTCGTCTACGGCGCGATCGACGCGGCGAACCGCGTGATGAAGGCGTTCAACCTCGTCCCGCCGCCGCTCTGCGGCAGGTGACGACGCGGCGCGCGCGGGCGGGGCGCGCGGCGACTTGGGGCGCGCGCGTCTGAGACAGTTCACCCTCTCATGCTCCACATCAACTGCCAGAACTGCGGACAGTCCAACCCGGACGTCGCGCGCGTCTGCCGCTACTGCGGGCACGCGCTGCGCCCCGATGCGTCGTCGCCGCGGACGCAGACCGACTACGCCACGCCCCCGCACCAACAGCAGGGCGGCTACGTCCCCACCCACGACTGGGCTTCGAGCGCGCCGCTGCCCGCCCCGCCGACTTACGCCGCGCCGCAGCCGCAGCCCCTCGTCTCGGCTGAGAACTTCCGCTGCCCCTTCTGCCAGACGACCGCGCCGCCCGTCATCGCCCGCCGCATCAGCACCGCCGGGTGGATCGTCTTCGCCTGCCTGCTCGTCTTCTGCCTGCCGCTCTTCTTCATCGGTCTCCTCATCAAAGAGGAGTACCGGATGTGCAGCTGGTGCCGCGCCCCGCTCTTTTAATTGTGGAATGCGGATTTCGGATTGCGGATTGAAGAGTAGGAGTGAGTCTCTGACGGCTTACGTTCTTCCCTTCCTCATAATCCGCAATCCGAAATCCGCATTCCGCAATCGAGTCAGTCGTGCCTGAGCGCCTTGACGGGATCGATGCGGGCGGCGCGGGCGGCGGGGTAGAGGGCGGCGGCGATGGAGACCGCGACGGCGAAGGCGATGGCTCCGAGCCAGAGGTAGGGCGGGAGCGCGAAGAAGGTGACGTAGGAGATGCCGCGCGGCTTGAGGAAGAAGCGGTAGGCGATGTGGTTCGACAACACGTCGATGCCCCACGCGGCGAGCGAGCCCAGCACCCCGCCCGCAAACCCGATCAGCGCCGCCTCGACGAAGAAGATCAACTTGATCTCCCTGTCCTCCGCGCCGATGGCTTTCATGATGCCGATCTCGCGCGTGCGTTCGAGGATCGACATGATCATCGTGTTGGCGATGCCGAAGCTCGCGACGAGCAGGGAGATGCCGCCGAGCAGACCGAGCGAGGAGTTGATGATGAGGAAGACGGTGCGAATCTCCTTGAGCTGATCGACGATGGAGAACGCGCTGAAGCCGAGGTCGTTCAGCTTCTTCTGCACGTCGGTCAGCGTGTCGGGGTCGCTCACGCGCACGACCGCCATCTGGTAGCCTTCGGTCTCGCCCTCCTTGAGCGCGCCCGTCGCGCGCGCCAGCTCCATCGCCACCTGGTTGATCGAGCTGCGCGACTTCTGCGACCACTCGCGCGCCGCCTTTAACGGGACGTAGATGCTCGACGACGGCATGAAGCCGCGGAACTGCCTGCGGCTCCCCCCGCCCTCGATCTCGTTCTTCAGCGCGCCGACGATCCTGAACTTGCGCGCGACGATGCGCCCGGCAGGCAAGCCGTCCGCCGCGTCGTCTTCGAGCGGCAAGCCGAAGAAGCTCATGCCGCCCTCTTCGTCCTCTTTCTTCGTCCCGTCTTTTTTCTCTTCTTCGCCTTCAACGTTCCCGCCCGCGTCGTCGTCGCCCGCGCCCGCGGGCGCGAGCAGCTCGAGTGTCTGACCGACGGCGTCCGACGGCTTCGCGTAGCCGAAGGAGCGGAGGAAGTCTTGATCGACGACCGCCTCGTCCACGTCGGGGCTCACGATCATGCGCCCGGCGTCGAACTGCTTGAAGCGCGTAGCCTGGTTCGGCACGACCGCGCCTCCCACGGGGTGCATCAGCGCGCGCCCGTTCGCGCGCACGTAGACGTAGAGACCGATGTTCGGCTCGACGTAGGCGACGCCGGGGACGCGCGCGATCTCGGCGAGCGCCGCGTCGTCGAGGTTGCGCGAAGACTCTTCGCCACGCCCCATCCTGCGCTGCCCGTCTCCCTGCGCCCGACGATCCTGATTGCCCTGCCCCGCGCCGCCGCGCCCGCCCTTCTCGAACGCCGCCGTCACGATGCTGCTCAGGCTGCGACCGCTGACCGTGATCT
>JAIVJC010000175.1 GCA_020200235.1 Acidobacteriota bacterium | reverse complement strand
GGTTGACGCCGATGCCGCGCGTCTCGTTCGAGTTCGGCAGATCGACGCCGAACTTGAAGCCGAGCGACGGGGCGCGACGGGTCTCGGCGCGGAGCTTGATCTTGGTGGAGAGCCGGAAGTCGCCCGCGTCGTTCGTGCTGCCGCCCGCGAAGCCGCGCGGGATCGGCGGCGCGGCGGTCGCGGAGTTGACGCTCAGGAAGTTCTGCAACACGCCCTCGATCTGGAACTCGACGTTCGGCGCGAGCCCGACGTTGACGCCGACGACGCCGACGCGCGTGAGATCGCCCCTCAGACCCGACGCCGGGAGTTTCACGTCCTGAAGAAAATCGACGCCCAGCTGGAGGCGCACCGTGCCGGGCGGGATGATGTCCACGTCCTCCGTGATGAGCGGCCGCTGCTGCGCGGCTGCCGCCGCCGAGAGACCGAGCGCGAACAGAGCCGCGAGGCAGAGTCGCTTGAGAGCTTGAAGACGTAGGATCATTTTAGACGAAGCCTGTCGGCAAAGTGTGTGGCTCGGCGGAACTTCTTTCGGGTTAAACTGCTCCCCTTCGCACGCCGGATTGTAGTTGCGACCCAGCGCGAGCGTCAACCGTTTGCGAAACATTTCACCGCGGGGGCTCCCGCGCCCATCTCAGGCGGACGATTTTTTTTGGAAGAAACCTTCGCGCGGCGTCGTCTTACAGGTCGTAGGCGGTGGAAACGCGGAGGGACGGATGGAGCAGCTCGCCGTGATGACTGAAGAGCGTGGAAGCGCCGGACTCGTCGAGTCGTGCCAGCGGGGCGACCGCGAGGCGTTCCGGCTGCTCTTCGAGGGCTACAAGGATAAGGTCTATTCCGTCGCGCTCTACTTCTTCGGCGGCGACGAGGCGCTCGCCTCGGACGTGACCCAGCAGGTCTTCCTCAAGCTCTTCACGCGGATCGGGCAGTTCCGGCACCAGTCGGAGTTCTCCACCTGGCTCTACCGCCTGACGACGAACGCCTGCATCGACGAGCAGCGCAAGCGGAAGAGGTTCGAGCCCGCCGGAGACGCGGAGTCGGCGCTGCTCCCGCGCGCGCGGGGATCGGCGGAAGAGAAGGTCGCGCGCCACGAAGTGCGCGACGAGTTGCAGTCCGCGATAGCCGCGCTCAAGCCGAAGCTGCGGATCGCGATCCTGCTGAAGTATTTCGAGGAGCTGTCTTACGCGGAGATCGCCGACGCGCTCGGCTGCTCGCAGGGCACGGTCGCCTCGCGCATCAACCGCGGCCACAAGGTACTCGCGCGCAGGCTCGGACACCTGCGCGGCTCGATGTTCGGGGGGGAGTGAAGATGTTCGCACGTCACATCGGCAAAGAACTTTCAGCCTACGCGCACGGGGAGCTGCCCGCTGCTGAGTCGGCGCGGGTCGCGCGTCACCTCGCGTCGTGCGCGCGCTGCTCGGCGGAGTTTGAAGAGATCAAGCTCGGCATCCGCCTCGTCGAGAGCCTGCCGCCGCGCGCCGCGCCCGCCGCGCTGTGGGGCGAGATCGAAGCCGCGCTCGCCGCGCTCGCCGCGACTAATGCGAACTCGCCGACAGGCTTTGAAACGGAAACGTTCGCACCCGTGGCGCCTCGCCCTCGCGACTCCCGCCCGGAGGCGCGCGCGCGTGTTCGTGAACTCGTCTTCGGGCGCGGCGGCGCGACGCGGCTCGCGGGTTGGCGGCGCGCGGCTCTCGCCTGTTCCCTCTTCATCCTCGTCGCGGGCGTGTGCGGCGTCGTCTGGGTGTACCGCGGCTCGACGCGCGCGTCCTGGGAGGTGGCGAGTCTCGCGGGCTCGCCGCAGGTCGGGAGCGCGCGCGTCGGCAAGACGGGGCGGCTCGGCGTCGGCGAGTGGCTCGTGACCGACGCCGACTCGCGCGCGCAGCTCAGCGTCGCCAACATCGGGCAGGTCGAGATCGATCCCGGCACGCGCCTGCGCCTGGTCTCGACGAAGCTGACGGAGCACCGCATCGAGCTGGCGCACGGGCGCATGCACGCGCGCATCTGGGCTCCACCGCGCCTCTTCTTCGTCGAGACCCCTTCGGCGGTCGCGGCCGATCTGGGTTGCGCCTACACGCTCGAGGTGGATGACAAGGGGCGCAGCCTGTTGCACGTCACTTCGGGCTGGGTCGCCTTCGAGACGAAGGATCGCGAGTCGATGGTTCCGGCGGGCGCGTCGTGCGTGACGCAGCCGGGCACGGGACCCGGCACGCCGTTCTTCGAGGACGCGGGCGAGACGTTCGTCGAATCACTCGCGCGCTTCGACTTCGCGCGGGGCGGCCGCGAAGCGCTCGCCTCCGTGCTGCGCGAGGCGCGGGCGCGCGACACGCTGACGCTCTGGCACCTGCTCGCGCGCACGTCGGGCGAGGATCGCGTCAGCGTCTACGAGCGGCTCGCGCGGCTCTCGCCGCCGCCTTCCACCGTCACGCGCGAGGGCGCGCTCGCGCTCGACCGGCGGATGCTCGACGAGTGGAAGGGCTCGCTCGAAGCGACGTGGCTCGGCGGGCGCGACAACAACATCAAGGGCACCTGGCGCAGACTGCAAGCGTGGATGGAGCGCAACTGCCCCATCCCGTAATAATATCTGCGCGGGTTGCGGCTTCGTCGTCCGCCGGGCTTCGGGAGGTGGGGAGTGATTCGCAAGATTCTCAAGTGGGTGGCAATCGTCGTCGCCTCCGTCTTCGTCGGAATCCAGTTCGTGCCCAAGAGCGTGACGAACGCGGCGGTCGACGAGTCGCGCACGATCAACGCGCGCCTGCGCGTCACGCCGGAAGTCAACGCCATCCTCGCGCGCTCATGCAACGACTGCCACACGCAGCAGACGCGCTTCCCCTGGTACAGCCTGGTCGCGCCCGTCTCGTGGATGCTCGCCGACCACATCCGCGAGGGGCGCGATCATCTGAACTTCTCCGACTGGGCTTCCTACGATGCCGAAGAGCAGGACATGCTCCTGCAAAACATCTGCCGCATCACCCGGCGCGGCGCGATGCCCATGCCCTCCTACCTCTACATCCACGGCGACGCCAGACTCTCGCAAGAAGACGTGAAGACGCTCTGCGACTGGACGCAGGCGGAGCGCGGCCGGCTCGAACGAAAGTAGGAAGGATGAAGGATGAAGGATGAAGTGAAAACATTTGTCTTCAGTTCATCCTTCATCCTTCATCCTTCATCCTTCTCCGTTCGTAGTTCCCGCCCCGGCTCGTGTGCTAACATCCCGCTCGCAGTCAACGTCCCGCGTCATCTTTCCGAGTCAGGCGAACCAGATGAAAAGATTGATCCCGCTTTGCGCGCTGTTGCTCTCGATGTCGCTCCTCGCGCTCGCGCCGCGCGCCGCGAAAGTGAGCGCGCAGGTCGCCCCCCCGGCGCCGGCTCAGCCGCGCACCCTCTCTCTCCCGGGCTTGCGCGCGCCCGTTAAAATCACGCGCGACGAGCGCGGCATCCCGCACGTCGAGGCGGCGAACGACGAAGACCTCTACTTCGCGCAAGGCTACGCCACCGCGCAGGATCGGCTCTGGCAGATGGACTTGCTGCGGCGCACCACGCGCGGCGAGTTGTCGGAGATTTTCGGTCGCCCCGCGCTCGAGGCGGACAAGCTCCACCGCACCTACGGCTTCGCGCAGTTGTCCGAGCGCCTCGTCGCGAAGGCTTCCCCGCGCACGCTCGCCGTGCTCGAAGCCTACGCGCGCGGCGTCAACGCCTACGCCGACTCGCTCGACGGGACGGCGGGCAGACAACTGCCGCGCGAGTTTCAAATCCTTCAGTACAAGCCGCGCCCGTGGCGACCGGCGGACTCCGTCGTGATCGGCAAGAACTTCGCCGAGGCGCTCTCGACCACCTGGCAGACCGACATCTCGCGCGCCGCCCTCGCAGACCTCCCGCCCGAACGCCGCGCCGAACTGTTGCCCGACTCTTCGCCCCTCGACGTGCTCGTCGTCGGCACGGACGAAGCCGGGAAGAAGCCGACCGGTGCCAAGCCCGCCGCGCCGTCCGCTGACGAACGGAAGAAGCCCGCGCGCGTCGTCCCCGTGGTTTCCGCGGGCGAGCGCCTGCGCGACGAAATTCTGCGCGACGCCGCGTCGATGTTCGAGGCGTCGCGCGAGTCGATGGAGCGCGTCGGGCTGTTCGCGGACGGGCGCGCGGCGAGCAACAACTGGGTGGCGAGCGGCAAGCGCACGGCTTCGGGCAAACCCCTGCTCGCAAACGATCCGCACCTCGCGCCCTCCGCGCCGTCGATCTGGCACATGGCGCACCTGAAGGCTCCGGGCGTGGACGTGGCGGGCGTCACCGCGCCCGGCGCGCCCGGCGTCATCATCGGGCACAACTCACAGATCGCCTGGGGCATGACCAACCTCGGTCCAGACGTGCAGGACTTGTACGTCGAAAAATTCAGCGCGGAGCGACCGAACTTCTACGCGACGCCCGCGGGGCTGCAAGAGCCGGTCGTGCGCCGCGAAGAGATCAAGGTCCGCAAGAGCGTCATGGGCAGCGTCGCGGATTCGGAGGCGGTCGCGCACGACGTGACGGTGACGCGGCACGGTCCCATCATCCTCGAACGCGCGGGGGCGCGCTACAGTCTGCGCTGGACGGCGCTCGACGAGAACGCCGACGAGTTCGAGGCGTTCTACAAGCTCAACCGCGCGCGCGACTGGGACGAGTTCCGCGCCGCTCTCTCCGACTACCGGGGACCCACGCAGAACTTCATCTACGCCGACGCGCGCGGGCACATCGGCTACTACGGCGCGGGGCTGATTCCCGTACGCAAGTCGGGCGACGGGAGCACGCCGTACGACGGCGGAACGGACGCGGGCGAGTGGGCGCGGTACATCCCCTTCGAAGAACTGCCGCACGTCTACGATCCGCCATCGGGTCTCATCGTCACGGCGAACTCGCGCGTCGTGGGGCGCAGCTACCCGCACTTCCTCACGCACGGGTGGGCTGACGCCTACCGCGCGCGCCGCATCTACGATCTCTTAAACGCCAGGCAGAAGCTGACCGCCGAAGACTTCCGCGCCGTGCAGGGCGACGTCTACTCGATCGGGGGCGTGACCTTCGCGCGCGCCGCCGCGCAACTTTTGCGCGGCGTCCCGATGATCGGCAACCTTGCAGGGCGGCCGACTTATGAAGACGCTAATATGCGCGCGGATGCGGCGGCGCTCGAAAGTTGGGACGGACTCGTCGTGCCTGAATCACGCGTCGCTCCACTCGTCGCTGAGATGCGCACGGCGTTCCGCCGCCGCATCCTCGTCGCCGCGTTGGGTGCGGAGCGCGCGATGCAATTCCGATGGTCGGGCGGCGCGTATGATCGCTTCGCCGCGGAGCAACCCGCCGCGTGGCTCCCGAAAGAGTTCAAAGACTACGCCGAGCTGATGCGCGCGACGTTGCGCGACGCGCGCGCCGCCCTCACGACGAAGATCGGCGCGGACGAGTCGCAGTGGACCTGGGGTCGCTACACGCAGGCGCGCTTCCCGCACCCGCTCTCCGTCGCGCCGCTCGTCGGTCAGCAGTTTTTGATCACGCCGTTCCCGCAGGGCGGCAGTGGCGGCGCGGCGGGCGCGACGCCGAACGTCGGCGCGTCGGTCTCGATGCGCCTCATCGCGGACACTTCGGACTGGGACAAGACGCAGCAGGGCATTGCGCTCGGCGAGTCGGGCGATCCGGCGAGCCCCCACTGGTCTGATCAACTCGCGGACTGGAAGGCCGTCACGCCGCGCGCCTTCCCCTTCTCCGCGGGCGCGGTGGCGGCGAAGGCTGCGGATGTCTGGGAGCTGAAGCCTGCGAGCCGTTGAGTCTCCGTGCAGTGCGCGTGCGCGCGCCCGGCGGACGGGGCGCCGAAGATGAAACTGCCCGCGGCGTCGAAGACGCCGCGGGCAGTTGTGGTCTAGTTCGGCTCTCGCGAGCTTACTTGTTGCCGAAGCGGAAGGTGACGCCGACGCCGAGGCGGTAGTTGTGCGTCCAGTCCTTGCCGGTGGAAGGCACGGTGTCGTCCTTCAGGTGGATCGGGTTCCAGTCAGCCGACGTGGTCAGGTCGGCGTGGGGTCCGAGCCGGAAGGCGAGACCGCCGCCGAAGGCGCCCGCGAAGCCCGTGTCGTCGTCGCTGCCCGTGACGGTGCCGACGTTAAAGTCAGAGGAGACGTTGGCGACGCCGATCAGTGCGCGCGCGAAGGGGCGCACGCGCGTCTCGGTCGCGTTGTCCTGCAACTTGACGCCGAAGAGCCCCTGGTTGATGCGCCCCTCGAGTTTGCTCGCCAAGCCCGTCGTGCTCGTGAAGTCCGTCGACTTGCGGTGGTGAGAGAACTCAGCCTGACCGCCGACGTAACGCGAGAAGTTGTACCCGGCGTTGACGTAAAAGCCGTGGAACGTGTCGCGGTCGTCGGCGTTCGGATCGGCGCTGAAGGCGCCCTGCGAGTCGACCAGGTTGGCGGAATAGCCGAAGCCGAACTCGCCGCGCTTGTACTCGCTCTGTGCGAACGCGAGGGGCGCGCTGACCAACAGGAATAGAACTGCGAACAATGCTTTACGCATTTGTGTTATTTCTCCTTCGTCGAAATTAATCCATCTGGGGTGAGGGTATAAAGAACTTTCCCTCCTCCGAGACAGCCGCCGTCCGGCTGCCGTATGATCGCCGTCTTGATGAAGACGACACGAATCGAACCGGAAATTAACGCTCTGTCAGAAGCTTTTGTTTCCTTTTTTTACCCACGGGTTGTACAGATTTTTTCGCCCGCGCGCCGCGACGAAATTTCGTCGATGCCCCATTTTTTCGGTTCGCCAACGTACATTCAATCACGGTCGGTACGCCATACAATCCTCCCCACTTCCCCTCTCACGTTACGCGCACCGGCGCGCTCGCGCCGCGCTGCGGTATGGCAGTTCCTCGATTGTCACAACAACGCCGCGCGCGCGACACGCGACGCAACGAGGCGAGCGACGACGCACGCCTTCACCTCCTCAGTACCGACTCTTTTGAGCAGCGGGTCTATTCATGTCACTAACCGCGGATCAAAAACCCTCGCGCCTGTTCTACGCCGTCGAGCCGTCGGCGGAGGCGCGCGACCGAGCCTCCGCCCACGTCGCCTCCCTGCGCGGTGATGTGGCCCGCCGACTCAAGGTCAGTTGGGAGCGCGCCGAGAAGCTGCACGTCACGATGAAATTCGTCGGCGACGTGGCGGGCGGACGGGTTGCGCGCCTCTCTCGCGCGGCTAGGCGCGTCGCCGCGCGCCACGCCCCCATCGAGCTGACGCTCGAAGGCTGCGGCGTCTTCCCTTCGCCGAGCCGACCGCACGTGCTCTGGCTCGGCTTGGCGGGCGGAGCCGACCGGCTCGCCGCGCTCCAGCGCGACCTCGAAACGGAGTGCGCCCGCGAAGGCTTCACGCCGGAGGCACGCCCCTTCCACCCGCACGTCACCATCGCGCGCCTGCACTCGACGGACGCCGAAGCGCGCCGCCTCGCGACCCTTCACCTGGAAAGAGGCTTCGAGCCTGTCAGCTTCACCGTCACCGAGTTCACCCTCATGCGGAGCGAGCTCCGCGCGGGCGGCTCCGTCTACACGCCGCTCGCCAGATACGGATTGGAGGCAGGGGTCGGCGGATAGGGGCTGGGGGCTGGGGAGGAGTCGGCTGGATCGTGTATCGGAATTGGGAATGGGTTGAGGTGAGAGAGAGGGTTGAGAGTAGGTG
>JAIVJC010000174.1 GCA_020200235.1 Acidobacteriota bacterium | reverse complement strand
TAACCTTATTTTTGGTAATTATCTACTTGACTCACCTACCTGACAGGCGGCTTAGAATGCTCCAGTTATTTTCAACGGCAGAGTGAGATAAACTGCCGAATTTGAGTCAAGTAGATAATCACCCAATTAAAGATACCTTCAACAGTATGAATGGCTATCAATTTCAAAAAGACGAGCTTGATCTATCTCGCGGTGCAAGGCGAATCTTCGCCGTTGATAAGGTAGTTAATGCTCCCTAGACACGCCTAACAACGGCATGTACCCGATCCGTGTCAGCATGGATGTCATACGCTAGCTTGGTGCCGCCCGCAGTTGAATGCGGGCGAGTGATGCCGGGGGACGTTCTAAGCAGTCTGTGTAAGTGAGTTTTGGTTGAGCCCGCCCATCGGCACTCTGCCGTCGAACAGGATCGCGAACTGATTCATCGCGCCGCTCCAGTTTGGGATCGGCATTGTCCACCGCTTACTGATGTTGCGCAAGGCCAGGTAGAGCAGCTTGAACACCGCCTCGTCATTCGGGAACAGTGCCCGGTTCTTACTGACTTTGCGTAGCGTCATGTTCAAAGACTCTATCGTGTTGGTGGTGTAGACCGCCCGCCTGATTTCTGACGGGTAGGAGAACATCGGCACCACCTGCGCCCAGTTCGTCCTCCACGACTTCTCGATGACGGGGTAGCTCGCCGCCCATGTTTCCTCGAACTTCCCGAGTTGCCGCTCCGCCTCATCCAGGGTCGCGGCCTGATAGATCTCCTTCAGGTCAGTGGCCACAGCCTTACGATCCTTGTGCGAGACGTAAGAGAGCGAGTGCCTGACCATATGCACCATGCAGAGTTGCACCTGTGTCTGCGGGTAGACGGCCTCTATCGCCTCCGGGAAGCCTTTCAGCCCATCGACGCACGCGATGAAGATGTCTGAGACGCCGCGGTTCTTCAGCTCTGTCACGACCTGCATCCAGAACTTCGCCCCCTCGTTGTCGGCCGCCCACATCCCTAAGACTTCCTTCATGCCTTGCAGGTTCACTCCGAAGGCCAAGTAAATCGCCTTGTTCGTGACCCGCCCCTGGCTCTTGACCTTCACCTGAAGCGCGTCGAGATAAAGGATGGGGTAAACGGAGTCGAGCGGGCGCGACTGCCAGGCGCGGACTTCATCGAGGACGGCATCCGTGACTGTCGAGATCAGCGAGGGCGAGATCTCCACCCCATAGATCTCTTCGAGGTGCCCCTGGATCTCCCGCTGCGTCATCCCCCGCGCGTAGAGCGAGATAATCTTCTCATCGAGGCCGTCGAAGCGGGTCTGCCCCTTCTTAACGAGAAGCGGCTCAAAGGAAGAGTCGCGGTCGCGCGGCACGTCAAGCTGCACCTGCCCGCGCTTGCCTCTGAGCGTCTTGGGCGTGGTGCCGTTTCTGGAGTTGCCGGAGTTATCGCCCGACGAGTCGTGCTTCTCGTAGCCGAGGTGATGGGTCAACTCGCCGCTGAGTGCGCGCTCGACGAGAGCTTTGGTGAGCTGCTGGAGCAGGCCGTCTTTACCGAGCAGGTCTTCGGGCTTCTGGTAGTCTTTGAGCAGTTCGTCAAGCAGTTCGGGTCTAATCGGTGGCATAATCTTTTAGTCCTTTCGAGACTGAATGGTTGATTATCGCCACTTACACAAAATTTAGAGAACCTCCGATAACAAGTGAGCAGCAACTCTGCGTGATAAGTTCTTATGTTTATTAAGCATTCAACGCACGACGTGACGACACAAGATGCGATAGCAGTCTGTGGAAAACAATGTCTCTCTGCTTCTTCGTCTTCCACAGCCGCTCGCTTCGCTCGCGTCTCAAGTCGCATCTATCGCCCGCACGCGCGGGCGGCGGGCAGTTCCGGTCAACGTCGTCGCTGCCCGCTTCCGGGCGACTCGCGCGGCGCTCGCAAGTCTCACTCGTCGCTTGCGGGCGTCGCGCGAGTCGCAGACGTTCAACTTTGAAGCAAGGGAGCACTCATCATGTCGATACCAACAAGTAACTTCAACGCGACGCTGAATCGCATCGAAGCCGAGGCGAGCGAGCGAGCGACGGAAGAGCGCCGCAGGAAGAAGGTCGAAGAGATTCGCAAGCAAGACGCAGAGCGAGCGCGCGTGCGGGCGGCAGAGCGCGAGCAGGAAGCGCAAGAGCACGTCGCGGAGATTAAAGAGCGCTACCGGAAGCTCATGCTCTCCACGATGCCTGAGCAAATGTTCAACGCATGGTGGATAGATAACAGACTCCGCATTCTCGAAGAAGAAGCGCGCCAGCGTGACGCCGCCATCGCCAGCGGCTCGGTCGGCACGGGCTACGGCGTGATGTGACGACTGGTAGGCGTCGCGTCATGCCGCGCCGCGCGCGTTCACTCTCGGTCGCGCGCGTCGTCGGCGGGAGGGGGGAGAAGCGCCTCCCTTCCCGCCTCATCTTTCGTCTTCGTGGGGTGAATACACATGAATGCTAAGGGGGCTGGTCTGACTCAGCGGCAGCGGCAGTTTCTCGACGCGCTCGTTCGCTTCGGCAGCGTGCAGCGCGCCTGTGATGAAGCGCGCATCTCGCAGCCGACCGCGTGGCGCTGGCGGCAGCTTGCCGAGTTCAAGCGTGAATGGCGCAAAGCACGTCTCGCGCGCGTCGAAGACGGCTTCTCCTACGCGCAGATGCGTAGCGAAGCTGTGATGGCGATTCTCTTCAACATCGCGCAAGACGAAGAGCAGCCGGTTTTCGCGCGCATCGCCGCGTGCAACAGTTTGAAGGAGCATCTGGTGCGCGGCGTCGAAGTCGCCGACTTGGAAGAGCGCATCGCCGAGATTGAAGCGACGCTGAGCGCAGACGAAGACGCCGACGAGCGACCGCAGCTTAGGAGAGTATCGTGAGCACTCAGTCGAGGTTGAAGAAGCTGGAACAGCGCGCGGGCGAGAGGGCAGAGCGTAAGGGCGGAAGGGCGTGCGTCTGCCGCTACGTCGAAATTACGGAAGGCGAAGAGATTCATCAACACCGTCATCGTCGGTCGCAGCGAGACGAGCGGCGGCGACGACGGCGACCCGCCGTTAGCCGCTTAACAGCCTCACAGCGAGCGAACACACTTCTCCCGCGCCGCCGCAGAGAGAGTGAATCACGCCCCGTGCGCCAGTCTTCAAACAGAGCTACGCCCAAGCACGCCGAGCGCGTGCTTTTTCGTCGCTGAAGCTCGTTAGCCGCGCTCTACGCGGCTACGTCGCTATTCACGCCGCTGTCTGCGGCGCTTAGCCTGCGCGTTGTGATTCTTTGGTTGGCTGGTGTCGTCGCCTCTAGCTTCGCGCGAGTGCTTTCGCTTTAGGTGAAGCTCGAAGACTTTGAGTGCGCTGTCGAACGCCTTTATCGCCGAGTTGATGATAGATGCAACCGCGATAACAAGAGGCATGACAACCACTGTGAACGTAAGGCTGTCCATTGGAGGTTGATTCGCCGTCGGGCAACTATTTGCACGAACGGCATCTTTCGTGTGGGACTCGTCGGCTTTGTTGGTGTGCGATGAGGTAAGCCGACTGTGAAGATGAGATGGATTACCATCTCAATAATTGCATTATAACACGGCTGTCAACTGCTCGAACGCGCGGTGAGAAAAGCGAAGGGCGGCGTCTTCAGCCCGCCGCCATCAGCCTCCGCGTCAAGCTCAGAAAAAAGGGTTACTGCAACCGCTCGCCGACAGAATTCAAGCTCTTACTAGCCCTCGACCAAATGCTCTTAAGTACAGTCCCTTTATAGAACCTTCCCGAAGAAGAGGAAAAGCCATATTCTGTGCTCAAGCTCTTGATAACGCTGTCATCTTCGTCAATGAAGCCGAACTCCGAGCCGCGCTCGACAAACGCCGACCAAGCATCACGCGCATCTATGTAACAGTAAAGGGCTTCCTCAAGCTGCCGCTTGATTTCGTCGTCCGCTGCGTCGCGCGGCTTGTAGTCTCGCATCGAGGCGTCATATTTAATCTTCGCCGACTGAATCGCAGAGCCGTACTGCATGAAATTCGTCCCGACGCTCGTAACGCTCTGAATCTCTCCTACCGCGTTCAGCGCGGCGCGTGCCGCGTCACGGTTGGCGCTCGACACTCCGGCGTTGGCGGCGTTGCCCGTCTGAACCGCTGATATTACTGCCGCTTCGCGGCGAGTCGCGGCTAAGATGAGCAAGGCGCACGCTAAGACGGCGACGAGCACGCACGCGGAGACGACCTTGCCGACCATGCGCTTCTTCGGTCGCTCGATCTGTTGCAGGAAGCGACCGCAGTTCGGGCACGCCTCAGCCATGCGCGAGCAGAGATGCGCGCAGTCGGGGCAGGGCGTCAAGTTCGGGCTGTGAGACACTTGCGCCTCAGTCTGCGCGCTCTGCGGCAGTTCTGAGTTAGAAGGCTCGCTCTCGCCTTCAACTTTACCGAACGCCTTACCGCAGCGTTTGCACACTTCGGCATTTGCGAAGTTCACAAGTCCGCACCCGGCGCACTTCACGCTACCTACTTTCTTATCCATCGATACTTCTCCGCGACGGTGTTTGCTTAGTGGATTGAGGGCGAGTCAGCTATGAGGACTCTCTGAGTTGAGATGGGAACTGAGTATCGCTTGAGTGAGGCGTTGAGGTGTCAGGCAATCCGTCGGGCGTGAGGACTACCATTAAATTTAATAGCGTGGAATGCCCTCGCGTGTCAAGAAGCGCTTTCACCCGTAGCTTAGCGTTTCCGAGGCGATGATTCATTCTCTGATAGAGAAGTCGAATCTTCGTCGCTAAGAAACAATCTTGCCCGGCAGCCGTGTGGAAGACTTAGCGACTGAGCAGCTTGTGACAGAGACGCGAGACGTGAGAGCAGCAAAGCAGAGCTTTTTCAGCGCTCAGAGCATAGCGATTCTCGCGCTTTAGAGACGCTGTAGCGCGTTTTCAGACTCGCAGACGACTCGCAGCATACAGCGCGAGCGCAGAGCGAAAATGAATCTAACTCAAAATGAAAGAGTCATTGAAAGAGTCATTTAACAGAAACAGCTACTCATCTCTATTCTGACGAGTAGCTGTAACTGTTACTAACATTCAAGTTAGTTTGATGAGCCGGACAGGACTCGAACCTGTGACCCGCTGGTTAAAAGCCAGCTGCTCTACCAGCTGAGCTACCGGCCCATGTGGAACTCGAACGTGGGGAGCATTCTACGCGCGCGCACGCAGGGTCGCAAGCGAGTTAGTCCGCGAGCCAGGTGCCGAGGGCGGAGTCGCGGACGATGATCGTCTGGTCGCGCTCTGGTCCGGTGGAGACGATGCCGATCTCGACGCCGAGGGCGCGGGAGAGGAACTCGACGTAGGCGCGCGCGTTCGCGGGCAACTCCTCAAGGCGCCTCGTGCCGAGGGTGGAGGAGTTCCAGCCGGGCAGTGTCTCGTAGACGGGCTCGACGCGGCGCAGGTCGGCGGCGACCGCGGGGAAGTTCTCGATGTCGCGACCGTCCAAGCGGTAGCCGGTGCAGACCTTGATCTCGTCGAGCGCGTCGAGCACGTCGAGCTTGGTGAGGGCGACCGACGAGAAGCCGTTCAGCTCCGCGGCGTAGCGCGTGGCGAAGGCGTCGAACCAGCCGCAGCGGCGGGGCCGGCCCGTCGACGCGCCGTACTCGCGACCGCGCTCGCGGATGAGCTGCCCCATCTCCGCCTCGCCTTCGAGCATCTCGGTGGGGAAGGGTCCCTCGCCGACGCGCGTCGTGTAGGTGCGGACGATTCCGAGCACGCCCGTGATGCGGTGCGGCGCGAGACCCGTGCCGACTGCCGCGCCGCCGGCGGTCGTCGAGGAAGACGTGACGAACGGGTAGGTGCCGTGATCCACGTCCAGGAGCGCCGCCTGCGCGCCTTCGATCAAGACCGAGCGTCCCTCGTCCGCGGCGCGGTTGAGGAAGTGCATCGTGTCGGAGATGAAGGGCGCGAGCCGCTCGGCGAGGGGGAAGAACTCGTCGAAGATTTCGTCGGCGTCGAGGGTGGAGCCGCCGTAGGCGGTAGGGGAGGATGAGGTGCGCGCGCGAGCTGACCAGCACGCGCTCCGGCGTGACCCTGATCCCTTGCGCGGCGAGCCTGTCCGCCTCCTCGAAGAAGGCTTTCGGATCGATCACCATCCCGTTGCCGAGCACGCACGTCTTGCCCTCGTGGATGATCCCCGAAGGCAGGAGGTGGAGGACGAAGGAGCGTTCGCCGACCTGCACGGAGTGGCCCGCGTTGTGCCCGCCCTGGTAGCGCGCGACGATCTCGAAGCGCTCGGACAGGAGATCGACGATCTTGCCCTTGCCCTCGTCGCCCCACTGCGCGCCGACGATGACGATGATCTTTGACATGGTCAAAGCCGTCCGTCGTCCGTGGTCAGTTGTCCGTTGTCAATCGACTGCGACGGACAACGGACCACGGACGACGGACGTTTTTAACTAGCCCTTTCCAGCTTGATCGGCTTTTCGATGAAGTAGTAGCTGCACGTGCCGCGCACCTCCGCAAGGTCGCGCTGTTCGAGCGGGAAGAGGCGGCACTGGTTCGGGCGATCCTCGTAGATGCCGCAGGTCGATGTGCCGTCGCCGTGCTTCTTAAGGAACGGGCACTTGAAGAGGATCTCACAGCACGCGCCGCAGCGGTTGCAGTCGCCGCGCCGGAGCGCGAGCTGCGCGACGACCTCCTCCTTGCGGAAGTTGATGCTGACGAAGCGGCGGAGTTTCCCTTGCGCCTGCCGGGCGCGGAAGCGCGCGTCCTCGACCGCGCGCAGGCGCTTGGCTGCCGCCAGGCGCTCCTCGAAGGCGCGCCGCGCGTTCGTGTCCCTCCGTGCGGCGCGACCGTGTGCGGTTGGCTTCATCGCGGCTTTCAGCGCCCGGCGCCCGCGTCAGACCACGTGTCGTCGCGCGGGCGTGGCGTCAAAGGGAAGGAAAAGCTGCGGGGCAGCAGGTCGGCGCGCCCCAACCGCGAGCGCGCCTCGGTGCCGTTCGCGACGCCGGAAGTGTCAGGCGTTCGCGACGCCGCTCGCGGCGTTGACGTGCTTGTCGAGCATCCGCGCGATGGCTTCCTTCGAGGTCGCGCCCACCACGCGCTCCTCCTCCTTGCCGCCCTTGAAGAGGATCAGCGTCGGGATGCCCTTGATGCCGTACTTCTGCGAGACGAACGGGTTGTCGTCGACGTTGAGTTTGACGACCGCCGCCTTGCCCTGATACTTCTCCGCCACCGCCTCGACCGTCGGCGCGAGCATCCGGCACGGCGCGCACCACTGCGCCCAGAAGTCCACCAGCACGGGCTTCTCCGACTGAAGAACATCCTTGTCGAAATTCTGATCGCTCACCTCGTTGACGTATTCACTCATGCCGGTTTGTCTCCTTGTCTGAAATGAATCTTGTGCTCGCCCCTGTTGATTAGATGCGGTCGCGTCGCCCCCGCCAGCCCCGCCGAAACCTCGCGCGCGCGTCACATTCTCTTCACGGCGGTGTAGACCTCGACGTATCGCCGCGCCGCCGCCGCCCAGGAGTTGTCCGCGCGCATCCCGTTCAGCTGGATCCTGCGCCACACGTCGGGCTCGGCGTAGCAGTAGAGCGCCTCGTAGACGCTGCCGAGCAGGGAGTCGGCGCTGTATCGGATGAACTTGAACCCGTTCCCGGTGCCCCGCGCGCGGTCGAAGTTCTCGACCGTGTCGTCCAAGCCGCCCGTCGCGCGCACCACCGGCACCGTCCCGTAGCGCATCGAGTACATCTGGTTCAACCCGCAGGGCTCGTACTGCGAAGGCATCAGGAAGATGTCCGCGCCCGCCTCGATCTGGTGCGCCAGCGGCTCGCCCGCGTAGCCGACGTAAACGCCGACGCGGTGCGGCGCGCGGGTATGCAGCGACTGCAGGAAGTCTTCGTACTCCTTCGCGCCCGCGCCGAGCGCGATGAAGAACGCGCCCGTCTCTAAAATCTTCCCCGCCGCCTGACGGACGAGATCGTAGCCCTTCTGCGCGACGAGCCGCGAGATGAGCGCGACGACCGGTCGATCAGGTTCCTCCGGCAGACCGAACCGGCGCAGGAGATCGAGCTTGCACTCGCGCTTGCCGGAGAGATCGTCCGCCGAGAAGTGAGCCGCCGTGTGCGGATCGGTCTCGGGGTTCCAGACCTCGTAATCGACGCCGTTCGTGATCCCGACGAGGCGCTCGCGCCGCATCCGCAACAACCAGTCGAGACCGTAGCCCTGCTCGCGCGTCTGAATCTCCGCGGCGTAGCGTCGGCTGACGGTCGAGAGCGCGTCGGCGAGCATCAGCCCGGCTTTCAGGGCGACCGCCGCGCCCTCGTGCGCGAAGGCGTCGCGCGTCTCGCGGCGCGTGAAGCCCATCCATCCCAGATCGCTCGGGTCGAACGCGCCCTGGTACGCGAGGTTGTGGATCGACAAGAGCGTGCGCGCGCGCGCGAAGAAGGGATCGAAGGCGCGGCGCGAGTGCAGCTCGGCGACCGCGAAGCCGCTCTGCCAGTCGTTGCCGTGGACGACGTCGGGCGGCGAGCCGAGCCTCTTCAGGAGTTCCAGCGCGGCGCGCGAGAAGAAGGCGAAGCGCTGGTGATCGTCGGCGTAGCCGTAGAGGTTCGGGCGCGCGAAGTAGTGCGGCGCGTCGATGAGGAACGCCGGCGCGCCCGCCGCCTCGCTGTACCAGACCGAGACGCGGCGGCGCTCGCCGCCCCACTCGACTTCCAGGTTGTCAATGATCCTCTCGCGCAAGAGCGCGCGATCCGTCTGCTCGTAGAGCGGGAGGACGAGGCTCGCGTCCACGTCCGCCGCGGCGCGCAGGGCTTTCGGGAGCGCGCCCGCCACGTCGCCCAAGCCGCCGGTCTTGGCGAACGGCACGGCTTCCGATGTCAGGATCGCGACGCGCAAAGTCCGTCACCCTGGCGCCCGCCGGGACGCTGCCAACGCTCGACTCAAACCGCGCGACTAAGGGGAAGCCATACTATGCAAAGGCAGCTCGCGGTTTGTCAAGAAAGCGATTAGCTGCCAGCTATTAGCTTTTAGCCCGGCGTGGCGCCTGAAGTTGATTCAGTGGAGCCACACGAGCTAACTGACCGAGGTCAGGCTAATCGCTAACAGCTAATCGCTAACGGCTAATCGCTAACAGCTAAGTCTGCATCGAGGCGAGGAATTCGGCGTTGGACTTGGACTTGCTGAGCCGTTCGAGGACGACTTCCATCTGCTCGACGGGCGAGAGCGGGTTCAAGACGCGGCGCATGACCCAGATGCGCGCGAGGTCTTCCTTGCTGATGAGCAGCTCCTCCTTGCGCGTGCCCGAGCGCTGGATGTCGATCGCCGGGAAGAGGCGCTTGTCGATGAGCCGGCGGTCGAGGTGAATCTCGCAGTTGCCCGTGCCCTTGAACTCTTCGAAGATCACGTCGTCCATGCGCGAGCCGGTGTCGACGAGCGCGGTCGCGATGATGGTCAAGCTACCGCCCTCCTCGATGTTGCGCGCCGCGCCGAAGAACCGCTTGGGGCGCTGGAGCGCGTTGGCGTCGATGCCGCCGGAGAGGATTTTGCCCGACGGCGGCACGACCGCGTTGTGCGCGCGCGCGAGGCGGGTGAGTGAGTCGAGCAGGATGACCACGTCGCGCTTGTGCTCGACGAGCCGCTTCGCCTTCTCGATGACCATGTCGGCGACCTGCACGTGGCGCGTCGGCGGCTCGTCGAAGGTCGAGGAGATGACCTCGCCGTTGACCGAGCGCTGCATGTCGGTGACCTCCTCGGGTCGCTCGTCGATGAGGAGCACGATGAGCGAGACCTCCGGGTGGTTCTGCGTCACGGAATTGGCGATGGCCTGGAGCATCATCGTCTTGCCGGTGCGGGGCGGCGCGACGATGAGGCAGCGCTGACCCTTGCCGATGGGCGTGACGAGATCGATGACGCGGGCGACGAGGTTGTCGTTCGTCGTCTCCATCATCAGCCGCTCGTCCGGGTAGAGCGGCGTCAGGTTGTCGAAGAAGATCTTGTCGCGCGACTCGCCCGGCGCCTCGAAGTTGATCGCCTCGACCTTGATCAGGGCGAAGTAGCGCTCGCCCTCTTTGGGCGGGCGGATCTGCCCCGACACGGTGTCGCCCGTGCGCAGATCGAACTTCCTGATCTGCGAGGGCGAGACGTAGATGTCGTCGGGACCGGGCAGGTAGTTGTACTCGGGCGCGCGCAGGAAGCCGAAGCCGTCGGGCAGGGTCTCCAGCACGCCCTCCGAGAAGATGAGCCCGCTCTTTTCGGTCTGCGCCGCGAGGACTTTGAAGATCAGCTCCTGCTTGCGCATGCCGGTCGCGCCGGGCACGTCCATCTCCTTGGCGATCTGCGTGAGCTTCGAGATCGACATCTCCTTGAGCGTCGCCAGGTTGAAGGTCGCCACCCCCCCGGCGGACTCGTATTCGCGCTCGTCCGTCAGATCGATGGGCTCGACTTCGACCGCCGCGGCGGCCGAGGCCCCGCGGTTGCCGTCGACCTCTTCTCTCGGGCTGCGTGTATTAGTGCGTGTGCGTGGTGTGCGTTGTGACATTGCTATTACTTTCTCTTCGGTCGCCCCCGCCGCGCCGAGGGCGCGTCGCGGGCGGTCGTCATGACTTGTCCTTAACTAACGGCGAGTTGTCTTCAACCCGTGTCGCCTAACTCCCAAAGTGATGAAATTCGACGCCTCGCGTGCCGCGCCGACGATTCGTCTGTGTCAGGGATTGATTGCCTCGGGCGCGCCGCCGAAAGCGCGGCGCTGGGATGCGGCGATTGTTCCTGGCGGTCGTTTGCGAGGGGGAAGCGAAAGCTACTTAAACGTCCGCCCGTCTGATCCGGCTCCGTCGTCGTCGCGCGTGGTGTCGGGTTCGAACTCTTCGATGCCGCCCGCGCCCCGCGCGTCGCCCCGGTAAATTTTCATAAGGGGGGTGGTGAGACGGTCAAGGCGTCCGTGATCGCGCGCCACACTTGCTCGCGACCCGCGCCCGTCAGGGCGGAGAACGCGACGACCTCGACCGCGCCCGTCGCGCCGAGAACTTCCCTCGCGCGGCGCAGGTTTTTTTGCAACTCGTTGCGGGAGAGCTTGTCGGCTTTCGTGGCGACCACCAGGCGCGGCTTGGCGTGGGCTCTCAGCCACTCGCTCAGTTGCAAATCCGATTTAGTGGGGTCGTGGCGCGAATCAACGAGGTGAATTGATAGCACAAGCCGCTCGCGCTTGGCAAGGTACGCCGTCACGATCTCGCCCCAGGATTCCCGCACCGTCTTCGATACCCGCGCGTAGCCGTAGCCCGGCAGATCGACGAAATGGAACTGCCGGTTGACGAGGAAAAAATTGATCGACTGCGTCCGTCCCGGCGTCGAGCTGGTGCGCGCCAGCCCTTTGACGCCGAGCAGGGAGTTGAGCAGGCTCGACTTCCCCACGTTCGAGCGACCGAGGAACGCCACCTCCGGTAGCGACCCGCGCACCCAGTGGCTCTCCTCGAACGCGCTCTTGACGAACTCGACGCTCGAAATCTTCATCCGGACGGTGGGCGACACCCGGCGCGCGGCGCGGCTGAGCCGCCGCCGGCGCGCCTCAGGCGCTCGCCGCTTCCTCGCGCGGCTGAGCCGCCGCCGCCGCGCGATGCGCGTTCATCTGCTTCGCGAACGCGCGCAGGGACTCCATGCGCTGCTCGGCGTCGGGCTGCCGCATGACGTACTTCTCCAAGTTGGAGAGGTAGTTGGGCTGCCTGGACAGCTCGCGCAACTGCGCGATGAAGGGGTGGATTTTGGCGAAGACGAAATTCTGCTCCGCGTTGGCGTCGGCGAACATCTGCTCGTCGATGGCTCCGTTGTTGACGAAGGAGCAAGCCATGTCCCAGTAGCTCGTGACCATGCGGTAGTGGGCGCTCTTCTCGCCCCGCGCCGCCGCGACGACCTCCTCGATGGTCTCCGGGTTGAACGTGAAGTACCATTCGCGCGCCTGGCGCATGACCGCCTCGCGGCGCAGATCGTAGAGCTTGAGGATCAGCTCTGCGCTCTCGTATTCCTTGCTCATCTCGTTCCTCCTTAATATCGGGGCGAAGACGCCGGACGAACTGCCGACGGGCTGGCGCGCGTCGCCCGATTGATAAGCTGATGGGGAAATAAAATATGCGGCGCGCGTCCGCGCGCGGGATCGGCAACTGGTTTTGTCGGCTTGATTCGGAAAGTGAACTTTACAGGCGCGGGGCGGGGAAAGGCAAGGGGGGAAGGATGAAGTCGGAACGATGAACGATGAACTGAAGAACTGTTTTTACTTCATCGTTCATCGTTCCGACTTCATCGTTTCTCTCACTCCGCCATCGTGGGCGCGGGCGTCGCGGGCGGCTCGGTCGTCCAGATGGGCGGCTGCTCGGCGCCCACGTCGGTCGTCGCGGCGTCGGTCGGGCACGCGTCCTCGAGCGCGATGGCGAGCACCTCGTCGATCGAGTCGACGAAGTGGAAGGCGAGGACGGAGCGCACCTCTTCGGGCACCTCCGCCACGTCCTTCTCGTTGTCCTTCGGGATGATGAGCGTGGTCACGCCCGCGCGGTGCGCGGCGAGCATCTTGTCCTTGATGCCGCCGACGGGCAGCACCTTGCCGCGCAAAGTGATCTCGCCCGTCATCGCCACGTCCTTGCGCACGGGCACGCGCATCAGCGCGGACGCCATGGCGGTCGCGAGCGTGACGCCCGCCGAGGGCCCGTCCTTCGGGATCGCGCCCTCGGGGATGTGGACGTGCAGATCGCGCTTGCGGATGTGTTCGAGGCTCATGCCGAGCCGCTCGCTCCGCGCCTTGATGCAGGTGAGCGCGGCTTGCGCCGACTCCTGCATCACCTCGCCGAGCTTGCCCGTCAGCTGCACGCCGCCGCGGCCGTTCGTCAGCGTCGCCTCGATCTGCAAGACCTCGCCGCCGACCTCCGTCCACGCGAGTCCGAGCGCCAGCCCGATCTCGCTCTCCGTCGCGGCGACCTGCTGGCGGAACTTGATGGGCCCGAGCATCTCCTCGATGCGCGCGGCGTCGATCGTCTCCTTAAACTCCTCGCCCGCGCCGGCGCCGACCTTCTTGCGCGCGACCTTGCGGCAGCACGCGCCGATCTCGCGCTCCAGATTCCGCACGCCGGCCTCGCGCGTGTAGTGGCGGATGATTTCGAGCAAGCCCTCGTCCGTAAACTCGACCTGCGCGGGGGTGAGACCGCTCCCCTCAGCCTGCTTCACGACGAGGTGGCGCCTGGCGATCTCCAGCTTCTCGCGCTCGGTGTAGCCGGAGAGGCGCAGGATTTCGAGGCGGTCTTGCAGCGCGGGCGGGATCGTGTGGAGCACGTTCGCCGTCGCGATGAAGAAGACTTTGGAGAGATCGTACTCCACGTCGAGGTAGTGATCCTGGAACGTGTTGTTCTGCTCCGGGTCTAAGACTTCGAGCAGAGCCGACGAGGGATCGCCGCGGAAGTCGGCGCCGAGCTTGTCCACCTCGTCCAGAAGGATCAGGGGGTTGACCGCGCCCGCCTTCTTCATCATCTGGATGATCTGACCGGGCAGCGCGCCGATGTAGGTGCGCCGGTGCCCGCGAATCTCCGCCTCGTCTCTGACGCCCCCCAGACTGAGGCGCACGAACTTCCTGCCGGTCGCGCGCGCGATGGACTTACCCAGGGAAGTCTTGCCGACGCCGGGCGGCCCGACGAAGCAGAGGATCGAGCCCTTCGGGTTTTTCACCAACTGCCGGACGGCGAGGTTTTCGAGGATGCGCTCCTTGATCTTCTCCAGCCCGTGGTGATCCTCGTTGTCCTCGGTCATGCCCGCCTCTTCGATGCGGCGGCGCAGGTCTTCCATCTCCGCCTTCTCGTCCTTGCGCCCCAGCTCCTTGTGGATCGCCTTGATCTGCTCGTTGAGGTAGTACTCCTTCTGCGCCTTCTCCATCTGCCGCTTGACTCTCGCCTGCACGGTGCGGTCGAGCTGCCGCTTGTCGACTTCGGACTCTAAGATTTCGATCAGCCTCTGGAGGCGACCGTGGACGGAGAAGATTTCCAAGAGCCCCTGCTTGTCCTCGACCGCGATCTTGATCTGCGAGGCGAGCGCGTCGGCGAGGTGCGAGGGGTCCTGGTTGCGGAGCGCGGTCTGCAGCGCGTCGGTCTGCGCTTCGGGCGCGAGCCGGAGGTGCGATTCGACGAGCTGGTGGATGCGCTGGATGAGCGCGTCGATGCGCTGACCGGCTTCGAGCGCGGTGGGCGCGCGCCGGACGGTGGCGGTGAACGCGCCGTCGTCGTTGGCGACGCGGATCGTCGTCGCGCGCTCCCTGCCCTCGACGACCACCTTCGTCTGCCCGTTCTCGAGCTTCTGCGCCTGGAGGATGCGCGCGATGGTGCCGACGCCGTAGACCTGATCGGGCACGGGCTCGTCGATGGAGGCGTCGTGCTGCGTGGCTAAGTAGATCGTGCGGTCGGAGGCGAGCGCCCCCTCGAGCGAGCGGATCGAGCCCGGCCGCCCGATCTTGAAGGCGACCTTCGTGAACGGGAAGATGACGACATCGCGGATGGGCACCATCGGATAGCTGACGATGTCCGAAGGAGTGCGGTCACTATACTCTTCCATAAAACTAAAACTTCTTTCCCTCGTTCAAACTCCCTAAGCCAAGAGGCGAGCCGCTTCGACGCGCTCGCCTCTTCGCTAGCGGGCTAAATAGAATTGTAGAACATTTGGCGCGGCTGCGCCACTGAGTAACAATCGGCGGCGGGCGCGACTTAGCGGCGCTCCGGGGGGTGTCCGCCCCGCTCCGTCGCGCCCGACTCGGCGAGGTGCTCGATGGCTGTGAGCAGCTCGTCCGGCTCGACCGGCTTGGGCACGAACATCTGGAAGCCCGCGGACAGGGCGCGCGCGCGATCCTCTACGCGGACGTAAGCCGTGAGCGCCACGACCGGCGTGCGCCTGCCGCGCTCGGCGTCGAGCGCCTTCAGCTTTTTGACGAGCGAATAGCCGTCCGCCCCCGGCATCGCCAGATCGGTGACGATAACGTCGGGCTCGAACCGCTCCAGAATCTTGAGCGCCTCAGCCTCGGAACCGGCGGCTCGCACCTCGGCGCTGTAGCCCGCCAGCATGACGCCGAGCATCTGGAGCGTGTCCTCGTCGTCGTCAACGACGAGGACGCTCACGCCCCGCAGCGACTCGTGACGGTCGGCGCGCGCCACCGCGTCAACGACCGACGGCAAGACGGCGGCGTCCCGT
>JAIVJC010000252.1 GCA_020200235.1 Acidobacteriota bacterium | reverse complement strand
GCGTGCGCGAGAGACGACGGCAGGGATGCGAGCGCGAACAGGATCAAAAGTCGCTTCATAAACAGCCCTCCTTCAACTCGCGTGAACGTCCGGCGGGTGAAGATTGTTCCCGCCGTCTAAGGGTGCGTCATCTCTTCCGGCTTCACGTACTCGTCGAACTGCTCGCCCGTCAGGAGCCCCAGCTCGATCGCCGACTCGCGCAGGGAGATGCCGCGCTTGTGCGCGTTCTTCGCGATCCGCGCCGCGTTGTCGTAGCCGACGTGCGGGTTCAGCGCGGTGACGAGCATCAGCGAGCCGCGCAGGTGTGAGTCGATCTGTGCGCGGTTGAGCTCGATGCCCTCGACGCAGAACTCGACGAAGCCGCGCGCCGAGTCTTTCAGAAGCCGGATCGAGTGGAGCAGGTTGTGGATCATCACGGGCTTGAAGACGTTCAGCTCGAAGTTCCCCTGCGAGCCCGCGAATCCAATCGCTGCGTCGTTGCCTAAGACCTGCGCGGCGACCATCGTCATCGCCTCGCTCTGCGTCGGGTTCACCTTGCCCGGCATGATCGAAGAGCCCGGCTCGTTCTCCGGCAGCGACAGCTCGCCCAGCCCGCAGCGCGGACCCGACGCGAGCCAGCGCACGTCGTTCGCGATCTTCATCAGCGAAGCCGCGAGGGTCTTGAGCGCGCCGCTCGCAAACACGATCTCGTCGTGGGCGGAGAGGGCGGCGAACTTGTTCGGGTGCGACTTGAACGGCAAGCCGGTCAGCTCCGCGATCTTCGCGGCGGCGCGCTCGGCGAACTCCGGGTGCGCGTTCAAGCCCGTCCCGACCGCCGTCCCGCCTATCGCCAGATCGTAGAGGCCGGGCAGCGCCATCCGCAGGCGCTCGATGTCGCGATCCAGCAGGCTGACCCAGCCGGAGAACTCCTGCCCCACGGTCAGGGGCGTCGCGTCCTGCAGGTGCGTGCGCCCGATCTTCACCACGTCCGCGTACTCCCGCGCCTTCGCGTCGATGGCGTCGCGCAGGCGTTGGATTTCGGGGATGAGCGCGTTGAACTGCTCGGCGGCGGCGACGTGCATCGCCGTCGGGAAAGTGTCGTTCGACGACTGCGACATGTTCACATCGTCGTTCGGGTGGACGGGCTTCTTCGATCCCATGACGCCCCCGGCGAGCTCAATCGCGCGGTTCGAGATGACCTCGTTGGCGTTCATGTTCGTCTGCGTGCCACTGCCCGTCTGCCACACGCGCAGCGGAAAATGATCGTCGAGCCTGCCCTCGATCACCTCGTCGGCGGCTTGGGCGATGAGCCTTGCTTTGTCGTGAGGGAGCTTGCCGAGGTCTTCGTTGACGAGCGCGGCGGCTTTCTTCAGAAGCCCAAGCGCGCGGATCATCTCGCGCGGCATCACGTCGTCGCCTATATGGAAATGGTGGAGCGAGCGCTCGGTCTGCGCGCCCCAGTACCTGTCGGACGCGACCTCGACCGCGCCCATCGTGTCCGTCTCGGTGCGCGTCGCGCTCGCGCTCGCCGCGCCGCCTCCCGCGCCCCCGACCTTTTGACCGACCGCGTCGCTCGTCATGCCGAAATTGTTCCTCTCCCTGTCGTCGGGCACGAAGAGATCGTCAACGCGCCGCGAAATCATTAACGTTACCGAATAAATTGTACATCAGTTCGCGCGTCAGGTCAGCGGGGCGCAACTGACTGGCGGCGGACGATGACAAAGCTACACCGGGCTCGCTAACACCCGGGCTCGCTGAAACGATGACGGAGCACGCGCCGGGTAATCGCCCGGGTGTAAACTCGCACGAATGCGTGGCACGGGTGGGGCGGGATGTTGAGGTTCGTCGCGCTCGATCTGATCCACCCGCCGCTGTTCTACGCGGTGTTGAAGGCGTGGGCGGGCGCGGTGGGCGCGGGGTCGGTGTGGTGGTTGAGGGCGCTGCCGGTCGCCGCGTCGTCGGCTGCGATACTGCCGCTCGGGATGTTGGCGCGGGAGCTGCGGTTGGGGACGCGCACGCTCGGTCTCGCGCTGCTGCTCGCGGCGGTGAGCGGGACGCTCATCAAGTACGCGCAGGAGTTGCGGATGTACAGCCTGCTGCTGCTCTTCGCCTCGTGCTCGCTGTGGCTCTTCGCGCGCTATTGCAACTCCTCGGTTGATACGCGTCGCGGCGACGCCCTCGCGCTGTTCGCCGCGAACCTGCTGCTCGTCTACACGCATTACTTCGGGTGGCTGGTGGTCGCGCTCGAAGTGGTCTACGTCGCGCTGTTCGCGCGCGCGAAGTTGAAGGCGTTTGCGGCGTCGTTCGTCGCGCTCGCGGCGTGCTTCGCGCCGTGGGGCTGGGCGGTGTGGCGCGCGGCGTCGGGCGCGGCGCCGGGTGGAGGTTTGGAGCAGAATCTCGGGTGGGCTGCGCGACCGAGTGTGCGCGAACTCTTCGAGCCGTACCTCGCGCTGCACGAGCCTTTCCGCGCGCGGCAGCAGTCGAACGAGCCCGCCGTGCTCGGCATCGACATCGCGCTCGCCGTCCTGATCTTCGCGCCGCCGCTCGCCGCGCTCTGCTGGCGCGCCTTCGCGCGACGAGCGACGCGCGAAGACGCGACCGGCGCGCGACGCATGAACACCGACGACGCCGGAGGCATGAGGCACGCGGGCACGGACGACTCGACGTTGCCTCGCGCGGGCGCGGACGGTGCGAGCGTCCAGCGTGGCGCGGTCGCGTTCCTGATCTTCTTCGCGTTCGCGCCCGCGCTCGTCGCGTTCGCGCTGGCGCAGGCGCTGCCGCAGTCCGTGTGGGGCGAGCGCCACCTGATCGTCGTCGCGCCCGCGTACCT
>JAIVJC010000065.1 GCA_020200235.1 Acidobacteriota bacterium | reverse complement strand
CACCTACACCTACCGCAGCCCGGAGGACTGGAACACCCAGCTCAAGACGCTCCAGAGCCCGCAACTGATCCGCCAGGTCGCCCTCCACCTGCGCCTGCCGGAAAACGCCTCCGCCCTCGACGCGCCCGGCCGGGGCGGTCTCGTCGCGTCGCTGCGCCGCGTCTTCCGCCGCGTCAAGCCGCAGGTCGATGGTGGCGGCGGCGGCGCGATCACCCCGCTGCCGGACTCGCAGGGCGGCGACATCCCGGAGAAGAACGTCGTCGACGAGCTGGGCGCGGAGCAGCTCACGCGGCTCGAGCCCTACGTGGCGCTGGTGCAGGGCGGCATCTCGGTCAAGCCCCTCGAAAACACCAACCTGATCTCCATCAGCTTCCGCCACCACGATCCGGCGCTCTCCATGAGCGTCGTCAACGCCGTCGCGAGGGTGCACGTCCACAACGAGAACAGGCGCGAGAAGTCGGGCTCGGATTACGCGGTCACGAAGCTCGCGAAAGACATCATCGAGCTGCAGCAGACGGTCGTCCGCCTGGAGGGCGAGCGGATCGAGTACCTGAAGAGTCACGATCTGCCGCTCGGTCAGGCGAAGGGGCAGAACTTGACGGTCGAGCGGCTCGGGACGGTGAGCGATCAGCTCCTGGCGGCGGAAGACGAGCGCCAGAGACTCCAAGCCTCCTACGATGCGGCGCGCAGGTCGGCAGACCCCTTGGCGATCCCTGCGGTCTACGAAGACCCCGGCGTCCGCGAGGCGCGCGACAAGATCGCACAACTGGAGGGCGCGCGCGCGAAGCTGCTCGTGAGGTACACGGAGGAGTGGCCCCCCGTCAAAGAGATCGACACGCAGATCGCGCGGCTCAGCGAAGAGATCGCGACGAAAGCGCGCGGCGTCGTCGCCGTGATGGGGGCGCGCTACGAAGCCGCGCTCAAGCGGGAGGGGGAGCTGCGCCAGTCGTTCTCGCACGAGCACGGCGCGACGAACCGGCAGAGCCAGTCGGAGATCATGCTGAGCAGCCTCAACCAGCGGATCGAGACCAACAAGCAGCTCTACAACCAGCTCTTCGAGCGGCAGAAGGAGCTGGAGATCGCGTCGAACGGCAAGTCGAGCTCGGTCAGCCTCGAATCGCCGAGTTCCCTGCCGACCGAGGCGCTGCCGCAGGGCCGCGTCTTCACCGTCTCCATCGCCTCGCTCTGCGCCCTCTTCGCCGGCGTCCTCCTCTCGTTCCTGCTCGCCGAGCTGGACGAGAGGTTGAAGACGGTCGAGGACGTTGACCGCCACCTGAACCTGCCGACGCTCGCGCTCATCCCGACGGTCGGGAATGAGACGACGCTGCCGCGGCTCAAGGGCAAATCGGCGGGCGCGAGCGAGGGGGCGACCGTCCTCAAGTCGGGCGCGCGCTCGCTCTTCGCAGAGTCGTTCGTGCAGCTCGCCACCGCGATCACGAACTCCGCGGCGGTCGGCTCGCCGCGCGTCATCCTCATGACGTCGGGCCAGCCCGGCGAGGGTAAGACGATGGCGGCAGTCAACACAGCCATCACGCTCGCCAGCCGCGGCGAGAAGGTCCTCATCATGGACTGCGATCTCAGGCGCCCGCAGGCGCACACCTACTTCGGCCTGCCGAACGATCACGGCTTGACGAACTGCATCGCCAGCTCCGTCAGCTTCCGCCCCGAGGGGGTCGCCGAAGCCGGGGGCGAGTCCAACAAGATGCTCCTCTACCGCCGCCGCGGCAGACTCGATCATACGCTCGTCATGTCGTGCCTTCACCCGCACCCGGGGCTGCCCAACCTGCGCGTGATGACCGCCGGGTGGGGCACGGAGAAGCCGACGAACTTTCTCGCCTCGGAGGAGATGGCGGAGCTGATGAGCCTGATGCGCGAGCTGTTCACCTACGTCATCATCGACTCGCCACCGATCTGCGCCTTCGCCGACGCCTCCGAGCTGGCGCGCCACGTCGACGCCGCGATCATCGTCGTCGACAGCGACCACACTTCGCGGCGTCAGGTGCAGAACGTCAAACGGCGGCTCGCCGACGCGCCCGTCCCCGTCCTCGGCGTCGCGCTCAACCACGCGGAGACGCCGCGCAACGAAGGCTACTACAGTTACTACAACTACTACCCGACGCGCGGCGGTGACGCGGGCTGAGGAGCCGCGCCGGGATGAAGGGGGGCGCTAGCTCTGTGTCGTCGCTGCCGCGATACAAGTGGGAGTCGCTTTGAATGAAGAAGATCGACCGCCTCGGGTGGGCGGCTGGACTCTCGTTCAACGCTTACGGTCTGCGCATCGGCGTCCGCGTCAACGACGAGCGCGTGCTGGCGGGCGCGGTCGCGCGTCTCCCGCCCGGCTGGCAGCCGACCGCCGCGCCCGTCGGTCGGCTCTACTCGATCCTCGCCGGGGGCGCGGGCTCGCGACCCGGCGTGCGCCGCTTCAGCCTGCTCTACGCCGACGCCGAACGGATCGCGCGCGCCGAAGATTTCGCGGAGCTGCTGGAGGTCTTCGAGTCGCGCCTGCGTTTCGACATCGCGCTCAACACCCCGCGGCGTGTCTTCGTCCACGCGGGCGCGGTCGGGTGGCGCGGTCGGGCGATCGTCATCCCCGGTCGCACCTTCACCGGCAAATCCACCCTCGTCGCCGAACTCGTGCGCTTGGGCGCGACCTACTACTCGGACGAGTACGCCGTGCTCGACGCGCGCGGTCGCGTCCACCCGTTCGCGAAGCAGCTCTCGCTGCGCGAGCCTGAGACGCACAGGCAGATCGACACAGCCCCCGCACGGCTCGGCGGCAAGGTCGGCGTCAAGCCGCTGCCCGTCGGGGCGGTCGTGCTGACGGAGTACAGGGAGGGGGCGAGCTGGCGACCGCGGCGGCTCTCGCCCGGTCGCGGCGCGCTCTCGATGTTCGACCACACAGTCTCCGCGATGCGCCGCCCCGAGCTCGCCTTCGAGGCGTTGGGGCGTGCGACGGCGACCGCGCCCGTGCTCAAGGGATCGCGCGGCGACGCGCGCGCCACCGCCGAAGCGATATTGCAGAGCCTCACCGGTTAATCGACGAGTCGTCGGAGTCATGACGACGCCCGCGCCCCGAGCGCTCGAAGCTTCCCGCCTCACCCCGGAGCTGCCGCACACGAAGTTCAGTTGGGAGAGACAGGATGAGGCGTAGAGATGCGCGGACGATAGCGCCGCGGGCGCGCAAGAAGGCTCTGCTGGTTCGACACCTCGCGGACGAGACGCTCGTCTACGATCTGCTCCGGCTCAAAGCACACTGCCTGAACCGCGCCGCCGCCGCGATCTGGAAGCAGTGCGACGGGCGCAGGACTGCTTCGGAGATCGCCGCGCGCGCCGGCAAAGAGATCGGCGCGACCGTCTCGACCGAGGCGGTGTGGCTGGCGGTCTCGCAGTTGGGGAAGATTCACCTGCTGGACGGTCGGGTGCTGAAACTCCAAGGCGTCGAGCCCGTGTCGCGCCGCGACGTCGTGCGCCTCGGCGTCTCCGCCGCGCTCGCCGTCCCGGTCATCTTCACGATGGCGGCTCCGACCCCGGCGCAGGTCGTCAGTTGCAGGGCTAACGGCGCGACCGGCTGCACGTCGAACGCGCAGTGCTGCGGCGGCTGTTGCGGAGGCAGGAGCGGCGTCGGCACGACGGGGACTTGCACGAACACCTCGAACGCCTCGGGCGTCAGGGGTACGGGCGCGGGGTGCAGCGTGGGCACGCAGTGCTGCTCCGGCGTCTGCACCGCGGGGGCTTGCACGGCGTGAACGGTCGCGACTCACGCGGCGCGCTGGTCGCATCGCTCCTCGCGGGCTCCTGGCGCGCGGAGTCTTCGCCGCCGCCGCAGACGGACGACGAGATCGCAGCCGTCGCGCCGCTGCTCGCCGATTCAGGCGCAGCCGCGCTCGCCTGGTGGCGCCTGCGCGGAGCGGGGAGGGGCGCGTCGCGCGTCGCGGAAGAACTCCGCCACGCGCACCGGCTGAACACACTCCTCTGCGCCTTACAGCAGGAAGGGATCGCGGAGGCTTTCGCGGCGCTCCGCCGCGCAGGGATAGAGCCCGTCCTCCTCAAGGGCTGGTCCGCAGCTCGCCTCTATCCCGATCCGGGTCTGCGCCCCGCGGGCGACATAGACCTCTTCGTCAGACCCGAACACCGCGCGCGTGCGCGAGCGCGATTGGACGGCGCGGGGCTGTCTCATTACGACTTCGATCTCAAGCACACAGAGCTTGACTCGCTCGACGAGCGCGGGCGCGCGCGCGTCTACTCGCGCACCACGCTAGTCGATCTGTCAGGCATCGGCGTCCGCGTCCTCGGCTGCGAAGACCAACTCAGTTTCCTCTGCGCGCACCTCATGCGCCACGGCGCGCGCCGACCCCTGTGGCTCTGCGACGTTGCGCTCGCGCTGGAAACTTTGCCCGCAGACTTCGACTGGGATCGGTGCCTCGGCGACAACAGGCGTCCGGCGGCGCTCGTGACCTGCGCGATCAAACTCGCCGCGACGCTTCTCGGCGCGCGCCTCGATCGCGTGCCTCAGACTGTAATAAACGGCGCGCTTCCCAGGTGGCTCGTTCCCGCCGTCATCGAGAGCTGGGGCGTGTCGCCTTTCGCGGCGCGGGATTCAGACGTGTTGAGTATTTCGCTGCGCGATCCGCGACGCATCCCGCGCGCCATCCGATCGCGCTGGGCTGACGCTGTCGAGGCGAGCGTCCGCACGCACGCGCCCGCCAACGATCTGCCGCGCCTCCCCTTCCAGCTCATCGACTTCGTCGCGCAGGGCGCGCGCTTCTTCCGCCGCGCACTCTCCCGCCCGGCTCGATCAGTCGATCATCAGACGCCGCAAGCTTAATTCCCCCGCGCGACGATCTCGACGACGCGCACGTCGCCCGGAGGCACGCGCACTTTGACGAGACCCTGCGCGCCCGCCCCCGCGACTTCGAGCGCCTGCTCGGAAGTCCACTCGCGCGCCAACGCGATCCCCTTCCCGCGCAGAGAGATTGTCACTTCCGCCGACTCGGCGCGGTTGACCTGCGCCATCCCCTGCTGCGGCTTGTAGACGCCGCGGTTGTTGACGAGCGTGACGACCCAGCCGCGCTCCGTGCGGTTGACGAGCCGCTGCACGTCGCCGTTGATCTGCACGGGCACGGCGTCCGCCGCGAGGTGCGCGAGCAGGTGCGCGCCCGTGGGCGTCAGGCGCTCGTCCAAGCCGAGCAGATCGGGCACGGCGGAGAAGACGACGCGACCGCCGCCGATCTTGTTGACGGTCACGAGCGGCTCGCCCGCGCGCGTCTTCATCAAGACTTGCGCGCCGCGCGGCTCGACGCGCTCGAAGCGGAAGACGGCGCCGCGCAAGTCGACGCCCGCATCATTCGGCGCGGCGCATTCGGCGTCGTCTCCTTCGGCGCCCGCGCCCGACAGACGAACCCCGAGTAAATCTTCCGGCAGACCCGTGACCTGCGCCGCGTTCAAGACGAGCACGCCCCCTTTGCGCACGTACTCGCGCAGCTGCGCGATCCACGCGGGCGACCACTCGACGTGGCCGCCGACGACCACGGCGCGGTAGGAGTCTATCGCCTCCCTGCGCTCGTCCGAGGCGACGACGACGTCGAAGATGTCGCCGAAGATTCCGTTGACGTAAGCCTGACGGTCGGCGGTCGCGGGCTCGCCCTCGGTCACGAGCGCCGGGTAGTAAGCCGCGCCGAACAGCTCGCGCAGGGCGCGATCCCTTCGCTCCTGCGGGACGACGCCGTAAGACCACTGCGGGTAGTCTGTCTGATCCCAGCCGTGCGCCGGATCGAGGAGGAACGCGACGGGCGTGTAGGGCGTGCCACGATCTTTATGACGGTCGGCGAAGCGCACGAACTCGTCGGAGATGCGCCCCAGCGGGTTCAGTTGGAAGGGGTGCTCGCCCGGACCCGGCTTGAAGAACTGATCGAAGCCCTGCTCCAAATAGATCGCCGACGCGCCCGCCATGTAGTAGAGGTAATAACTCTTGCGGTACCACGAGAGCGACGGACCCATCGTCGCGCCGTAGCGCGAGTGGTAGAAGTTGTCGGGTCCGGCGAAGTTCTGCTGGCGGGTAAAACTCGTCGCGGTATCGCCGAAGTTCGCGGCGTGGTAGTAGAGGAACGTCGCGCCGTACTGCCGCGCCGCGCCGCGCGCGAAGGCGATCCGCATCGCCACGTTCGGCATCACGGCGGCCGTCTCCATCCCCACGGTCTTCGCGCCCCAGCGCGCTAGCGCGTGCGCGAAGTAGGTGCTCGAAGTCGCCTGCGCGGCGATGAGCTTGTCCCACATCGCGCCCGTCTGCGGCGTGTGAAACAAGCCGCCCCACTTCCGTTCGAGCGCGCCCGTGAAATACTTGCGGTTCGCTTCGAGCAGCTGGCGGCGCGGCATCTTCGCCGTGAGGTTGAGCGCGGCGACCGCCTGCGGGTCCCACACGTAGCCGACGTTCTCGCCCGATATCCAGCCGAGGAACTGGTCTTTAAGCTCGCCCGTCAACAGTTTCCAGGCCGCCTGCCCGTCAGCCTCCGTGAAGGTCGCCGAAGAGTAGTTGATGTTGACGGCGAACGGCGCGCGCGTCTCCCTCAGGTGGCGCAGGAAGGGCGTGCCCTCTTTCAAGAGCGCGGGCAGCTCGTTGAGGTGGACGACCGGCACGACGAGCGGCGACGAAAAGACGGGAACCTCCTTCGCGCCTTTATATTTTTCGACGAACTGCTCGGGCGTCTCGGCGTGGAACGGGTAGAGCGAGCGCTCGGCGGGCGGCTCGTCGAGCTGCGCCCAGAAGGCGGGCGAGATGTTCCACGGCAAGAGGAAGTCGCGCCCTGCGAGCAAAGGTCTGCGCCACGCTTGCGGCACCGCGCCGGACGCGTCCGCCGCGACGAGCGGTTCGAGGCTCGTCGCGCGTTGCGCTTGCTCGCGAAGCACGCGCTGCGCCGCGAACTCGGGCTTGCGCCTGCCTTCGGGCGTGAAGTCCGCGTCGTTAGTCAGGAGAAAGCAATCGACGTGGCGTCGCGCCTGCGCGGCGCGCTCGATCTCGAAGGAGACGACGGCGCTCCCCTTTTCGAGTTGGACGGGCGGCGCACTATCCCACGCGAACGCCCATCCCCAGTACATCGCCGTCTCGTCGTGCGCGTCCACGAGATCGCGCGCGCCGAACTCGCTGCGCGCGACGACGCGCCCGCCCTGCGCGACCCATGCGCCGAAGTTCTCGGTCTTCCCCGCCCAATCCGCGTAGCGCACCCAGAGGCGGTACTGCCCCGCGCGCGGGACCTGCACCTCCTGCTGAAGAGACGCGCGCGTCTCGTCGGCGCTCGCGGCGGCGGAGTTCCATTCGCTCTCGCCGCCCTGCGTCCACTCGGCGGAGACGCCGGGTCCGTTCATCCCCCAGCCCGGCGACTGCAAGCGCGAAGGGTTCACCCACGAGGCGTTGATGAGGGGGTTGTTTAACTTGTCGGTCGAGAACCCGCGCATGTTCTCCGCCTCGTACCAGAGGTATTCGGCGCCCGCACTTTGTTTCGCCGGCGCGGGAGTTTGGGCGGGCGCGGCGGGCTGCGGGCTTTGCGCGGGGCAGACCTGAAGGAGCAGCAGCAACGCCGCGAACAGCTTCGCGGCGCGATCCGTTTTTTTCGTCATCGTAAGATACACGAAGGCGCGGCGTCTCAGGTTCAGTCCCGCGATCAGCCGCGCCCGCGATTTCATTGACCGTGATCGTTAGTCCGACGCCCTCTCTCTCCGCCCCTCAGCCGAGCGCGTCGAGGCACTCGGCGAGCGTGCGCAGGCGGCAGGTGTACATCGGCGTGTCGCGCAGCGTGTAGCTCGAAGCCTTCGTCTCGCGCAGCTCCTGCACGAGGTCGAGGAAGTCCGCCGGGTAG
>JAIVJC010000064.1 GCA_020200235.1 Acidobacteriota bacterium | reverse complement strand
CGCGCCGCCAGCCGACTGTAATCATCGGAGATAATTGATGGAACGCGAAAGTTTGGAGATGGACGTGGTCTTCGTCGGCGCGGGTCCGGCGAACTTGAGCGGCGCGCTGCACCTCGCGCGGCTGGTGGCGCGGCACGACGAGGAGGTCGCGGCTGGGAAGAAGCAGGGCGAGCCGCTCGGCGAGATTCAGATCGGCGTCATCGAGAAGGGCGCTTACGTGGGCGCGCACATCCTGTCGGGCGCGGTGATGGACCCGAAGGCTCTGCGCGAGCTGATCCCCGACTTCGAGGGGCAGGGCGCGCCGCTCGAATCGCCCGTGACGAACGACTCGTTCCTCTACCTCACGAAGTCGCGCGCCATCAAGTCGCCGATCACGCCGCCGCCTTTGAAAAACCACGGCTACTACGTCGTCTCCCTCAACAAGCTCGTGGCGTGGCTCGGCGAGAAGTGCGAGGAGGCGGGCGTCAACATCTTCCCCGAATTTCCGGGCGCGGAGATGTTGTACGACGAGCGCGACGCGGTAGTCGGCGTCCGCACCGGCGACAAGGGCATCGACAAGGAAGGGCACCGCAAGGCGAACTTCGAGCCCGGCGTCGATCTGCTGGCGAAGGTGACTGTGCTGGGCGAAGGTCCGCGCGGCTCTCTCACCAAGCAACTCTCGCAGCGCCTGAACCTGAACGAGGGGCGCGAGCCGCAGGTCTACAGCATCGGCATCAAGGAGCTGTGGGAGCTGCCCGACGATCGCTACCCCGCGGGCAGCGTCACGCACACGCTCGGCTACCCGTCGGACGCGCAGACCTACGGGGGCGGGTGGATCTACGGCTTGCGGAACCACGTCGTCAACCTCGGCTACGTGACGGGGCTCGACTACCGCGATCCCCTCCTCGACCCGCACGCCGAGTTCCAACGCTTCAAGCAGCACCCGTTCCTCGCCAAACTCCTCGAAGGCGGCAAACTTCTGCGCTACGGCGCGAAGACCATCGCGGCGGGCGGCTACTTCTCGATGCCTCGGCTCTACGCCGACGGCGTGCTCTTAGTCGGCGACTGCGCGAGCTTCCTCAACGCGCAGCGCATCAAGGGCATCCACACCGCCATCAAGAGCGGGATGCTCGCCGCCGAGACGATCTTCGATGCGCTCGTCGCGAAAGATTTCTCAGCGCGCCAACTGAGCGGCTACGCGCGGCGCGTCGAAGAGAGCTGGATCATGAAGGAGCTGCGCGGCGTGAGAAACTTCCACGCCGCCTTCAGCCGCGGGCGCTGGCTCGGTCTCGCGAACGCCGGGTTGCAGTTCGTCACGGGCGGGCGCGCGTGGGGGCTCTTCGACCGCGCGAGGGCGGAGCCCGGCCACGAAGTCATGCGCAAGCTCACGGAGTACGGCTACCGCGGCGACGACATCACGCAGCGCTACGAGGGCTTGCGCTTCGACGGCAAGCTCACCTTCGACAAGCTGACGGACGTTTACCACGCGGCGGTCGGGCACGACGAGGATCAGCCCGCGCACCTCCACGTCCTCGACACCGACATCTGCTCGACGCGATGCGCCGAAGAGTTCGGCAACCCCTGCCAGCGCTTCTGCCCGGCGGCGGTCTACGAGATGGTCGAAGACGGCGCGGCTGGCAGGCGCAAGCTCCAGATCAACTTCTCCAACTGCGTGCACTGCAAGACCTGCGACATCATGGACCCCTACCAGATCATCAACTGGGTCACGCCCGAGGGCGGCGGCGGTCCCGATTACAAAGGAATGTAGTGCAGAGCTCAGAGGTTAGAGGTCAGAGGTCAGTGAAGACAACGAGCCTTTTACTGATCTCTGATCTCTCACCTCTGACCTCTATTTTTATGTTGCTCGCCCCCGAATCACACCGGCGGGTGGAAAAATTCTTTCGTCACCACCTGCGAGACGAGCGCTTGCGACTGCCGCGCGTGAGGTTTTACGCGGGGCGCTTCGCCGGCGCGCTGACGAAGACTTGCGGGATCGGCGCGATCACGTTCGGCAGCCGCGTCTTCGTCGCGCCCGGGTTGCTGTACCGTGACGTCGACGACCGGCTGGTGCTGTCGTCGGAACTCGCCGTGCACGAGGCGGCGCACGTCCTCCAGTACGAGCGCGCGGGCTTCGTGCCATTTCTATTTCTTTACCTGCGTGATTACGCGAGGGAGTGGAGGAGGGAAGCGGGGGGGGCGCGGGCGAGGCACCGTGCGGCGTATCTCGCGATCGACTTCGAGGTTGAGGCGCGCGCCGCCGAAGATAGCTACTTGGAGTGGCTTGCGCGCGGTGACGCGGACTGACGCCGCCCGCGGGCGCGAGGTGCGGGCGCGTGGCGGACGTTCGTCACACGTATCGCCCGGCGCGGCTGACGGGCGGCGTTATTCCTTCTCTGTGAAGTGGAAGGCGATCTTGCCCTGCTGCACCTCTTCGAGGGCGACCCGCGTCGCCTTGTGCCTCTGGATGTCCATGTCCACGCGCGGGCGCGCGCCCCGCTGGATCTGCTTGCTGCGCTGCGCCGCGACGATGATGAGTCTGTACTTGGAGTCCATCTCGGGGTTGCCGACGACGCTCTCCACCGCCTCGAAAGCCGGCTTCGTTTCCGCCTTTGTTTGCTTCGCCATAGTATAGGTACCTGTTTCCCTTCAATCTCAATCCACTAATGTAGTCGGGAAAGGGTCTCCGCGGCAAACCCTCAGGCGCTCGCCGCCGAGTCGGGGAAGGTCGCGAGCACTTCCCGCGCGAGCCGCTCCTGCCGCCCCCGGCGCGCCCGCTCAGCTAGGATGATCGAGGCGAGCTGGCGCGCGGCGCGATCCGCGTCGTCGTTGAGCAGCACGTAGTCGAATTCGTTGTAGCGCGCCACCTCGGAGCGCGCGTTGCACAGGCGCGTGGCGAGCTGCTCGGGGTTCTCGGACGCGCGCGCCGTGAGTCGCTCGCGCAAAACGTCGAATGACGGCGGGAGGATGAAGACGCCGACGGAATCGACCGCCGCGCGCCTCACGGACTCCGCGCCCTGCACGTCGATCTCCAGGATCACGTCGCGACCCGATCCGAGCTCGCGCTCGATGACGGCGAGCGAGGTGCCGTAGTGCTTGCCGTGGACGACAGCCCACTCGAGAAACTCGCCCCGCGCGCGCGCCTCCGCGAAGGCTTGCTCGGTGACGAAGAAATAATGGACGCCTTCGACCTCCCCCGCGCGCGGCTCGCGCGTCGTCCAAGAGGTGGAGTAGCCGAGGCGCGGGACGACCGGCAGGACGCGGCGGATGAGCGTGCCCTTGCCGCCGCCCGACGGCGAGCTGACGACGAACAGGATGCCGCGCGCCTCCGGCAGGTTCAACGCGGCGGTGGCATCAGCCGTCGACTCCCGTGTCGTCTCCTCACTCAACGTTCTGCACCTGCTCGCGCAGCTTCTCGATCTCCGCCTTGATGAAGAGCGCCGCCTCCTTGATCGAGAGGTCGGTCGATTTCGACAGGACGGTGTTCGCCTCGCGGTTCAGCTCCTGCGTGAGGAAGTCGAGCCGCTTGCCAGCCTCGCCGCCCGACGCCAGAGTCTCGCGGAACTGCGTGACGTGACTCCTCAGCCGCGCGATCTCCTCCGAGATGTCGCTGCGGTCGGCGAGGTAGGCGACCTCCTGCGCGAGCCTCCCCTGATCGAGCTCGATGATCTCCATCCCGTCGCGCGCGAGCAGCTCGCTGATCCGCTTCTGCAGGCGCGTGCGGTACGCCTCGACCAGATCCTTCGCCACCGCCTCGACGAGCGGGATCTGCCGCTCGATGTTGTCGAGCCGCGAAGCCATCTCCGCCGCGAGCGCCGCGCCCTCGCGCTCGCGCATGCGGTTCAACTCTTCGAGGGCTTCGTCCACGGCGCGCTCGGCGGCGCGCGTCATCTCTTCGGTCAGACCGCCGTCGCGCACGGGCTGCAAGGCGCCGGGCAGACGCGCGAGCACGTTCACGTCGGGCTCGCCGGCGAGATCGAACTCGCGCTGCACCGAGCGCATCGCCTCGATGAAGCCGGTGATGAGCGGGCGGTTCACCTCGTAGGTCAGCTCGTTCGTGCGGTCGAGGTTGAGCGTCACGTCGACGCGCCCGCGCGAGAGTTTTTCGCCGACGCGCTTGCGGATGATCGCTTCGAGACTCGCCAGCTCCGCCCCCACCCTCACGTGCACGTCGAGGAAGCGGTTGTTGACGGTCTTGAGATCGACCGAGACTTTGAAGTTCTCGCCCGCGGCTGACCCGCGACCGAATCCCGTCATTGATTTCATAACAAAATCGTCCGTTGTCCTTTGTCCGTCGTCAGTCGCCGTCGTTAATCTTCGCGTTCAGCCGCGCGGGAGCGAGCCGCTTGCGACGGACAACGGACCACTGACTACGGACGAGCCGTGAGTTCTTCTTCCTCGTCCGCGAATTGCAGTTCGTAGAGCCGCTTGTAGATGCCGCCGCGTTCGAGGAGTTCCTGGTGTCTGCCGGTCTCGACGATGCGGCCGCGCTCGATGACGACGATCTGATCGGCGCGGCGGACGGTCGAGAGGCGGTGCGCGATGACGACCGTCGTGCGGTCGCGCGTGAGGTTCGCCAGCGCCTGCTGCACGTAGCGCTCCGACTCGGTGTCGAGCGCGGAGGTCGCCTCGTCGAGGACGAGCACGGGCGCGTCGGCGAGGACGGCGCGCGCGATGGCGAGCCGCTGGCGCTGACCCCCCGAGAGGAAGATGCCGCGCTCGCCGACGAGCGTGTCGTAGCCCTCGGGCAGCTCCTCGATGAAGTCGTGCGCGAAGGCGACGCGCGCGGCGCGCTCGATGTCCTCGGCGCTCGCGTCGGGGCGGCTGTAGGAGATGTTGTAGCGGACGGTGTCGTTAAAGAGCACCGTCTCCTGCGTGACGAGCGCGACGTGGCGGCGCAGGGAATCGAGCCGCGCGTCGCGCAGGTCCGTGCCGTCCCAGAGCACCGCGCCGGAGGACGGATCGTGGAAGCGCAGGATGAGCTTCGTCAGCGTCGACTTGCCGCCGCCCGACTCGCCGACGAGCGCGACCATCTTGCCCGCCGGGATCGTGAGATCGACTTCGCGCAGCACGACGCGCTCCTCGTTGGCGTAGTTGAAGGAGACGCGGCGCAGCTCGATCCGTTCGCGCAGCGGGGCGAGCGCGAGGGCGTCGGCGCGCTCGGGCAGCTCGCTCTGCTCGTCCAGCACCTCCCAGACGTGGCGCGCGGCGGCGAGCGCGATCTCCATCGCGTTCTGCAAGCGCGAGAGCTTGCGCATCGGGTCGTAAGACGAAAAGAGGAAGAAGAGGAAGGCGAGGAACTGCGCGGTGTCCATGCGGCCCGCGATGATCTCGCGCCGCCCGAAGTAGAGCAGCACGGCGACGGCGACGACACCGATCAGCTCGATCATCGGGGGCGCGAAGCCGCTGATCTTCGCCGACCGCAAGTTGGCGCGCATGATCAGTCGCGCGACGCGCGTGAACCGCCCCTGCTCGCGCTCCTCGCCGCGGTAGGCTTTGACGATGGGGTGGTTCGCCAGCCCCTCCTGCGCCGTGTCCACGAGCCGCTGGTTGCCCTCGTGCATCTCGCGCGAGAGGTTGCGCAGGCGTCGCCCGAAGGTCGCCGTGAGCCACGCGATGACGGGCGCGATCAAAAGCGACCCGGCGGTCAGCCGCCAGGAGAAATAGAACGACGCGGCGAGGAAGGCGAAGAGCGTGAAGCCCTCGCGCAGCATGTCGCGCAGGGTGTTCGTCACCGCCGCCTCGATCGCCGCCGCCGACGAGACGAGGCGCGAGACGAGGTAGTTAGTCCGGTGCCGCTCGAAGAAGTCGGACGACTGCCTCAGCAGGTGCGAGTACAAATCCTGTCGGAGCTTCAAGACCGACTCCTGGCCGACGCGAGCCATCAGGTAGGTCGAGAAGTATTCGGCGACTCCTTTGGCGAGCGTGAGCGCGACGAGCAGGATCGCGATGGTGCGCCAGGCGTCGAAGCTCGAAGTGGGGATCAGACGGTTGAGGTGAAAGATCGTGTCGCCGTGCGACTGCGCCCCGCCGCGGTTGAGCGCCTGATCGAAGATCGGCACGATCAAGCCGCCGACCGCGCTCTGCAACAGCGCCCCGGCGACCATCGCGACCGTGGCGAGCACGAACTTCCCCCAGTGAGGCTTGAGGTAGGTTAATAGTCGCCTGAGGTCTCGCATCGCTCGATCTGTTTGTGCCTTGTAACGCGCGTGTTCTGGAGTGGCGGGGAACGTTTCCGTCGTCGGAAGAATGACTATACGAAGACGCCTCGGCGCGCGTCAAGGTAAGGGCGGCGCGTTAAACTCGTCTGCGCGAACGGCTTGGGGCGCAAAACATTCGCCCGCCGCGCGCCACTTTTTGCTGTGCCGCGCGAACTTTTGCCGTATAATTCGGATCACTTTACAATCCGGGGGAAGAGCAGTGATGGCAAACTCCGCGCTGCAACAGGTGAAGACTGTGGAACAGCCCGTCCGAAGGATCCTGATCGCCGACGACGACATGAGCATGAGAATGCTCCTCGCCGGATACCTGCGCCGCCTCGGCTACGAGATCGTCGAGACCGAGAGCGGCGAGGAGGCTCTGCGCGCGGCGCTCGCGCAGAGGTTTGACTGCTTCATCTTCGACGTGACGATGCCCGGCATGACCGGTCTCGAGCTCCTGCGCCGCCTGCGCGAGCGCGACCTGCAAACACCCACCCTCTTCCTCACGGGGCTCGACGAGCTCGACGACAAGGTCGCGGGCTTCGAGGCGGGAGGCGACGACTACCTCGCCAAGCCGTTCGAGCCGCGCGAGCTGGAGGTGCGGCTCGAAGCCCTGCTGCGCCGCACGGGCGTGCCGAAAGAGCCGGACGGCAGGGAGCGCATCCAGTTCGGCGATCTCGTCATCGACAAGCGCCGGCACGAGGTGACGCGCGAGGGCGCGGTCGTCGATCTCACGCCGCTCGAATTCCAGATTCTCGCGCGGCTCGCGAGCGAGCCCGGCCGCGCGTGGTCGCGCAACGACCTGCTCGATCAGGTCTGGAGCACCGACTACGAGGGCTACCAGCGCAACGTCGATCCGCACATCAACCGCCTGCGGCAGAAGATCGAGCCCGATCCCAAGAACCCGCGCTACGTGCTGACGGTGCGCGGCGTCGGCTACAAACTCAACGACGCGATATGATCATGCAACTCTCGCCCCCGCCACGCGACGCGCGCCTCGCTTCGCGCGCCCTCTTCAAGACGGCAGCCGTCTCGCTCACGCTCATCTTCGCCGCCACGCTCGCCGCGCCCGCGCAAAGCTCGTCGTCTCGGCGCGCGCAGCAACCCGCCGCGGGCGGGGCGTCGCAGGAGATCCAGACGACGCTGCGCTCACCACGTCGATCATGCGCCCGCCGAGCAACGTCGGTTGGGAGACGGCGACGGGCAGCGTCGAGCGACCCGTCACGGCGCGGCTGAGGGCTGGGCAGCCCTTCGATCTCGTCGCGGTCAACTCCGAAGGGACAGTCTACGCGCTCGAAGGCGCGACGGGCGCGGCGCTCTGGACGGCGCGCTTCTCGCCGCCTCGACCGCGCGGCGCGGGGGCGGGCGCCCCAACCGGTCAGACTCGGAACGCGCCCTCTTCGATCTTCGCGCCCGTCATCGTCGCCGCCCCGCAGGGCGAGTCCGCGAACGTTCTCGTCGCCTTCGACGGCGGCGTGCGCCTGCTCGAAGGAGAGACTGGGCGCGAGCTGTGGCGCGCCAGCCTCAATGGCAAACCGACGGGCGGCTGCGTGATGCAGTTGGGCGACGACGCTTCATCGACACAGATCGCCGTCGCGGCAGAAGAGCCGAGCAGTCTCGTGATGCTCAACCCCGCGACCGGCGCGCTCGTCTCGAACACGAAACTCGACGGCGACGTGATCGGCTTGCCCATCCCGTTCGTGAGCGGGGGCGAGCGCGGCGTCGCGCTCTCCCTCAAGGGCGCGCAGATCGACATCCGCCGCGCCAACGGCGAGCGGCTTCGCGCCGTGAAGTTCGACGTGCCTTTCGTCACGCCGCCGCTAATCATCACCACGCCGCGCGCGACGCTCGTCATCGTCGGCACCGAGCACGGGCTGCTCTTCCTCGGCGGCGATCTCAAGGCGCTGGGTCGCATCACGACCGAGGGCGAGTCGCCGCGCGGTCGCCTCGCCGGCGCAGACCTCGACGGCAACGGCACGTTCGAGATCGTGATGTTGACGACGCGCGGTCGCGTCGCGGTGATCAGCGCCGAGGGCAAGATCGACTGGTCGGCGCAGGGCGGGCGGGACGCCTTCACGCCCGTCTTCGCCGATCTCAACCGCGACGGCTTCCTCGACGTGCTCGCGGCGGACGTGGGCGTCTTCGCGCGCGGCTTCTCCGGGCGCGACGGCTCGGTCATCTGGCAGGCGGCGGACGAGCCGAAAGGCGCAGCCGCGAGCGCCTCGGGTGACGAGGCGCGCTCGCTTCGCACTCTCGCCGTCGCGCCGAACGAAGCGGGCGTGCCGCTCGTCGTCGGCGGCGATCGCGCGCGCGGCACGCTCCGCGCCGTCGGGCTGCCCGCCGGTTCGGTGAGGATCGCGTCCAGGTAGATCGCTTCGGCGACGCGGCGCGAGGTGAAAGTCGTTTGGTGATCTGGATCATCGCCGCCGCACTGTTCGTCGCGTGGCTCGTCGCCGTGCTCGCGGGGAAGGGCGGCTTCGTCCACATCGTCATACTGTGCGTCATCGCCATCGTCGTCGTGCAGTGGACGGCGCACAGGCGCGCGGCGCGCAGGTGATCGCGGGCGGCTGCTAGCGCGAACGTCGCGCCGCGTGCGCTCGTTAACTGGCAGGGCTGGCTGGTCACCCCGAACACTCTCCCGTTTTCTGTCGGCAACGCGCCCGCACGCCCGCGGCATCCATTCTGGCGAAGTCGGCACTCCTCGCCCGAACGCCCCGGCGCTTCGCGTCCGCGGAAAAAATCTTTAGGAGCAATCGTTATGAACTCTTCGCGCTCCCTGGCCGCTCTCCGGAAACTTTCTCTGCCGCTCGTCGCCCTCTTCGCGCTCGCCCCGTCGGTCGCGGCGCAGAGCGACCTGCGGAGAGAGTCGGTCGCCATCACGTACCCGCTCGAACAGAGCATCAACGTGAAGTTCCGCGGCACGACACGCCTGCCGCGCCTGAAGGGCGAGGCGAAGGTGACGCGCAGCGGTCGTCGCGGCACGCGCGTCGAGATGAGCGTGGAGAGTCTGCCGCGCGCCTACGAGCTGGGGAGCGTCTACACGACTTACGTGCTGTGGGCGATCTCGCCCGAAGGTCGCGCCGACAACCTCGGCGAGATCAAGCGCGGCGGCAGCTTCATCGTCGATTCGAAGATCGACGTGACGACCCCGCTCCAGACCTTCGCGATGATCGTCACCGCCGAGCCGCACTTCCTCGTGCGGGGTCCGAGCCGCATGGTCGTGCTCGAAAACCTGCCGCCGAACCGACCCGGCAACGCCGATGTCTCGACCGTCGCCGTCCGCTACCTCGGCAACACGAGCGACTACTTCAACCAGGCGCGCGTCCCCGAAGTCGCCGACGCCGACTACGCGCGCACGCCCACCTCGCTGCTCGGCGCGCGGCAGTCCATCAGCCTCGCGCGCTTCGCCGGCGCCGAGAGGGACGCGCCCGACGAGCTGAGGGAGGCGAACGATCAACTCGCCCAAGCCGAGAGCGCGTGGCGCCTGAAGCAGGCGGACTCCGAAGTGGATGCGCTCGCGCGCCGCGCGATCAGTCTGGGCGCGAAGGCGGAAGAGATCGCGGAGGCGCGCAAAGGCGCGCGAGCGCGGCGCGAGGAGGTCGCGCGGCGCGACGCGGCGGTGCGCGAGGCGGAGAAGACTTCCGAGATGTACCAGCAGGAGATCGCGGAGCTGCGCGACCGGCTCGAAAAATCCGAGCGCGCCCGCGAGCTTTCGGATCGCGATCTCGCAAACTCGAACCAGCAGGTTCGCGACCTGCGCTCGGAGAACGCGCGCCTGCGAGACGAGTTGCAGCAGGTGCGCTCCGCGTCCGAGGACGCGAAGGTGAAGCTCGCCCGCATGGAGGGCGAGCGCAGCGTCGAGGAGCAGCGCCGCCTCGCCGAGCAGCGACAGGCGCAAGCCGCGGCGCAGGCGGCGGCGCTGCGGCAATCGCTCGCGCGCTACGGCACGGTGCGCGACGCCGAGCGCGGCTTCACGCTCGTCCTCGGCGACAACATCTGGGCGGGCGCGCGCTCGGCTGAGCTGGCGGCGAACGCCGCCGCCTCGATCGAGCCGCTCGCCGCGCTCCTCGCCAACAACCCCGAGTATCAAATCTACGTCGAGGTCTTCACCGACAGCCGCGGCGACGAGGTCGCGCTCCGCAAGCTCTCGCAGGATCGCGCCGCCGCGCTCTCCGCGCGTTTCACCGGCGCGGGCGTGCAGGACGGCCGCGTCCAGGCGAGCGGCATGGGACCCGACAAGCCCGTCGCGCCCAACACCACGCCCGCCGGTCGCACGCGCAACCGCCGCGCCGAGATCACGCTCGTCCCGTTCGACCCGAGCAGCACCTCAAACCCGTGACGAGTGACAGGTGACGGGGGACGGGCAAAGCCGTGAACCGTAAACCGTGACGAGTGACAGGCAGGACGGGAAGTTTTATCTTGTCACTTGTCACCTGTCACGGTTCACGGCTTTCTCATGTCCCTGCTCGAAGTCTTACAGCTCGTCGGTTACAGTGTGGGCGCGGCGCTGCCGCTGTGGCTGAGCGTGCTGCTGGCGCGGCAGCGCCACTCTCTGGCGCGCACAGAGCAGGTGCTCTGGGCTCTGGCGGTCTGCGTCGGGCTGTGGCACGCGGGTAACCTCCTCATCGCGCTGCACCGCGTGCTCGGTCTCGAAGTGACGCGCTGGTCGCCCTGGCTGCGCGTCGCCGACACGGTCGCCGTCACGAGCATCACCTTCTCTTACTCGCTCCTCCTTCACGTCCACCTCCACCTCTGGGCGCGCTCGCGCCAACGGGAGCTGTCGCGCTTCGAGCGCGCGCGCGTGTGGCTCTCGTACGTACCGACGATCTTCCTCGCGGTCTCCGTCTGGCACATCTGGCGCGGGGCGTACGCACCGATGATGGAGAAGCTCTCCTTCTTCGTGCTGCCCTTCGGCGTGTGGGGGGCATACGTGCTCGGGCTCATCGCCGGGACCGACTGGCTGATCGCGCGCGCTTCCGACTCGCCGAGCGAGCGACGTTTGATGCGCACCCTCGCAGCCTCCTTCGTCGGCGTCGGCGCGCTGCTCGTCGCCGCCTACGCGCTCGGCGTCGGGCGCGGCACGGAGGTCGGCAGCTACCTGCGCACGCTCGCCAACCTCGGCTCGATTTTGCCGACCGCGCTCATCGCGTACCAGATTTACCGCTACCGCTACCTCGAACTGATCATCCGCGAGAGTCTGGTCGTCGCGACCTTCGCGGCGGTCGTGCTCGTCGTCTACCTCTTCGGCATTCGCACGGTCGCGGCGTGGCTGACGGCGCGCTACGGCCTGCGCGCGGGCGTCGTCGAGACGCTGCTCGTGCTCGGCTTCGCGCTCGTCTTCGCACCGATGCGCGCATGGCTCGACAGCCGTTTCCACAAGCTGTTCGAGCGCGAGGCGGGGCTCTACCGCGAGGTGCTGACGAGGATCGGCGCGCAGTCGTCGCGCTTCAAGGAGCTGGGCGAGCTGCTGCGCCTCGTCCAAGAGCGAACCGCTTCGGAGCTGACCCTGCGCCGCGTCCATTTCGCGCTGGTGCCCCGGCTCGACGCCGACGCGGAAGACGCGGAACCTGCGGCGGGGAGGAAGGGCGGAGCGGGGCTTCAGAAAGAGGACGACGACTGGGTGCAGCCGCTGTTCGAGCTGGAGCGCGCGGGCGAGGCTGACGGCGTCGAGTGGGAGTCGCGACTTCGCGCGCACGGCTACGAGGCGGCGTTCGTGCTGCGGCGCGAGAGTGAGCTGTACGGCTTGATGTTGATCGACGCGCCGAGGGATGCGCTGACGACGGATGTGCTCACGGTGCTGGAACTGCTCGCGGGTCAGGTCTCCATCGCGGTCGGCGACCACAGGCTGATGGAAGAGAACCTGAGGCTGGAGCGCAGGCTCGCGCACGGCGAGCGGCTCGCCGCGCTCGGTCAGATGGCGGCGACCGTCGCGCACGAGGTGAAGAACCCGCTCTCCGCGATCAAGTCGATCGCGCAGGTCATGCGCGAGGACGAGCGCGTCGCGGGCGAATACTCGCGCGACCTAGAACTGATCATCGGCGAGACTGATCGGCTGAGCCGCAGCGTCTCGCAACTGCTCAGCTTCGCGCGTCAGTCACCCCACGTGGAGACGACGGCGAGGGCGGACGAGTTGACGGCGGCGGTCGTCAACCTCTTCGAGTCGCAGGCGAGCGCCGGGCGCGTCAAGCTCGAATGGCGAGCCGGCACGCGCGACTCGCTCGGCGGCGCGACGGTCGCGGCGGCGCGCGACGCGCTCTCGAACCTGGTCGTCAACGCTCTGCAAGAAACGCCCGCGGGCAGGACCGTGAGCATCGAGTTGCGGCGCGAGGGCGGGATGCTCGTGTGGACGGTTGTGGACGGGGGCGCGGGCGTGTCGGCGGAGCTGCGCCGGCGCATCTGGGAGCCGTTCTTCACGACGAAGCAGCGCGGGACGGGGCTGGGCTTAGCCATCGTCTGGCGGCGCGCGCAGGAGGCGGGCGGCGAGGCGCGGCTCGCGCCGCAGCGTCACGGCGAGGGCGCGCGCTTCGAGTTGCTGCTCCCCGCGGCGGACGCGGCGCGGGGCTGATGTCGAGAAAAGAAATCGGGCTGCGCGTTGAAAGTGTTGTTGCTGTAGAATGCGCGCGTTAGTTTTCCGCGAATGCCATGAGCAAAGAAAAAGAGAAGGCGGAAGAGTGCCGGCTGCTCATCGTCGACGACGAAGAAGCCGCGCGCTTCGGGATGCGGCGCGCGCTCGGCCAGTTCGGCTACGAGATCGAGGAGGCGGGGAGCGTCGTCGAGGCGCGCACCCGACTCTCCAAGCGCGCCTTCGATCTGATGCTGCTCGACGTGAACCTGCCCGGCAAGAGTGGACTCGACTTCCTGCAGGAGCTGAAAATCTTCCAGGGCGGCGCGCCCCTCGTCGTCCTCATCACGGCGCACGGCTCCGAGCGCATGGCGGTCGACGCGATGAAGGCCGGCGCGTACGACTACCTGCCGAAGCCCTACGAGGTTGACGACCTCCGGCTCGTCGTCAAGAACGCGCTGGAGACCGTCAAGCTGCGCCGCGAGAACGCGCGCCTGCGCGAGCGGCTCGAAGCGACGGCGCAGGCTCAGGGCTCTCTCATCGGCGACTCGGAGGCGATGCGCCGCGTGCGCGCGCTCATCGAGAAGGTGGCGGAGACGGAGGCGACGGTGCTGGTGCGCGGCGAGTCGGGGACGGGCAAGGAATTGGTCGCGCGCGAGATACACGAGCGGAGCCGCGAGCGGCGCGGCGGCGCGTTCGTCGCGGTCAACTGCGCGGCGCTGCCCTCGGAGTTGATCGAGTCGGAGCTGTTCGGTCACGAGAAGGGCGCGTTCACGGGCGCGAGCGCGCGCCGGCAGGGGAAGTTCGAGCAGGCGAACGGCGGCACGCTCTTCCTCGACGAGATCGGCGACATGAGCGCGAACGTGCAGGCGAAACTTTTGCGGGCGCTTGAGGAGCGTAGAGTCGAGCGGCTCGGGGGATCGGAGTCGATCCCCGTGGACGTGCGCATCATCAGCGCGACGCACCGCCCGCTCGAACAGGAGATCGAGAAGGGAAACTTCCGCGCCGACCTCTTCTACCGCCTGAGGGTCGTGACCGTTGAGATCGCCCCGCTGCGCGAGCGTCGGGAGGACATCCCCATGCTCGCGGAAGCGTTCACGCACGCCGCCGCGGAGAAGTACAAGCTGCCGCACCGGCACATCGCGCCCGCGACGATGCGCCGCCTGATGGAGTACGACTGGCGCGGCAACGTGCGCGAGCTGAAGAACACGATCGAGCGCGCGATGGTCCTGGCGGAGGGCGACCACCTCCAGCCGCACGATCTGCCCGAGGAGATCAAGCCCGCGCCTGTCGCGGGCGCGGCGCGCGCGGGGGCGCCGGAGGGCGCGCTCGACGTGCCGTTCACCGCCGACTTCCGCGAGGATCGGCGCGAGTTCGAGCGTCGCTACATCGCGCGCTGCCTAGAAGAGACGGGCGGCAACGTGACGCGCGCCGCCGCGATGCTGGGGATGCACCGGCAGTCGCTCCAACACAAACTGCGCGAGCTGGGGCTCGCGCGCCGCTACGTCGCCGTTGCGACCGACGACGCGGAGGAGCAGGGCGACGAAGAGAGCTGACGGTGAGGGGGAAGCCGTCGAAGGATGGTTCGGGCGGAACGGTGAAACTATGAAAGCACGACTCGACGCGATCATTCGGCGCGAACAGGCTGAGTACCTTGAGCGCCTGCACCCGGCGAGCGACGGGCTGCTCGCGGAGATGGAGGCGCACGCCGCGGCGCACAAGGTGCCGATCGCCGACCGCGAGGTCGCGCGCTTCCTCGAAATCACCGCGCGCTCGATCCGCGCGCGGCGCGCCCTGGAGATCGGGATGGCTATCGGCTACTCCGTCATCAGCCTGCTGCGCGGCATGACGGGCGACGGGACGGTCACTACCATCGAGCCGAGCGAGGAGATGATCGGTCTCGCGGGCGGCTTCTTCGAGCGCGCGGGCGTGATTGATCGAGTTAGAGTCGAGCGCGGCTTCGCGCTGGACGTGTTGCCGCGCCTTGAAGGGACGTTCGACCTCGTCTACCTCGACGCGGTCAAGGAAGAATATTCTGACTACCTCCGACTGTCGCTCCCGCTCTTGCGCAGTGGCGGCGTCGTCATCGCGGACAACCTGCTGTGGGGCGGACAGGTCGCCGGCGAAGTGAGCTCGGCGGATCAGGAGTCTTCGACCGAGGCTCTGAGGGGTTTCAACCGCGATTAACCCATTCGGTCATTGATTCATTGATCCATTCGGTCAATGGCTCAATAAGACAATGGATCACTCCCCCTAATCCGCATTCCGCATTCCGCAATCGACAATCGGGAGACCCGCCCGCTTGCAGCAGGCGGTTCTGACTCAGGACGCGGCGCGTGCGCGTCGTTTCTCGTTCGGAAGTGTCTTCCCGCCGACGCTCTCCTCGATTAACCGGCTCATCTCTTCGAGACGCTTTCCCCAATCGCCCTGCTCCGCGACGCGGCGGCGGTGGCGCACGGTCGCGGCGTCGTTCGGCATCCTCAGCGCCCGCTCGATCGAGCGCACGAAACTCTCGGCGTCGGCGGGCGAAGTGATGAGGACGCGGTGCTCCTCGTTGAACTCGCAGACGGTCGGGATGTCGGTCGAGACCACCGGCTTGCCCGTCGCGAGGTACTCGTTGATCTTCGTGGGCACGACAGTGCGCGTGTAGACGCTGTTGACGTAGGGCACGATGCACACGTCGAAGCGGCGTATGTAGTTGACCAACTCTTCGTGCGGCTTCTGCCCCAGCAGATGCACGTTCGGCAAATCCGCCAAGCACCGCGTGTCCGCCTGCAGCGCGCCGACGCAGACCCACGACCATTCGGGACGTGCGCGCGCCGCGCTCTTCAACAACTCGAAATCGACGTGCCGGTGCATCCCGCCGACGTAGCCGATGAGGGGTCGCGCGAGATTCGCGAGTTCAGAATCGGCGAACACGGACGTGTCCGCCGTCGCGCCCGCCGCGGTGTCTCCGTCGATAATGTCGTCGAGCGGGAAGGCGTCGAGCGGGAAGGCGTCGAGGTTGACGCCCGCGGGGAAGACGTGGACGTTCGGATTGTCTTCCGCGCAGGTCTGCGCCAGTCCCGTGCAGACGGCGAAGACTACGTCGCAGCGTTTGAGCAGTTCGCGCTCTGCCGCGCGGAGCCTTTCGGGCTGCGGCGTGAGCTGCGTGAAATCGGCGGCGCAGTAGTAGACGAGCTCGCGGTGTTTGAGCGTGCGGACGAGATCGAGCGTGGTGTCGGTGGGCAGGTAAGTCCAGACGAGCGGATCGCGAATCCCCAGCGCGCGCGCCGTGCGGCGCACGAGCCGCAGCAGGACGTGCCGGTTCAAGCCGCGGCGCAGCTCGGAGCCGAAGGGCGGCAGCACGAGCGGGGAGCAGACGTAGACGTTCGGCGCGACCTCGCGCACGCCGCCCGAGCGCACCGCGCCCGCCCAGCGGCGTAGCCTGAAGGCGACGCGGCGCGCGTCCCTCACGCCGGGCGAGCGCACGCCCGTGTTCTCGATGTAAAAAACGCGGTTGCCCGCCTCGGCGAGCCGCCGCGCGATCTCCTGATGCCCCTGCCAGAGGAAATTCCACTCGATGCTGGAGACGTAGACGATATCCCTGCCGCTGATCATTAATGTCTTGGGCTTCGAGCGTTCAAGGTGTGCGGCTCTAAGAGGCGCGCCGGACGGGACTCAGAAGGTATTTCTTCATCAGGCGAAGCGGGCGCACGAAGGGGCGCGCGAAGGAGAGTGACGCGGGCAGCCCCGTCGCAGCCCAGTCGACCGGCGTCGAGGTGAGAGCCAGCCGCGCGCAGTAGACGGCTCGATCGCGCAGCCCGTCCTTCGAGCGCGTGTGGAAGCGCACCTGCTCGGCGAGCGTGGGCGCTTTCGGATCGTCGGCGAACATCTGGTCACGGACTTGTTCCGCCAGCCTCGACACGGCGGGCGCGTCTCCAAGTTGCTTCAGGGCGACGGGCGGGAGGGGCGTCTCAAAAAGCCCGTGCGCGAGGGCGAGACCCAGCAGGAGGACGCGCAACGCGCCGTGGGCTTTCGCCTCCGCCAGCATCGTCTCGAGATTGGGTCGCGGCGCGCGCGAGAGCAGGGCGTCGATGGCAGAGACCCATTCGAGGCGCGCCCACAAATCTTTGTTCCCGTGAACGCAGAGCAGCAGGACGAGAAACTCCGGCGCGATGGCGCGCACGCTGCGCCCCGCGACCGTCAACCTCTGGTCCGACTCCCACAGCCGCTCGATCCGGAAAGGGAAGTTGAAGAAGCGCGGCGCGACGCCCCAGTGCAGCTCTACCGCGAGACGATCGGAGGGGCGCGTGAAGAGTTGCACGTAGCCGAGCCTGAGGAACGCCGCCCTCTCGCTCTCGCCACGGAGCTTGAAGTGTGGCTCGAAGCCTTGACGTTCGAGCGCGGCGCTCGCCTTCCACACGTCGCGCGGCCGGACGAGGATGTCGAGATCGATGAACTGCCTGAGCGCGGGGTCGCCGTAAGCCTCGCAGGCGAGCGCGGGACCTTTATAAGGGATGGGCTCGACGCCTTCCCCCTTGAGCGCGTCGAGCGCGCGCAGCATCTCGCCCGTGAGGTAGATGTTGCGCGCGACGTTCTGCTTGTAGCGCGCGGCGAAAAAACTCATCCGGCTCGGCGGGACGGCGGCTGCGAACGAATCCTTAAGCCGCCGGTAGACGAGCGGCATGACGCCGTGACGCAGCGAGAGCGACGTGAAGAGTTCCCAATCGACGTCTCCCCGCAAGAGACCCTCGATCCGCCGCGCGGTCGTCGGGTCGACGTGGCTCCGCGAGCAGTAGAGAAGTAATTCGATTTCAGTGTGCGTGATCAAGCTCGTGCGGGTAAGAGTCGGATCGCGTCGCGGTTTCAGGGTCGAGAGTGCGGCGCCGCCTCAGCCGAGCGTCTCTCGGTGTCGTTCGCCACGGCGCGGCGGTGTTAATGCGGGTAGTGTAAAGCCGCGGGCTCTCGCGCGCAAGGTAGAGCGCGGGGCAGCAATCCCCTGATATCGCGTGGCCGGCTTGTACGCCGCATCAGACAGAGGGCGCCAACGTGCGGCAACACACACTCAGGACACTACTCGCGTGGCGCGTGGTTAATATCAGGGCAAAAAGACCGCCACTTGCGTTGATGAAACGGGTGAGTTGTGTTACCTTCCGTCCGTACCGGTTGACGGTAACATGAGCGGTCGACGCCGGAACGCTTTCTTCTGAAGCATAATCCGAAAAAGATTACTTCAGGCAGACCCTAACCATTGCCCCTTGCGTCGCCGCAAACTCGATGCCAGCGCTTCGGCGTAGAGTCGCCTAAACAACGCCATCTTTCCCCGTGAGACAGGTCGTGAATTTGATTCTGCGGCTGCGACTCCGCGCCCCGTCAGATTGAACGGGATTTGTTAAAGACAATGAGAAGTACCATGAACACCGCGCGATTACGGTTAGTCAGCTCTCTCATCCTGCTGCCCCTGCTGGCCGGGCTCGCCCTGGCGCAGTCGCCCGCGGCGCGCACGCAGCCGCCGCCCGCCCCGGCGAAGAAAAGCGACGCGCCCAAAGCCGCCGCGAAAGAAGCCGCCGACGCCCAGAAGCCCTTCTGGAATCTGAAGGTCACGAAGGGGACTCCCCGCTTGTTGACTTTCAAGTCGAAGAACGCGCCGCTGCCCGAAGTGGCGGCGGACATCTCCAAGAAGCTCGGCGCGCCCGTCCTCCTGAGCCCGCTCATGCAGAAGCAGCGCGTCACGCTCGAATTCGAGAACGTGCCGCTGGAGGGCGCGGCGGGGATGTTCGCCCCCGTGCCTTACGTCGATTACGAGCTGAGCGGCGCGGGGGACGGTCAGCCCAAGCTCGTCGCGATCTACCTCTACGCGCTCAACGAGGAACCGCCCTCGCGCACCGCCGTCGTGAAGGGCAACGAAGAGGCCATCCTGATCGAGGGGAACACGGAGGAGGGGACGGAAGCCTACGAGAAGCAGAAGGAGAAGGAAGATTTGCCGCTGCGGGTCAAGTTCGAGCGCAACCATCTCAGCGTCCGCGCCGTCAAGCAGCCGCTCACCATCATCCTCTTCCAGATCGCGAGCAAGGTTGACATTCCTTTCGATATGAAATATGAATCTACCGAACTCGTGGACGTTGACTTCAGCAACTACACGATGGAGCAAGCGGTGCGGACGCTCTCGCCGAACATCCGCCTTTACGTGCGCACTAATCTGACCAACTACGAAACCACCCCGCTGCGGATGATGCTTGTGCCGCCAGCCAGCTCTCAACCGTCCACCGAGAATTGAGGAGAAAACGAATCTTGACTAAACCACAGAATAACCTGACGAGCGAACGCCCGACGCCGGCGGTCGAGCCCCGCGAGAATGTTCAGCCCTCCCCCCGGCAGAAGAAGGAATTCGTTGAGCCCGTGGTCTCCGTCCCGATTGACGTGCTGGAAGCCACCTCATTTTTCCTGTTGCAGACGACTGTGGACGCGGTCGCAACGAATTAAATTGCGTCGCGGGCTGCGCGCGAGCGCGCCGGCGCCAGGTGTTCGAATGGCGGCGCAATTAAAGGTTGAGACAGTAGACGCGAAATACTATTCGGTCGCCAACCGAGTGCTAGCCTTCAAAGCCACTGAGGTATGGCTCTCAAGATCCATCGAGAGCTTCCTCGGTGGTTTCTACTTGGAACCGTCCGCCCGTCCCGCGGCGGGAGTCGCCGACTGCGACGTGCGCGTCACTGCCGGCTCGCCGCCGCCTCCGATCCCCGCCGGCTACCAAGCCTTCGAGACCGAGCAGGGGGTCGGCTACACGAACGGCGAGGCGTACCACTTCGTCGTCAACGATTCGCGGGTCGTGGTCAGCCCCCCCGCGTCGCGTCGCGTGGAGGTGTGGATGGGCGACTCGAGCGAGGCGCGCCACCCCGTCGCGCTGGTCAACGTCTTCTCCTACGTCATGCACTTCGCGCTGCGCCGTTGCGACCTCTACGATCTCCACGCGGCGGGAGCCGTCGAGCCGCGCAGCGGCGCGGGCGCGCTCTTCGTCGGCAACTCGAACAGCGGGAAGTCGAGTTTGACGGTGCGGCTGGCGCGCGCGGGCTGGCGGTACCTGTCGGACGACATGCTGCTCCTGCACGAGCTGCCGGACGGAGGCGTGCGCGCGCGGGGGCTGCGCCGGCAGTTCTCGGTCTCGGAAGAGAGCCTCGCGGGCTGCCCGCTGCCGCGCCTCGAAGAGGCGCTCGGCTCGCCCGTCAATTCCGACCCGAGCAAGCGGCGGCTCGAACCGTCCGTGGTCTTCCCACGCGGCTTCGCCGAATCGTGCAGCCCCGACTTCGTCTTTTTCCCTATGGTGAGCGGTGAGGGCGTGACGCGAATCGAACAGATAGGGAAGGCTCAGGCGATGGTGCGATTGCTCCAGGTCTACCCGTGGGCGGGCTTCGACGCGGCGGCGCGCACCTACATTCGCTTCCTCGGGAAGTTACTGCGACGCGCGCAGTGCTACGTCCTGAGTTCCGGGCGCGATCTTATCGCCGATCCCGACCAAGCCCCGCAGCTGCTCGGCGACCTCATCAACTCTTCGAAGTCATGAACGCCACTCCGACCAGCACCGCAGAGGACATCGGCGACGGCGCTACGGCTTCGTCACCAACGGCTGGCACTTCGACCGCGTCTACCCCGTCTTGATGCGCCACCGCGAGTGCCTCACGCTCGTCGGCTTCAGCCTCGACGGTGCGACACGCGAGGCTCACGACCGCTGGCGCGGTGAGGGCTCTTTCGTCCGCCTCATGCGCGGCGTGGCGCGCTGCTACATGAGCGGCATCCCCTTCGTCTTCAAGGTGGGCATCCGGCAGGACACGGTCCCGCAGCTCCAGGAGATCGTGCTGCTCGCCGCGCGCCTCGGCGCGCGTGCCGTCCACTTCGCGCACCTTCTGCCGACCTCTTCGGGCGCGGAGGCTGAGCTCTCCCTCTCCCACGCCGAGCGCACGCAGGCAGAGCAGGAGATCGCGATCCTGACGAAAATCTTCAAGCTCGAGATCGGCATCGCCGCCGGCTACTACAACGTCGGCGAGGCCGCGCCCTGCACGGCGCTGCGCGGGACGAGCTGCAACGTCGATTACCGGGGGCGCCTCTCGCTCTGCTGCAACCTCTCCGGATACCGGGGCGCGTCCGAAGAGTCGGACGTGGTGGCGGATTTGAATCGAGAACGTTTTTCGTCAGCCTACCCGAGGCTGCGGCGTCTGGCGGACGAGCAGATGGAGCGCCGGCGCGTCGCCCTCGAACGGCGGCGTGCGAGCGGCGCCGAGATCGATCTCTACACAGGCTCGCCGTGCCTCTTCTGTTTGCAGAGCTTCGGCAAGATACCCTGGCGCAACGCTGCGGGCGGCTCGCGCTCGCTGCCCGTGCTTCCGACCGTGCAAGCCGAGACTCAAGACGTTCGTCCGTGAAGCGTGGAAGTTTTAGAACAAGGAAGTCGTAACCGATGAGCACCATCCTCCTCAAGCCGCAGGATCAGGTCGTCTTCTCCGATCTCGAAGGCGGCGAAGCCGTGCTCGTGGACATGAACGCCAGGCGCTACTACACGCTCAACGAGACCGCGATCTTCGTCTGGCAGAGGCTGGAGAAGAATACGTCCGCCGAAGAGATCGCCCGCGAGCTGGCGGACACCTACGACGTGACGCCGGAGCGCGCCGCCGCGAGCGTCCAAAAACTCCTCGCCGAACTCTCGCAGCGCAACCTGCTGACGAGTGCCTGATTGCTTCACGCGATGCCCCACGCGGCGTCGCGGCTCGCACGCGCACCGAAGTTAAACTCACCGACGGCATGTTCCCGCATCGCCTCGCTCGTGCGGCGCAACCGGGAGGGGCTTCTACACATCCAACCCCCCCGTACCGGGCGTTCAGGATCGGGCGTGAATGATGCGCCGTGACGTCGCCCCGCCTGAATTGTCTGCCGCCTCGACGTGTGTTAATGTTTCGCTTCTCGACTCGCTTCGGGATCACGCGGAAGAAGGGCAGGGGCTAGCCCGCGACGCCCCTGAGATTCCGCCCGCGACAATCGCATAGCACATCCCAACGGGGCGCCGCGCCCCTCTCGTCAGCCTGCTGCCACCAGAAAGGATTCCTCGCCCGTGAATTCCATGCCCGTCCGCCGCCGCGCCGCTAAACTTGTGAAACGTCCCCTACTCGTCTCGCTCCTCGCAGCCCTTATCCTTACCGCATTAGCAACATATCAACAGATTGTCCCTACGGCACAGGCGCTCTCCTCAACCGTCGTCATCAGCCAGGTCTATGGAGGCGCGGGCTGCGGCACTGCCGGGTGCTCGACATATAAGAACGACTACATCGAGCTGTTCAACCGGGGCACTTCGGCGGTCAGCTTAAATGGATGGTCGGTACAATACGCCGGCGCCACGGGCACCGGGTCATGGACGCCGACGAGTTTGACTAACGTCACGCTCCAGCCCGGACAGTATTATCTTGTCGCGGAGGGTGCAGGCGCGAACGGCGTTAATAACCTCCCGACCGACGGCGAACTGCTCCGAAACCGCCGTAGCCCCCGCGCCATCGACGACGACCGCGGACGTGCGCGGAGCGGCAGGCTGCACAGAGACTGACAACAACTCCACCGACTTCACTGCCACGACTCCTAACCCGCGCAACACTGCGACGACGCTCGCTCCCTGCGGGGGAGGAGGCGGCGGCACGCCGACGCTCAACATCAACGACGTGACGCAGGCTGAAGGTAACGCCGGCACGACGGCTTTCACCTTCACCGTCAGTCTCACCTCCGCCTCTACCTCGAACGTCACCTTCACCGTCAACACCGCCGACGGCACTGCGACGACCGCCAACAGCGACTACGTCGCCATCGTGAACCAGGGCGGTACCATCACCGCGGGCAACACTTCCACGACCGTCACCGTCACCGTCAACGGCGACACGACGCCGGAGTCGAACGAGACCTTCACGGTCAACATCACGAACGTCTCGGCGGGCGCCACCCCCGGCGACGTTTCCGGGTTGGGCACGATCACGAACGACGACGTGACGTTGATGGCCATCTACACCATTCAAGGGAGCGGCACGTCATCCCCCTTCACCGGTCAGATCGTGACGACGACGGGCATCGTCACGGGTCGCAAGACCAACGGCTACTTCATTCAGGACCCGAGCGGCGACGGCAACCTGGCCACCTCTGACGCGATCTTCATCTTCACGTCGAGCGCGCCGACGAGCGTCGCCGTCGGCGACTCCGTCCAGGTCAGCGGCACGATCGCGGAGTTCGAGTCGTCAACGACGGACGAACCGGACGGCGTCTCGCCCCCCGATCCCAAGACCGCCACCGAGCTCACCAGCCCCTCTACCAGCGTCCTCTCGGGGGGCAACTCGCTGCCGGCGGCGCTCGACGCCATCTCCCTCGGCATCTTCAACCCGGCGGCGACCAGCCGTGGCGCGGAGCTTGAGAAGTACGAGTTCATGCGCGTGAGCGTCAGCTCGCTCACCGTGTCACAGCCGACCAACAACAACTTCGGCGAGTTCTGGGGCGTCGTGACGGGCACGCCGCGCCCGTTCCGCGAGCCCGGCATCGAGGCGGGCGACCCCGTCCCCGTGGCTGACGAAGGACCTTACGCCGGCACGATGCCGCCCAACGTGCCGCGCTTCGACGGCAACTTCGAGCGCATCATGGTCGACAGCGACGACGCACTCGTCGCCACCGGCACCACGCGCCGCGCGGCTCTCATGGTGACGACCGGCGCGGTCGTCACAGGTCTGGTGGGTCCGCTCGACTACGGCTTCGACCAGTACCGCATCGTGCTCGACTACAACGTTACGCCCGGCGTCACGCCCGGCATCACCGCCGCCGTCGCCGCGCCGACGCCGACCGCACAGGAGTTCACCATCAGCCACGCCAACCTGGAGAACTTCTCTTCAGGAAACGCGACCAAGTTGAACAAAGCGTCGCTCGCCATCCGCAACGTTCTGCGCACGCCCGACATCCTCGGCATCGTCGAAGTTGACACTACCGCCTCGGCCCAAGCGCTGGCGAACAAGGTCAATTCGGACGCCGCCGACCCGAACGTGAACTATGTGGCCTACTTCAACGACATCGCCGGCAATACGCAGGACATCGGCTATCTCGTCAACACGGCGCGCGTCAGCGTCGTCGGCTCGCCCACGGCTTACCATCAGGGCAACACGTTTACCTACTGCGGCGTCACCAGCACTCTCCACGACCGCCCGTCCTTCGTCCTGACGGCCACCGTGCCTCAGGCGGGCGGGGGAACGATACCCGTGACGGTGATCCTCAACCACACTAAGTCGCTCATCGCCGTTGACAGCCCCCGATCTTTCGGCACCTGCGGGACGGGGACGGAGGGCGCGCGCAACCGCGAGAAGCGGCGGCTCCAGGCCGAAGACATCGCCGACCTCGTCCAGTCGCTCATCGGCGAGAACCTCGTCGTCCTCGGCGATCTCAACGCGTTCGACTTCAACGACGGACTCATCGACGTGGTGGGGACGCTCAAGGGCATCCCGGCCCCAGCCGATCAGGTGGTCGAGCCGAGCACCGACCGCTGGACGTACCAGCTCACGAACCTGATTAACAATCTCCCGGCGGATCAAAAATACTCGTTCGCCTTCGAGGGCAACGCGCAAGCGCTCGATCACGTCCTCGTCAACAACCTGATGCTCGCGCGCAACACGCGCTACGCCTACGGGCGCTACAACGGCGACTTCTCTATAGACTACGCCGCCGACGCGACACGCCCCGAGCGCGTCGCCGACCACGACGCGCCCGTCGCCTTCTTCACAAGCGGCGCGCCGCAAGCCGCCGGAACGATCATCATCAGCGAGTTCCGCCTGCGCGGTCCCGGCAGTGCGGCGCCCCCGGCTTCCGCGCAGCGAGCTGTTAAGTCTTCGCCCGCAGCGTCGCGCCTCTCGGCGAAAACATCGTCAATCGCGGCAGTCGATCCCGCGTCGAACGACGAGTTCGTCGAGTTCTACAACAACAGCTCGGCGAGCGTCACGGTCTCTACGACCGACGGGTCGGCGGGTTGGGCGCTCGTCGCCTCTGACGGAGCCACACGCTTCATCATCCCGAACACCACGGTCATTCCGGCGCGGGGACACTTCCTCGCCGTCAATGCCGTCGGCTACAGTCTTCCTGTCACGGGCGACACCATCCTCCTGCCGGACGGCGTCACGCCAGCCAGCGGCTACACGACAGACATCCCGGACAACGCCGGCATCGCCATCTTCAACACGGCGAACGCCGCCAACTTCTCGACCGCGACCCGCCTCGACGCCGTCGGCTCGACCTCCGAGGCGAACACGCTCTACAAAGAGGGGACGGGCTACCCGGCGCTCTGCACGCCGAGCACGTGCAGCCCCAACATCGACTACTCCTTCTTCAGGGACATGAAGACCACGGGGT
>JAIVJC010000173.1 GCA_020200235.1 Acidobacteriota bacterium | reverse complement strand
ATGCACACCTTCAAGAAGTCCTTTGAGTCTTTCGTCTATATTTTCGAGTTCTGAACTGCCTCTTCTTGAAGCGTTCCACTTTGAATCCGCCTTATATATAACTAGCCCCCTCACCATCTTTCTTTTATCGGATAGACCTTCAATCGGTAGAGCCGCTATAAGGCTTTGAAGGATTGTTGTCTTTCCCACTCCGTTATCGCCTAAAATTATTGTCCATTGTGCGGGGCGTCCTTCACCGTTGGATAAATCGAGAGTTTGTTTTGGTCCGAAGCTCCTTACATTTTCAACTTCGAGCGACAGGAAATAAGCCGGACGAGAGAGACGTTCCTTTCTCTCGTCAAGCGAAGATTCAATCTGGAGCTTTTCTCTCATCATCGCTTATTCAATCCGAAATCTTATAGAAATGGCGAAAGCGGAGCAATTGTTTCCCCTTGCTCCGCTTTCGCCGCTTTAACTTAACCCCGGCGCCCTTATTCGACGACCCACGTGTCGCCGCTGTTGATGAGCTTGTCCAGGCTGCCCGCGCCCTTCTGCGTGATGGCCTCGGTGATCTGCGCGGCGAGGAGGTCTTCGTAGGTCTCGCGCTGGACTTCGCGGAAGATGCCGACGGGCTGCGGGAAGAGCGGCTGCTCCATGCGCGCGAGCATGAAGGCGACGGACGGGTCGGCGAGGTGTACGTCGTGGACGAGGAGGTCGTTTTCGGTCAAGCCGGTCTCACCATTGATCTCGACGACCTCGGGCTGCGCGCCGTTCATGCGGATGCCTTTGTCGCGGTTCTTGCCGAAGACCATCGGCTTGCCGTGCTCGAGGTAGATCATGTGATCGGAGCGAAGCGCGCGCTCGGTGAAGTATTCGAACGCGCCGTCGTTGAAGATGTTGCAGTTCTGGTAGACCTCGACGAAGGAGACGCCCTTGTGGCGCGCCGCCGCCTGCACGGTCGCCCCCAGGTGCTTCACGTCGATATCAAGCGAGCGCGCGACGAAGGTCGCCTCAGACGCGATGGCGAGCGAGAGCGGGTTGATCGGGTAATCGATCGCGCCCATCGGCGTCGATTTCGTGCGCTTGCCGAACTCCGAGGTCGGCGAGTACTGCCCCTTCGTCAAACCGTAGATGCGGTTGTTGAAGAGGATGTAGTTGATGTCGAGGTTGCGCCGGATGGCGTGGATGAAGTGGTTGCCCCCGATCGAGAGCGCGTCGCCGTCGCCCGTAATCACCCACACGGAGAGCTCCGGGTTCGACGCCTTGATGCCGGTCGCGACCGCCGGCGCGCGCCCGTGGATCGAGTGGAAGCCGTAGGTGTTCATGTAGTAGGGGAAGCGGCTGGAGCAGCCGATTCCCGAGACGAAGACGATCTTCTCGCGCGGGATGCCGAGCTCCGGCATCACCTTCTGCACGTTGTTCAGGATCGAGTAGTCGCCGCAGCCCGGGCACCAGCGCACCTCCTGCCCCGAGACGAAGTCAGCCTTCTTCAACTGCGCGGGCGGCGGCGCGACCGCGCCCGCCACGACCGAGCCCGGCTCGCTCTCCGGCGCAGGACCCGACCCTCCGACGTTGCCGCCGATCCCTTGCGCCTCCGCGTCCGTCACGCGCGTCCCGTTCCCGTTCGTTCCGTTACCGTTTTCGCTCATCTTTTTATGACCTCGTATGAAGCTACCCGCGATCTTGGTTCTGACCCGCTCGATCTTTCTCTCCGCCCTCTTCGTCGCCGCGCCGCGCTCCGTCCTCGACGGCACGCAGCAACCCCAGGAAACGCTCGCGCACGTAAGGGTGCAACCGATCCGCGAAGCTCGCGTCGAGGGCGCGCGCCTTGATCAACTCCTGTACGTCCGCCAAATCTTTCAGGCGGTCGGGCGCGGTCATGCCCGAAGCCAGCTTCAACTCAACCAGTTTTTCCAGGGCGACGACGCGCACGCCGTCGATCTCGACCGACGCTTCGGCGGGGACCGGGAAACTGATCGGCTTCGGCTTGCCGTCGCCCGGATACTCGCCCGCGACGATGATCTCGACGGGGACATTGCTCTTCGTCGCGCGGAGTCTTTTCCGGGCGCCTGGAAACGCGGGCGTGTCGCCGAGCCCGACGAGTTCGCGGTGAAAAGTATCCAAGCCTTCCGCCGTCATCACGAGATCGATGTCTTCCGTGAAGCGCGGGTAGCCGTACGCCATCAACGCGACCGCGCCGATGACCATGTAGTCGATGCCGCGCCGGTCGAGATCGGAGCAGAGTTCGCCGAGCGCGCCGTGGAGTTTGCCTTCGCCCATGAAATAGCGCGAGCCCTCCGCGTAAACGTCGTGAACCGTGCGGCTGTTTGTGATCGGCGCAGTCATCGGTTAACTTCGCTTACTTGCGGCTCTCGCCCTTCCCTCCGGTGAATAACTTGGCGACTGGGTAACGAAAACCGGGCACGACCTGTTCGCCATCGAGCACATCCTTCTCCGTCAGCGTCGTCACGTCGTTGCGCGAGCGATAGACCGTCACTGTGCACAGTTTCGGGCTGACGATCCACACGAGCGACACGCCTGCGTTCAACCACTCCTCAACTTTCTCTTCGACCTCACTAACTTTATCGCCGGGGCTAACGACTTCGGCGGCGAGATCAGGCGCGCCGGGGAAATAGCCCTGCGTGTCTCCAACCTGCTCGACGCGATCTCGCCGGACGAATGCGGCGTCGGGCGCGCGCACGGTATCCGGGTCAGACTTTAACTTAAAGCCGGTCTCCGCCGCGTACACCTCACCCAGATCATGTTCCTCGACGTGCCGGAAAAGCTCAGCCCCTAGTCGTGCCGCGATCTTGCCATGACCGTGCCCCGCGGGTGACATCTGCCTTAGCTCTCCTTCAACTAATTCATGTCGAGAGTGACCGCGCGGCAGGCTCAAGAGTTCTTCCGCAGTCATTAATTGCGTGGTCGTGCTCATCTCTTCATTTCTACCTACTCACAAATACTCTTCGACCTTGCTCACGATCTCGCGAATCTGGAAGGGGCGACCCTTGACCTTCGAGAACGGGATCGCGTCGACGAGGTACTTGGCGCGGATCATCGTCGCGAGCTGTCCCAGGTTCATCTCCGGGATGATGACCTTCTCGAACCCTCGCAGCACTTCGCCGAGGTTGCGCGGGAACGGGTTCAAGTGGCGCAGGTGCGCCGACGAGACCGACTTGCCCTCGCGCTGCATCCTCTCGACCGCCGAGGTGATCGATCCGTAGGTCGAGCCCCAGCCGAGGACGAGCACCTTGCCCGTCTTCTCGCCGAAGACTTCGACCTCGGGGATGTCCTGCGCGGCGCGATCGACTTTCGCCTGCCGCAGCAGCACCATGAAGTGGTGGTTCTCCGGCTCGTAGTTGACGTTGCCGGTCTCGTGCTGCTTCTCGATGCCGCCGATGCGGTGCTCCAAGCCCGGCGTCCCCGGCAGGGCGTAAGGTCTGGAGAGGGTCTGCTCGTCGCGCGAGTAGGGGAGGAAGTTTTCGGGATCGGTCGCGAACTTCACCTCGATCTTCGGCAGGTCGCCGATCTCCGGCACCGCCCACGGCTCCGCGCCGTTCGCCAGATACCCGTCCGACAGGTAGAAGACCGGCGACATGTACTTGAACGCGAGGCGCACCGCCTCGATCGCCATGTCGAAGCAGTCGGCGGGGGTGGCGGGCGCGATGACGATCGCGGGGCACTCGCCGTTGCGACCCCAGACGGCTTGGAAGAGATCAGCCTGCTCGGTCTTCGTCGGGAGGCCCGTGGAGGGACCGCCCCTCTGCACGTTGACGATGACGAGCGGGAGCTCCGTCATCACCGCGAGCCCGATCGCCTCCTGCTTCAGGGCGACGCCGGGACCCGACGTGCCCGTCAAGCCGACGTGACCCGCGAACGCCGCGCCGATCGCCGAGCAGACCGCCGCGATCTCGTCCTCCGCCTGAAACGTCTTGACGCCGAAATTCTTGTGGCGCGACAGCTCGTGCAGGATGTCGGAGGCGGGCGTGATCGGGTACGAGCCGTAGAAGAGCGGTCGCCCGGCGAGCTCCGCCGCCGCGATGAAGCCGATGGCGGTCGCCTCGTTGCCCGTGATCTTGCGGTACTTGCCCGGCGCGATCTGCGCCTTCTTGACGGTGTAGTGCGTCGTGAAGACTTCGGTCGTGTCGGCGAAGTTGTAGCCGGTCTTCAAAGCGACCTCGTTGGCGCGCGCGACCTCGGGAGTCTTCTTGAACTTGGCGCCGATCCAGCCCAGGGTCTGCCCCATCGGCCGGTCGTAGAGCCAGTAGAGGACGCCGAGCGCGAAGAAGTTCTTGCAGCGATCCATCTCCTTGCGCGTGAGCTTGACCTCCGCCTCCTGCAGCGCGCGCATGTTCAGCGTCGTGACGGGGAGCTTGTGGACGCGGTAGCCCTTGAGCGTGTCGTCTTCGAGCGGGTTCACCTCGTAAGCCGCCTTCTTCAGGTTCTCCTTGTTGAACTCGTCGGTGTTGACGATGACCGTGCCGCCCTCTTCGAGGTCGGGGAGATTAACTTTGAGCGCGGCGGGGTTCATCGCGACCAGCACGTTCGGCTGATCGCCGGGCGTGCGGATGTCCTCGCTGGAGAAGTTCAACTGGAAGCCGGAGACGCCGGGCAGGGAGCCGGCGGGCGCGCGGATCTCCGCGGGGAAGTCGGGGAGCGTCGAGATGTCGTTGCCGAGCACCGCCGAGGTGTTCGTGAACTGCGTGCCCGTCAACTGCATGCCGTCGCCGGAGTCGCCGGCGAAGCGGATGGTGACGGTCTCGACCTCTTCGAAATTTTTCTCGACCGGCTCGGCGGTCGGGGTGTCGATGACTGTGCTCATGGCTCTTCGATGATTCCTTTTTCGTTCCGGGAGGGTTAGCGCGCTCCGTTCAGCTTGCGTTCGGATGAGTGATTGTAGCAGCACGCCGCACGCTTCGTCACGCGGGCGCGATCACACACGCGGCGTGAGGCAAAAGTGGGAGCCGACTCGGCGTGAATCGGCTCCCACTCGAAGTTAACGGACTCTTTCTTTTACGCTAGCTGGACGCGCCGGAGGGCTTCTGCGCGCCGGGGCTCGAAGAAGTCCCGGCGCCGGACGAAGAGGTTGCGCCCGAGGACGCGCCCGCGCCCGAAGAAGCGCCGCCCGGAGAAGAGGCGCCGCCCGTCGACGAAGACGCGGTCGAAGCGTTGGGCGTGTCGGTCTTCGGCGCGCCGGAGGTGCCGGCGGCGCCCGAAGTTCCCCGTCACCTTCGCGACGCGCCCCAGCTCGATGCGCTTCGTGGCGACGACGTCGCCGTTGACGGTGCCGTAAATCTGCGCGACCGAGACCTCGACGTTGGCGTCCACCTGCCCGCCCGTCGAGACGATGAGCGTGCCGTCCTGCGACGAGACGCGCCCCGAGAGGTGACCGTCGACGCGGAGCATCCCCTTGAAGTTCGCCTCGCCGGTCATGTTCGTGCCGTTGCCGACGAAGCCGGTGAGCGTGCCCTCCTTGATGTCGCGCGCCAGCGCGTCCGACTCCGTGTAAGCCTTGCCTGAGTTAGCCTGACCGTCGTTCATGCTGCCACGCACTCCCGTCGAAGAAGTTTGTTCCGAGGCGCGGTAACGCTGCTGCGTGTCCTCGTTCGCCGCCTGCGGTGCCGGGGCGGGCTGCTGCTGCGCCTGCGGCTGGTGCGGCTCCGGCTCGTCTTTCGGTTTACCCGGTCTGAACATCTCGATACCCTCCGGTCTGAAATTTCGGGCGACGCCGCGCTCTCTCTCATCGGGGCGGGGCGCGTTGAAAGTTATGCGACTGATGAAATGTGGGCAGGAGCGAGGGAATGGCTCTGGAAGACTGGAACCAAAGGCTTCTGCTCGACGCCCGCGCATGATAAGCCGGAAACGCGCGGGAGACAAGTAACAAGCGACGCGGAAAGTCTAAAGTCTGGAGTCTGGGAGTCTGGAGTCAGGGGCAAAATCCTGCTTCGCCCTCTGACTCCAGACTCCCGGACTCCAGACTTGAACTATTTTTTGACGTTGTCGATGTTGAGCGCGAGCACGTCGTTGTAGGCGGCGATGGCGGCGCGCTTCGGAGCCTGGGGCAGCGGGATGTTCGGTATCTCGACGGTCTTGTTGCCCGTCAGGTTCGCCGCGCCGAGCCTCACCCAGCCCTTGCCGAAGTCGAGGTAGACGGGCACGCGCATCGAGAAGTTGTCCGAGACGCCCGACTGCGTGACGCGACCCGAGAAGCTGTTGCCGTTGATCTGGTACTCGAGCCGGTAGCTCGGAATCTCCGTGCCGTAGACCCACGCGTCGAAGAACCAGTCCATGCGGCCGTTGCCCGCGAGGTCGAGCTCCTTCGGCATGTGCTTCTCGACCGCGCGCTTGAAGTCCTCGGTCGAGACGTCTTGGTTGTAGTGCGACTTGATGAAGTCCTTCATCATCTCCATGAAGCGCTTGTCGCCGCCCTGGCGGGGATCGAACATGAGCTGGCGCAGCATGTGGAGGATGTACCCGCCCTTCGGGTAGGCGAGGAACTGGAAAGTCGCGCCCGTCTTGGCGCTGTTGAGGCGGTAGCCCTGCGTCACCGCGCCGACCGTGTAGGGCTTGCGCCCCATCGTCTGCGGGCGCGCCGTCACGATCCGCTCGCGCTGGTCGTTCCAGAAGTCGACGAACTTGTCGTTGCCGCGCGTGAGCTGCGCGAAGAGGGCGGCGGAGAACTGCGCGAAGCCCTCGCTCATCCACTGATCGCGGTAGGACTTCCAGCCGACCGTGTGACCCCACCACTGGTGCGCGATCTCGTGCGGCCCGACGTAGAGGAAAAAGTCGTTCGCCGCGAACCGCGCGGAGCCGGTCGCCATGTAGCGCTGCGTCGCATCCATGAAGGCGGTGAACGGCATGTAGACGAGCGTGGGCCACGCCTGCCCGAATCTGGGGTCGGGCTGCTGCGTCATGGCGAGCCGCTTGTAAGGTAGCTTGCCGAAGTAGGCGTCGAAGATGCGCGTCGAGTTCTCGGCGTCGGCGATCGCCGAGTCCGCCATGCCGGTCGTGGACATCGAGCCGATCTGCGCCGCGCCCTGCATGAAGTTCGGCAAGTCCTCGTTGGCGTAGAACTCGATGTTATAGCCCGTGTCGGGGTCGAGCACCTCTTTCTTCTTGAAGCGACCGTAGTTGAACCCGGCGACGGCGAGTTCGGTCTCGCCGCTCGACCACTTCGCCACGGCGACATCACCCTCCCTGCCGTCCGGAGCCGACGGCGCGCCCGTGCCGATGAACATCTTGCCCTTCGGGAAGCGCATCGTGATGTCGAAGACGGCGCGGTCGCCGAACTGCGTGCCGGAGTTGTTCGGGTACCAGGTGAGGCGCGGCCCGAGGAAGAAGTTGCCGCCGCCGAGATCCGTCAGGGCGTCCCCGCCCGCGTACTCGATCCTCAACTTGTAGGTCTTGCCCGCCTCGAGCGGCGCGGGGAGGATGACGCCGAAGTCCGAGTCGCGATCCTTGTCCTCCTGTATGAAGGGCACCTCGCGCCCCTCGGCGTCCGTCACGCGCGAGGCGCGCAAGGAGGGGAAGAGGCTGAAGGGCAGGACGCGCGCGCCGGGCTGGAGCGCGCGGAAGGTGACCGTGTCGGTCGAGGTCATCTTCGTCCCCGTGATCGCGCCGTCGATCTCGTGGCGCGTGATGTCGAAGATGCGGTGGTCCTCGTCGGAGGTGCCGGCACCTTTCGCGTACTCGTCCGCGAGGTGGAACGCCGTCCAGTAGCCGCCGTCGGTGTCGCCGTAGCTGGCGAGCAGGACTTCCTCGGGCGAGACCTCGGGGATGCCGAGCGGGTCGAGCTGGAAGATGAGCTTCTCGAAGCGCCTGCCGCCGATGAAGGCGATGAAGAAGCCGGGGCGCTCCGGCGTGTGCATGTCGATGAGCGTGCGCAGCTCCATGTTCGTGCGCAGCTCGCGGCGCAGGAGCGCGCGGTTGTCGCGGTAGATGTCTCGCGCGCGCGCGTCCTGCGCGCCGCCCTGGCTCATCTTCACGTTCGGCGACGACTTGACCTCCTCGAAGGTCTTGTCGGTGAAGCGCAGCGTGAGCTTCGTGAACTGCTCCGTGATCGAGGGCGCGCCGGTGAAGAGGGCGAGGCTGCGCTTCTCGTACTCGACCGGCGGCGTCAGGGTGAACTCGCCTTCGCCGACGAAGACCGCGCCGACCGTGCGGTGCTCGACGGGCGCGAGGAAGTAGAGTTCGCCGCTCCTCAGCGTGAACGTGCCCGCGTCGCGCTTGAGGACGAGGTTCGAGACCGAGGCGACGCTCGTGAACTCGCCCGCCTGGTTGCGCAGCTGCTGGTAGGTCGAGTCGCCGACGCCGAGCCTGCCGCCCTTCGACGCGGTGACGGTGACGCTGCCCTCGACCGCCGGCAGCCGCATCTGCACGTTCGCCGTCGCGGTCCGCCCCGCCGGTGGCGGTGACCTGCGCGCCGACGACGACCGAGCCCTGCGGGTCTGTGACCGTGCCGGCGATCTCGCCGCCCGCGGCGAGAGACGCCGTGAGCGACGCGAGGGCGAGCGCCAGGGCGGCGCACGCCGGGAGGAACTTTCGGTAAAGCATTTTTGCTACACCTCTGAGGAGTTCGGACGAATTCGGGGAACGCCCCCGTGAGCTTTAACGTGCGGGCGCGCCGTCGGTGGCAAAAACTTGAGACCGGTATCGGGGCGAGTGCGAGGGCACGTGCGGGGATATCAGTCCGCGTTCGAGCGGGTATTATTCCCGCCGGCGGAGGGGCGCGTCAAGGCTCGGTCGAGCCCCTCCGCCGCCGCGCCGCGCCGCCGCCGGAAGGCGCGCGGGAAGGCGCGCGGGAAGTGTTATGATGCCGCGCTACAGGGGTCAACGATCACGATCATCGAGGAGTGCGTGCCATGCCGGGTGAGACGGTTCAGTTCGCGAGCAACGGGGGGAGGGCGGGAGGCTATCTGTCGGTGCCGGAGTCGGGCAATGGTGCGGGCGTCGTCGTCCTGCAGGAGTGGTGGGGGCTCGTGCCGCACGTCAAGGACGTGTGCGACCGCTTCGCCGCCGAGGGCTTCGTCGCGCTCGCGCCCGACCTCTACCACGGTCGCGCCACGACCTCGCCCGACGAGGCGGGGAAGATGATGATGGCGCTCGACATCGACCGCGCGGAGAAAGATTTGCGCGGCGCGATCAAATTTCTGATCGATCACCCGGCGGTCGCGGGCGAGAGAGTGGGCACGGTCGGCTTCTGCATGGGCGGCGCGCTCTCGCTCTACGCCGCGTCGAAGAACGAGCAGGTCGGCGCGTGCGTCGTCTTCTACGGGGTGCACCCGAACGTCAAGCCCGATCTGGAAAACTTGCGCGCGCCCGTGCTGGGCATCTTCGCCGAGCGCGACGCGTTCGCCCCGCCCGCGTCCGTGCGCGATCTCGAACGGCGGCTCGACGAATTCGGCAAGCCGAACGAGATGCACATCTACCCCGGCGCGGATCACGCCTTCTTCAACGACACGCGCCCCGAAGTCTACAAGCCGGACGCCGCGCGCGACGCGTGGCGACGCACGATCGAATTCTTCCGCCGACACCTGACGACAGAGTGACGCGCGTTCGCGCGCCCCGCGAGTCGGAACCGCCTGCCGCAAGCGGGCGAGAGACGGAATTGCGGATTGCGGAATGCGGATTGAAGAGGATTAACTCATTTGGTCATTGATCCATTGATCCATTTTAGTCAATGGATCAATGAATCAATGAATCAATGGATCAATTCCCCTAATCCGCATTCCGCAATCCACAATCTAAAATGGCTATGCCCGCCCTTCTTCATCTCTGAACCGCGACGCTTAAGGGTTGCGCCGCTTGCTCTGCTTCAGCTCGCGCTCCGCCTGCCGCTCCGCTTCCTTCGCCTCGTCCTTGCCGACGCCGAGTTCCCTGAGCGTCCGCCCGATGCTGTCGCCGTCGGCGAGCCCGGCGAGGATCGCCTCGCGCGTGACGTTCGGATGGCGAGTGCCGAGGTTCGCCGCGAGCCGCGTGGCGGCGACGTACTGCCCGAACTTCAGATCGGGGTTGGCCGCGAGCGCCGCCTGGTAGCCCTCGCGGAGATCGTTCGCCGTCGTGTGCAGGCGCGCCGCCATCTCCGGGTGATCGCGCAACTCGCTGTCGGCGCGCCGCGCGTTCTCGTGCTGCTTGCGCGCGCGCTCAAGCCTCGCGTCCGAGCGACCGTTGGATCTGTCAGAAGCCCTGCCGAGACCGGCGTCGGAGCGACCGTTCGAGCGGTCGGAAGCGTTGCCGATGCCGCGGTCGACGCCCGCGCCCGCAGGCGGACCGCCGCCGACGCCCGGCGGGCGACCGCCGCCGCCGCCGCCGCGACCGCGTCCCTGCGCGGAGGCGTTCGCGTGCAGCCCCAAAACGAGCAGGCACGTCAACACCATGCCCGCGAATTTCCAAGACCCTTCTCGTCTCATCGTTACTCCCCTCCAATACTTCGCTTGATCGTTTGAGTGTCTAACGTTTGATGCGTGGCGCGCGGGAGAGGAGATGATTATATGCCCGCGTTTGTTTCGAAGGCGTTGTCGAATGGTTATAAATCGTCCGGCGCGAGTAAACGAAAAGAGCCCCCGACTCCCCCAAAGCCGGACGCTCATTTCGCTTACTCCTCTCGGGAGGAATGTTGGTTGAGTGAGACTATAAGCCTCTGCGCGCCGCGCCGGGTTGCAGCCGCGTGAGGAGTTCTTTGCGATCCGGTTGCGGGTGGCACGAGCACGCGCATACGAAAAGGAAGGGACGAGCCCGCGGGCTCGTCCCTTCCGCTTGAGGAGAGTTGCATCGCGCGCGGGCTCGTCCGACTGGCTTACGAGGCTGCGCGCGGCTGGCTCGTCTACGGCAGTGCTTCGACGGTGATGAAGAAGCGGAAGTTGCCGGTCACCTGTACGCCGAGCACGAACTGGATGTTGACGGCCTGCGTGGGCGCGATCGACGTGTTGATGATCGTCCCGGCGACGAGGCTGCGCCCGAGGCTCGAGTTGAGGCCGCCGCCCGAAGCCTGCGTCGGCGGGGTCTCGACGGTCGTCCCCTCGACGGTCGTCGGCACGCCGTTGACCGTGACAACCACGCTTCCCGAGTTGAGCACGCGGAGCTGCGCCTGCCCCGCGGCCGCGGGTGAGTTGAGCGTCGTGATATCGACGACGCGGAACCGCAGGCGCGTGATCGGGTTGGCAGTGTTGTTGACGAACTTGCGGCGGATGGTCAGAGTGCCGAAGGCCGAATTAGGACCGACCGCCCCCGCGCTCGTGTCGCGCTCGCGGTTGGGCGCGGAGGTCGAGGGCTGCGTCGCATCGAGCAGCATCGTCTTGATCTGCGTGTTCAGGACGCGCAGGGTGGGGCTGGCGAGGTTCTCCGGTCCCGGCGCGCCGAGTACGGAGACGCGGGTACTGAACGTGCCGCCCGTGGTGGAGACGAAGACGAAGTCGTTGTTGTTGTCGTCCGCGTCCTGCGGGAACCCGGTCTCCATTCGGCGCACGAAGCTGTACTCGCCGTTGGTCGTGATGCCGGTCGAGGGCGTGAGCCCCGACCCTTCGCTGAAGAGCGTCGTGCCCGTGATGCCGGCGAAGCCCACGGCGTCGAAGCGCGTGTTCGTGCCCCACGCGGCCGCCGTCGTCGTGCTGAAGACGGCGACGCCGCCGTTATCGACGATGCCGGTCGTGTAGGTCGCGTCGCCTGTCGCGTAGCCGCCGAGGCTGTAGCCGGTGGTGACCGTGTTGTTGACGCAGAGGTAGTGGCCGCGCGCCGGGATGACCGTGCCGTTCGGCACCGTGCAGCGCGTCGAGAAGGCGCCCGTCGCGTTGGTGCCGACGACGGCGTAGCCCGTCCCGCCGTTGGTGTCCGTGACCGTGTGCGACGAGTCGGAGTTGTTGTAGACCTCAAGGAACTCGTCGCTCGCGCTCGCCGAGCCGCGGAAGCGGAACTCGCTGATGAGGACGGGGCTCGCCGGAGCCGCGCCGACGTAGACGACGTTGTTGCTCGTCGTGCTCTGCCCGTCGGGGTTGGTGATGGTGACGTTCTTGGGGCCGTCGGGCGCGGCCGTCGTGTTGAGGTCGAGCGTCACCTGCGTCGGGCTGTTGTAGGTCACGCTGTTGACCGTCACCCCGCCCGAGACCGCCGCCGAGATGTGGTTGAAGGGCAAGGCGGGGGGCGCGAGGTTCGCGCCCGGGTCGTAGAACTCCGAGCCCGAGACGGACGTGCCCGTGATGGTGACCGAGACGGACGACTGTCCCGCGGGGATGCTCGAAGGGCTGGCAGTGTTCGGCGAGGCCGGCGGCGGCGCGGCGAGCTTGACGACGCGCACGCCGTAGGAGTTGTTCGCGTCGCAGAACTCCTGGATCGTCCACATCGTCATGTCGTCCTGCGGGTCGAGCGAGGTGTACGAGTAGTCGCCCCAGCGGCGGGGCGGGCCGGGGTCGGAGGGCGGGTTGTACGTGCCGGTCGTCGCCGTGTAGACGTTGACGGCCTGCGTCGTGCCGAGCGTGTCGGTGCGCAGGCGCCCGTTGGTGGCGGCGTTGATGGAGAAGGCCGTGCCGGCCGTGCTGTAGCCGAAGGCGGCGTGCCCCTGACCCGAGACCAACACCGTGGGAATCCAGTACTGGCGCGCGGCGGCGCGCGTCGTGGACGTGTCGAAGATCGTGCCCGACTCGGTGACCGTCGGCGTGCCCGTCGTCGGCGGGACGTTCAGCTCGTACCAGCGGACGCCGTTGCGCCGTTGGGTGTTGGAGTTCGAGGCGACGCCCGCCGCGGTGACGGCGAGGTTGTGCGCCGTCCAGAGGCGCCCGCCCCTGATGTGCGCGCTGTAGAGCCGGTCGTCGAGCGCGTCGAGGTCGCCGTCTGGGAAGCCGTCGAGGTCGAGGTCGGCGAGGTTCGCGTTGCCGAGGTGGTCGACCGGGACGGGGTACGAGGTCGCGCTGACGGTGATGAGGATGTCGGCCGAGATGGTCGGCGTCCCCGCGGGGTTGCTGACGCGGCGCATGATGAGCCGGCCGAAGGCGGCGTTGCTGACGCCGATGAAGTAGCCCTCGGTCGCCGCCGGGTCGTAGTTGTCCACGCCGCGCGGCGTGAGCATCCCGTCCGTCGTGCTGGGGTTGGGGATGAGCCCGCGGAAGGCGGTCGCGACGACGGGGCCGCCCGAGAGCAGCGAGCTCTTGCGGATGACGAAAGCCGTGCAGCCGGTGAAGTTGCCCGCCGACGCGCTGAACATGTTGCCGCCCATGTAGAGCGCGTTGGCGTCGATGCCGAGCGAGGGGTAGTCGAGGAACTCGCCGGAGTCGCCGCCGCCGACCGTGTTCTGCTGGACGAAGTAGAACGTCCAGACCGTGCCCGCGCTGATGACGCCGTTGCTGGCGGCGTCGGAGACGGCGATGAGGTAGCGGTTCGGCGTGTCGCCGATGTCGTTGAGGCTCGGCACGTCGATGATGGTCAGGAACCAGCGCCCCGTCAGGCGGTCGTAGCGCACCATCGGGTCGCTCGTGAAGTTGACGTTGAGGGTGCCGCCGGAGACGGGCGTCATCACCGAGGAGAAGAAGACGTCAGAGTCCACGTTGATGACGCCGTCGGCTGCGCCCGTCGTCTTGTTGAAGGTGCGCACGCGCCCGTTGACGAAGACGACGTACTGCGCGGGGCCGACCGCGCCCATCGAGTCAGGCGGGAAGGCGCCGGTGTCGGAGAGCGTCGCGCCGGTGAAGCTGGTGCCGGGCGTCTGCGGCGCGGCCACCCCCTGCGTCGCCACGGTCGAGCCGAGCGGTTTCGAGCCGGCCGCGCCCTTCGCGCCGCCCCGCAGCTTGGAGACGGGAGCGTCATTATTGCCGGGCGTACTCGCCACGGGCTTCGCGTTCGGGTCTTGCGGCAGGTGTTTGCGCTCCGGCAGCTCGCGCTCGCGCATCATGCGCGGGGCGCGGGGGAACGACGGCGTGGCGCTCTGCTCGACCATGATCTGCTCGGTCGTTTTCTGGACGCCCGGCGAGCCCGCGGTCGGCACACCCACCTTCTCCGACTGCTGGCTCAGGTGCGAGCCGTCCTGAGCCCGCCGCATCCTGCGGGCGGACGCGGCGCGCGCCTCACGCTCCCTCTCCCTCTCCCGCTCCTTCGCGCGGGGCGCGGGAGCGGCCGGCACAGCCTCCGCGCCGGCGGGGACGCGGATGGCGACGCGCTTCTGCGCGGACGACGGCGCGGTGACGGAAGTTAATAGCGCGGAGGCTAAGAGGGCGGCGAACAGCGCCAGAGAAAGGTAACGGCGGGCGGACGCACTACGGCGCGCCACGAAAGAGGGGGTGTTCATGTGATTTCGTTTTTACTTTCTTGCCCACTCGGAAAGATCGCGGGTCGGGACTTGCCGGAACGGTGCAGCGCCTAGACTGATCCTTTGTCGAGACGAGCGAGGAGGTTCGGCGGCCTGTCTCCGAGGCGATCTCAATCGAGTGAGACGTTGCTGACTACGGGTGCGAAGGCTGCTCTCTGCCCCGTGACGGGGGCGTGGGTATGTGCGAAGGGTAACTTAAGGCGAGCTGGGGATTCTGAACACAGGCGCCTTCGTGGGGACGGCGATGATTATCTACACATCCGACGCGGTGTCAAATTTAGCGCCAACTAATTTACTCATCATCACGCGCCCCCGGTCGCGCGGCACGGACGGGCGAGGATTCCAAGGCAGGCATCGGAGCTAGAGGTCTTAACGACATTTCCAGAGGCGACCTTCACTGCCGCGCGCGAGCGTGTAGGTGCCGGGCGACTGATCTGTGTCCGTGAGTTTGACGACGAGCGTCATGGCTTGGCCCTCGACGCGACCGCTGTAGCGCGCCGGTCGCGCGGCGGGCGTCTTGCCGATGCGGATGGAGACGGCTTCGCGCGTGTAAGTGCCCGGCAGATCGAAACGCCCTTCGGCGTCCGTTTTGAACGGCGCGGTGATCTCGCCGCGCGCGCAGTCGAACGCCAGCGCCGCGCCGCCCTCGCGCGCGCTCAGGCGGACGTGCGCGCCGCCCCACACGCCCCCGACCGCGCCGCCCTCTTGCTCACGCACGATCTTCTTCCTCCTCCACGCCCGAGACTTCTTGCGCCGCTGCGCCGCGTCCGCGCACGGCGCGCCCTTAAATCCGGGCTCGCCCCCGGCGCGCGCCGCTTCAACCCACGCCGCCGAGGCGGCTGCGAGCAGCGCGAGGCACGCGGCGACGGCGAACAGTCTCTTCACGCGCATGACGTCGCCCATCTTAGCGGCGCGAGAGAGCATGCGCCAGGCTTTCGCGACCCCCCATCAACGACCGGCGCACGTCGTGCGTGCGTCCGCCCGCGGGTTGCATCGCGTCCGTCGATGTCTTAAAACATGGGGGTCGAGAGGATCGAAGTTTGAGAAAGAAGCCGGGGCTGTAGGGATGTTCGTCGAGAGCAAGATCAAGACCAAGCTGCTGCGCCAGATGGGCGCGTGCGTCAAGGACTTCTCGATGATCGAGGACGGCGACCGCGTGATGGTCTGCCTCTCCGGCGGCAAGGACAGCTACACGCTGCTCGATCTCCTGCTCGACGTGAGGGAGCGCGCGCCCGTCTCGTTCGATCTCCTCGCCGTCAACCTCGATCAGAAGCAGCCGAACTTCCCCGCCGACGTGCTGCCCCGCTACCTCGCGTCGCGCGAAGTCCCCTTCCGCATCGTCGAGCGCGACACCTACTCGGTCGTCAAGAGGCTCGTGCCCGAAGGCAAGACCTACTGCTCGGTCTGCTCGCGGCTGCGGCGCGGCATCATCTACGACGTGGCGCAGCAGGAGGGCTGCACCAAGATCGCGCTCGGTCATCATGCCGACGACATCGCGGCGACGTTCCTCCTCAACCTCTTCTACGTCGGTCAACTCAAGGCGATGCCGCCGATCTTGAGATCGGACGACGGCCGCAACACCGTCATCCGCCCGCTCTCTTACTGCCGCGAGCGCGACATCACGGAGTACGCCGCCGAGAAACGGTTCCCCATCATCCCGTGCGATCTGTGCGGCTCGCAGACCAACCTGAAGCGCGCGCGCGTCAAGAACCTGATCGCGGAATTGGAGAAAGAGATTCCGCACGTCCGCGCCTCGATGCTGACCGCGCTCGGCAACGCCACGCCGTCGCACCTGCTCGACCCGAAGCTCTACGACTTCCGCCGCCTCGCGCCCGTCTCGTCCGCCCGCCGCCCTTTCCGTCCGCTCGATCCCGTCTTAGTGCTTGCCGTGACCGCGCTTGTGTCCGCCGCCGAGCGCGGCTGCCGCGCCGACCTTATTTTTTCGCGGCGTGATGATCGTCGTCGTCGTGGTCGTGGTGATGGGTCCGCGGCGCACGCCCGGCGTCATGTTCCGTCCGCGTCGCACGCGGCGCGGGACGCCCGGCGTCGGGTTGCGGTTGTCCCAGTGCGTGCGCGTCACCACGACCTTGCGACCGCGCTTGTGCTTGTGTTTACCGTGATCGTGCGCGTTCGCCGAAACGAGCGGCATGAGCGTGAGCGCGAGCAGGAAGGCGCCCGCCCTGAGTATATTTTTCATCATCGCAATGTTCTCCTTTCAAACTCGCGGCGCGACTGGTCGCGCCGACACTTTTCGTCCATGAAGGGAGAGAAAAAGGCTTATCTTGCCCGGCGGGCGTGCGGAAAGTGTACACGGCACGCCGCCCTTTACACCTACATGGGATTGCCGTGCCAGAGAGGGCGAAACGATGAAGTCGGAACGATGAACGATGAAGTGAAGGCATTTGCCTTTTGTTCATCGTTCATCGTTCCGACTTCATCGTTTCTTTCAGGCGACGCAGCGACCGCCCTCGACTTCGCGCGCCCGCGGGCGGCTCGTCAAGATTTCGCGGCGGCTTCGCCCGCGCGCTCGACCGCCTTGAGGACTTCGCGGCGGTAGCGGTGCGTGACGGGGCGGCGTCGCCCGATGCCGATGGCGTTCCTGGAGATGATGAGGGTCGGCGGGAGCTGGCGGCGCTTGAACTCGTTGGCGGGCGCTTCGACGCGGTTCAGCACGTCGAAGACCAACTGCTGATCGTGCCCCGCGGCGACGATCTCTTCGGGCGTCGCCTTCTGCTCGAAGTAGAGTTTCAGGATCGGATCGAGCAGATCGTATGGCGGAAGGTTTTGATCGTCGAACTGTCCGGGCGCGAGTTCCGCCGACGGTCGCTTGTCGATGATCGCGCGCGGGATGATCTCTCTGTCGCGGTTGATGTAGTTCGCGACCGCGTAGACTTCCGTCTTCAACACGTCGCCGATGACGGCGAGCCCGCCGTTCGTGTCGCCGTAGAGCGTGCAGTAGCCGAGCGCGAGCTCACTCTTGTTGCCGGTCGAGAGCAGCAGCCGACTTTCGGCGTTCGAGACCGACATCAGGATGTTGCCGCGCAGCCGCGACTGGATGTTCTGCCGCGCCAGCTCCTCGTTGCCCGTCCCCGGGTTCGTCAAGCCCAACTCCCTGACCAAAACCTCGTAAGCCTCCGAGATCGGACGCTCGACGACGGGCATCCCCAGGTTTTTCCCGAGCGCGACGGAATCGTCGATGCTGCCGCGCGAGGAGAAGGGCGAGGGCATCATCACCGAGAGCACGTTCTCGGCGCCGAGCGCACGACACGCGAGCGCGGCGACGACCGCCGAGTCGATGCCGCCGGAGAGACCGATGACGGCGCGCTCGAACCTGTTCTTGTGCGCGTAGTCGCGGATGCCGAGGACGAGCGCGCCGTGCGCGATCTCGATGTCGTCGCCGGGCAGGCAACGCGTGTCGCACGCGTCGCAGTCGAGCGAGACCGAGCCGTAGAACTCCTCGAAGGGCGGCGCCTGCAAAATGATCTGCCCCCTGTGATCGGTGACGATCGACGCGCCGTCGAAGATGACGCCGTCGTTCGCGCCGACGAGGTTGACGTAGACGACGGGCAGGCGCGAGACGCGCGAGCGGTGCGAGACCATCTTGCAGCGCTGCCCCATCTTCCCCCGGTTGAAGGGCGAGGCGTTCGGCGAGACGAGGACGGTCGCGCCCATCGAGATCAACTCGTCGGTCGGATCGTTCGCGTAGAGCCGCTCCTTCCAGAACGTCTTGTCGTTCCAGAAGTCCTCGCACACGGGGACGCCCACCCGCTCCCCGCCGATCTCGAAGAGACGCCGCTCGCGCGCGGGCTCGAAGTAGCGCGGGTCGTCGAACACGTCGTACTCCGGCAAGAGCGTCTTGTCGGCGAAGCCGACTACACGGCCGTCCGAGATGACCGCAGCGGAGTTGAAGAGCCTGCGCCCCTGACCCGTCTCGTTCGGGCGCACGGTGCCGACGATGACGGTCAGCCCCGCGCTCGCCTCGACGATCTTGTCGAGCGGCTCCAAAGCGTGCGCCGCCACGTCGCGGTCTAAGAACCAGTCGAACGACATGTAGCCCTGCACGGCGACCTCCGGCAGCACGACCAGATCGCTCCGGTCGGCGCGCGCCCGCTCTATCGCGCGCAAGACCTTCGCGACGTTGCCCTCGTAGTCGCCGTTCGTCGTGTTGATCTGCCCGATGGTGACGCGCATGAGTAGAATTTTATCACCGATTCATTGATTCATTGAATCGGCGAGACTGTGGAGCACGGGCGCGGCAGTCGTAAGACCCGCGCCGGAAATTGATCGCTTGAGCGCGCGACGCCGGCACCCCCCGCGCGGCGCGCACGCTCACCTGAAGTCGCTGATGAGGACGACGTCGTTCGTGATCTGGCCGCGCGAGGCGGCAAGTTGCTTGCCGTCTCGCGAGAAGTCGAACTGGAAGATTTCGTCGGACTTGAAGCTGGTCAACTGTTTTGGCGCTCCGCCGTCAACGGGCAGGCTCCAGATGTTGGAGACGCCGCCCTGCGTCTCGGCGTAAATCAGGGCGCGCCCGTCCTGAGTCCAGCGCAATCCGGGAGGGCCGGCGAATTTCTGCGAGAAGTCGAGGAGCTTAACGGGGTCTCCGCCTTCAAACGGGATGAGCGCGACACGGTAGGGCACGTT
>JAIVJC010000128.1 GCA_020200235.1 Acidobacteriota bacterium | reverse complement strand
GGCTTCTCACGCCGATTAAAGTGGTGTAGGTATCTGACGCTGAAATATAGGGGGCGGGATCCAACGCCCTCGATAAGACTTGACCCGCCGCACCTCCAGTTTGGCGACCGGGTGCGACGGGTCAATCGAAAACTCGCCAGGCGGCGAGCCGGTAGTAGTGTGTCTACGGCATGAATTATATGCGACCGGCGGCCCGCTGTCGAGAGAATTCCAGGAGTAGATCAGATGGCACTACAGGCAGTCTCGACGCCGCGCTTCGTCCGCAGGACCCGACTCGGGGTGGACGAGTACCGGAAGAATTTCCATCAGATAGACCGCGACGTCATGGCGGCTATCACCTCGGCGGAAGCCGACCGGGTCACGCCGCTGATGAGCAAGATTTATCTGCGGATGGTCAACGCCCCGGAAAGGTTCTGGGAGCGCGAAGGCGTGTTGCGGATCGAGTCCGAGGTGCGAGACGGACAGCTCGTGAAAGCATGGGCAGTGTTTTGTGACCTCTTGGGCGTGGCGAGCGCGACGGCGAGCAAAGCCATCCGGTGGATGCACGAGCAGGGAATCATCGGCTACTTCGCGGGAAAGAACGGAGTCGGTCTCCGTGTGTTCATCAACCGGGCGGTCTCATCCATCGGGGTCAGGCAGGGTCAGGCGGGCAAAAAAATTTTAGCTTTTACTCCTGCTTCATCCGACGAAGTTCGTGCTTCATTGAATGAACCAGCCTTTATGGACAGCTACGCTGATAGAGAAGTTTTAGACATGGATATTAATCCCCGCGCGCCAAAAAACGGCGCGGATGCCGGGCAGGTTTATAAAATTCTCTCCGAACCGACCCCCAAGCTCCCCGTTCATGATCAGTCGAACGCAGCCCCCGATGTCACGCCGCGGCGCGCGGCTGACGCGTTCTCACTCGAAGATGTCGTCACACGACTCAGAGCCGAGCTCGAGCCGACGATGCACACCGCCGCGCGGCGGGCGGCGGCGCGCGAGCACGAGCGCACCCGCGAGTGGCTGGAGAAACGCGGGCTGCCGAAGGCGGCGCGCGTCGCACAGCACGAGGCTTACAACGTGCTCCGGAAGTACGGCGTGATCGACGAAGCCGCGCGCGCGTCCCGTTCCCGGTCTGACGTAGGTCGTAACGATTACACGCCGCCCGACCCGCAACCTCTGACGAACGGAGAGGTGAACGATCTCGCACAAGCCTGCGCGGCGGTGCTCAAGACTCAGGGGCAGTCAATCGATGTGACGCTCTCCGAAATGAGCGCCGAAGCCGGAGGGTTCCTGCTGCCGGAGGACGCTGTTCGCGTGCGCGAGAGAGCGAACTCGTTGCTCACCGCCGTCGACGGCGGGGTAGGGAAGTGAGAGGAGGGAACGCCCGTGCCCGCACGACCCAACGTGAAAAGATTAGTCGCGGCTCCTGAGCCCGAAGGACTGAATCCTTCCAAGGTAGATATCCAGACGGCGGCGGAGGATTCCCCGAGTTGCTCGTTCTGCTTCGGCACCGGGATGGAACTAGTTGCGGGCAAGGGGGCGCGCCGCTGCCAATGCCGCACGCATGACGCGCAAGCGAGACTCCTCGAGGCGGCACGCATCCCGCGCCGCTACAACGAGTGCTCACTCACAAACTACCACGTGGCGAGTAACAACGGCTCGCAGCTCCGCGCCTTCAATCTCGCCCACCGGCTCGTCAGTGAATACCCGGCGATGGAGCGCGGGCTGCTCCTGACGGGTCCGTGCGGGGTGGGGAAGACGCACCTCGCGGTGGCGATCATCCGCGGCCTCGTCGAGCGGGGCGTGCCCTGCCTGTTTTATGAATTCGGCGCGCTCCTCAAAGAGATTCAGGAATCTTACAACGCGCCCGCGCAGACTTCGGAGACGAAGGTGCTCGCGCCCGTCTACGAAGCGAAAGTGCTGGTGCTCGACGAGCTGGGCGCGTCGAAGCCGACCGACTGGCTGCGCTCGCGCCTCTTCGAGATGTGCAAGACCGTCCACGTCGACGGCGACGACTACCGCCGGGCGGTTCACGACGGCTTCTCAGGTTGATATGCTGGGCGGGGCAACCGTGCGACCGTCAGAAAGTCTATTAAACGGCTGGTAAAGGCTGTCGTGCCGAACACGATCACGCCGAGACCTGGTCACGCCTAAGTTATGAGTCTCTTCGATCTACAAACGCCCGCGCTCGTTCTCGATCTCGCCCGCGTCAAACGGAACGCCGGGCGCGCCGCTTCGCTCGCGCGCCGCTCGGGCGTCGAACTCCGCCCGCACGTCAAGACGCACAAGTGCGCGGAGATCGCACGGCTCCAGACCGAAGGTTTCTCCGGCGCCTTGACCGTCTCCACACTCGCCGAGGCGCGCTGGTTCGCCGAACGCGGCTTCACAGACATCACCTACGCCGTGCCCATCGAGCCCGGCAAGTTCGGGCAGGCGGTCGAATTGGCGCGACGCTGTGAACGCCTCGCGCTCATCACGGACGACCCAGACATTCCCGCGCAACTCGACGAAGCGGCGCGCCGCGCGGGGATTACTCTGCCGCTCTTTCTCAAAGTCGATTGCGGCTATCACCGCTGCGGCGTCGAGCCGCACGCGCCGGAGGCGCTGGAGATTCCGCGTCGCATCAGCGACTCGCGTAACCTGAGCTTCGCCGGCGTCCTCACGCACGCGGGGCACTCGTACCATTGTACGAGTCAGGAAGAGGTCTTGGCGCTCGCGCGTCACGAGCGCGATCTGATGGTCGGCTTCGCGGGGACTCTGCGCGGGGAGGGGATGGAGGTGCCCGTCGTCAGCATCGGCTCGACCCCCACCGTCTGCGCGGTCGATCACCTCGAAGGCGTCAACGAGATTCGACCCGGCAACTACATCTTCTTCGACGCCTTCCAGGCGACGCTCGGCAGTTGCCGCTTCGACGACTGCGCCCTGACGGTCCTCGCCTCGGTCGTCCACCGCGACCGGGTGCGACGCAAGGTCGTCATCGACGCGGGCGCGATCGCGCTCTCGAAGGATCGCGGCGCGGTCGAGCTCGAACCGTCGTGCGGCTACGGCCGCGTGCTCGACGTGGAGGGGAACGAATTGAACCTGCGCGTGGACGCCGTCTCGCAGGAGCACGGGCAGATCAGGGTCGAAGACGAGGCGACGTTCGAGCTCCTGCGCGTCGGCTCGCGCGTGCGCGTGCTCGCGAACCACTCGTGCCTGACCGCCGCGCAGCACCCCTATTACAACGTGCTTGAGGGCGAGCGCGTCGTGGATCGCTGGGAGATTCAAGGAGGGTGGTGAGGGAGCGGTTAGCTATCAGCTATTAGCTATTGGCGAGGAGCCAAGAAGTAGTTAAAACGCGAAGGCGGGAGGCGACTCAATTGTGGTCGCCTCCCGCCTCCGCGCTTAGCTAACAGGTAACAGCTAATAGCTAACCGCTTCAAACCGCTTCTTCACGCCCGGCGGACGTTGCGCGCCGCCTGAGTCTTCGCGCCCGCGGCGTTGTTTTGCGAAGCCGGGTTCGCGTCCGCCGCGCCCGCGGCTTGGGCCTTCATCTTGTCGATGCGCGCGGTGAGGCGGCGGTCGATGTCGGCGATCTGCTCGGGCGTGAGGCGGTAGATGTTGGGCTGGTTGTGGTAGACCTTCGCGCCCGTCACGATGTCCGCCTCCTTGAAGCCGTGCTTGGTCGCCTTCGGTTCCAGACTCGCGCTTCATGTGCTCGATGAAGTTCGAGAAGGTCACGTCGCCCGTCAACTCGAAGCCGACCTCGAAGGCGGGGCTATTCGACTTGACGACTTGGAAGACGCGCACGATCTCGCCGTCGCGCTCCTGGAGGGAGACCTCGACCATGATGTCGACGAAGTATTCCAGCCCGCTCGCCGTCATCGGCAGGACGCGCCCGACCTCGTTGTCCTCCTTCGCCTCTTTGCCCTTCGCCGGAATCTGATCGACGATCACGACCGACTTGCCGCTCTCGATGCAGAGCCGGCGCAGCACGCCCTGCAAGACCATCTGATCCGCGGCGAGCTCTTCCGCCGAAGGCTGGGCGAGTTGATCGTCCGTGCGCTCGCGCACCGCGGCGATGGTCTCGCTGTGCTTCGCGCTGAAGTACGACGCCCAAGAGTCGAGCGCGTAGCAGCCGTAGTCGCGCGCCTTGCCCTCGCCCTCCAGAGCCCAGTCGATGAACTCGGGCAGCTCGTCCGGTCGCTCGACTTCGAGCCCGTCGAAGACAGTACCGTTGCCCTTCAGCAGGCGGGTCTTGCGCTCCACGTCGAAGATGCAGAGGCGACCCAAGCCCGCCTCCGCCATCGAGCGGACGAACTGCGACTTGCCGACGCCCGCGCCGCCGCGCACCGCCATCACCAGCCGCTGTTGCCGGGGCAGCCGGCTGAGCGGATTAACCTTCGGCCTCTTGACGTTACTCATGCTTGAAAACTCCTTCAAAGTCTTTCGGTCAGTGGGTGACGGGCTTCGGGGGGTATCGCCGCCGCGTCCGGCTCGCGCGCTGATTCGGGAGGCTCACTGCCCCGCGCCCGAGCCGAAATCCTTCATTCCGCGGGGCACTGTAGCACAAAATCGGCGAGAATGGAACAAAATTTCATGCGTGAAACAAAGATTTTAGTAATTTTCCGCCTCCCCTTGCGCCGCCGGGGTGCTGACTCCTTTACAAAGTCGGTGTGAAAAGTTTTAACTGTCTGTTCCCCGGCTCTAACAACTCTGCTGTGCGGGCGTGCGCATCCCAGCCGCTCGCGGGTCAAGTTAATGAAGTTCTACGAAAACGTCCTCGGTCTCATCGGCAACACGCCGCTCGTCAACCCCAACCAGTACGCGCACCCGGCGAACCCGCTCGCGCACTACCGCACGACGGGTCCCGAAATCTGGGAGCAGACCGACGGCCGTGTCACACACTTCGTCTCGGGCTTGGGCACGGGCGGCACGATCTCCGGCACGGGCCGCTTCCTCAAAGAGACGAACCCGAACGTCCGGATCATCGGCGCAGACCCTTACGGCTCGGTCTTCAAAACTTATAAAGAGACGGGGCGCACGGGCGAGGCTTCGCCCTACCTCGTCGAAGGGATCGGCCAGGAGATCATCCCCGACAACGTGCACATGAAGTACGTCGACGAGATCATCAACGTCACTGATCGCGAGTCGTTCGAGCTGGCGCGCCAGCTCGGGCGGCGCGAGGGGATCTTCTGCGGCGGCTCGACGGGCACGAACCTCGCGGCGGCTCTGCGCGTCGCGCGCGGCTTGGACGAGACGGGCGTCGTCGTCTTCATCGTCTGCGACACGGGCGAGCACTACCTGACGAAGTTCCACTCGGACGAGTGGCTGAAGGAGAAGCGACTGCTGGAGCCGCAGCGCCTCACGGCGGGTCTCATCGCGGGCACGAAGGGGGGGCAGGCTCCGAAGTCCCTCGTCCACCTCACGCCGCAGACGCGCGTCGCCGACGCGCTCGCGAAGATGGACGAGATGGGGCTCGAACACATCCCCGTCATCGAGGAAGGGAAGTCGATCGGTAGCTTGAGAGAGAACCGCGTGCTCGCGAAGGTGCTCGGCAACCGCGACCTGTTAGAGTCGCCCGTCAGCGAAGTGATGGGCGCGAGCTTCCCCGTCTTGGACGTTGACGTGAGCGCCGCAGACGTGACGCGGCAGCTCCAGAAGAGCCCCGCCGTCCTCGTCGAGGAGTACGGGCGCATCACCGGCATCATCACGCGCCACGACATGCTCGACGCGCCGGTGGGAAATTAGGGATGAAGGATGAAGGATGAAGGATGAAGGGAAGGCTGATTAAGCGTCAGCCCTTTTTCATCCTTCATCCTTCATCCTTCATCCTTGCTTAAAGACTCGTCGCACGCGTCGCGGTAGCCGCAAGCGGCGCAGCGACGCCGCTCGTCGTGGCTGCGGTGTACGTCCTCAGCCTCGCGCGCCTCGCGAATCTCTTCCAGCGTTTCCAGCAAAGTCTCGCGCAGCTCCTCGGTGTAATCGACTCTCACCTCGCCGTCGGAGTAGCGCACCAAGCCGTAGGGGACGCGCGCGCCGTGCGCGTCCTCGACGAG